>JAPLNQ010000140.1:0-37735 GCA_026401075.1 Planctomycetia bacterium
GCCGACGTGCTCGACATCGCCGGCCTCGAACGGCTCGTCGATCACGTGCTCGCCGGTGGCGTGCACGGTCTCTTCGTGCTCGGCACGACCGGGGAGGGACCCTCGCTCTCCCACGCGATCCAACGGGACCTCGTGCACCGCGTCGTGCGGCTGGTCGACGGCCGGGTGCCCGTGCTCGTCGGCATCACCGACGCATCGCTGGCCGAAAGCGTGGCGATGGCACATGCCGCCGCGGAGAGCGGCGCTGCCGCCGTCGTGGCCGCGCCGCCATATTACTTCCCCGCCGCGCCGGAGCCTCTCGTCCGCTGGGCAGGCGAACTGGCTGCCCGCGTGCCGCTGCCCCTGCTCCTCTACAACATGCCCGAGATGACGAAGGTTTCGCTCACGGCCGACACCATCCGCCGGTTGACCGACTGCCCGAACATCGTGGGCGTCAAGGACAGCTCCGGCGACATGGCCTTCTTTGCCGAGGTATCGGCAATCGTCCGCGAACTCCGGCCCGACTGGTCGCTCTTCGTCGGCCCGGAGCTGCTCCTGCCGGAGGCCCACGCCCTCGGCGGGCACGGCGGCATTCCGGGCGGCGCGAACCTCTGCCCACGGCTGTTCGTCGATCTCCACGAAGCGCTCCTGACAGGCGACCGCGATCGGGTCGCCGCAGTGCTCGCGCAGGCCAGGCTGCTTGCACAGCTCTACGAGGTGGGCCGCATGCCGGGGCGGATCGTCGTCGGCATCAAGGCGGCCCTCGCCGCCCGCGGCATCTGCGGCCCCGCGGTCGCCAGTTCGTTCGAGCAGTTCGACGACGGTCAGCACCGCCGCGTCCACGACATCCTCGCCGTCCTGCCCGCCGCGCGCGCGGCTCCCATCGGAAAGGACCTCCGGGCGTCGCGATAGTTCTGGAGGCCGATCCCGAGCTGCTTGAGGTTGTTGCTGCACGTGGATTGTCGCGTGAGAGCGGCATGGGCAAGAGCCGCAAAAACTGCGTCCCTCGCACGGAAAACCTGAATGCGGGAAGCCGCGCTGGGCACTACTATTGCGTGTCAGCCGGCCTCGAACGAAAAACCCTCCCGGCTGTATCAGGAGACCGAATCGGAAATCCATGGCGCGTGAAATAATCCAAAAAGTGCTGATCGTGGTGGGCGACGCCGCCGAGACCGTCGACACGCTCTATCCGTATTACCGGCTCCAGGAGGCGGGATTTGCGCCGGTCGTGATCGCGCCCGAGCGGCGGACATACCAGATGGTGCTCCACGAGGTGCGGCCCGGCTGGACGATCACGAAGGAATGGGAGGGCTATCAGATCAACGCCGATCTCGCCTTCGCCGACGTACGGCCCGACGACTATCTGGGCATCTTCTATAGCGGCGGTCGGGCGCCCGAGTACATCCGCTACGACGAGGATCTCGTGAGGATCACGCGTCATTTCTTCAGCGAGAACAAGCCGGTGGCCAGCGTCTGCCACGGAGTCGAGATTCCGGCCTACGCCGACTGTGTGCGGGGCCGGAAGATGGCCACCGTGCCGAAATGCCGGTTTGACCTCGAGGTGGCCGGCGGCATCTTCGTCGACAGTGCGTGCGTGGTGGATGAAAACCTCGTGAGCGGCCGCACGTATCGCGACAGCGGCCACTTCGTCGGCCCGTGGATCCGGCTGCTCGAGGAAGCGGCGGCGCGGGACGTCGCGTAGCAGGCCGCCGCTCACCAGCCCGGAGGCCGCGGCTGTTGCTGTCGGGCCACAAGTTCGACCCGGCCGGGATGCTCACCGTCGGTGCCGAGGACGAGGAAACGGGCTTACCAAATTGGACAAGCCGCATACCGCCTAGAGCATGGTGGCGATACGTGTGTCGGCCTAGCATGGATCGTTGGAAGAGGGAATTGCCGCAGCATCATTACCGGCGTGCACTCTGACGAGTAGGAAGAGACATGCAGAGGCGACACGAAGCAATGAGATCGGAACGCCGTCGCGGGTTCACGCTCGTCGAACTTCTGGTCGTGATCGCGATCATCGGCACGCTCGTCGGCCTGCTGCTTCCGGCGGTGCAGGCCGCCCGTGAGGCGTCGCGACAATCCACGTGCAGCAACAACCTCAAGCAGCTCGGGGTCGGCCTCCAGAACTATCACGACGCCCGGAGGGAGTTTCCCTGCCAGGCGTATTACCCGAATACTGCGGGCACCGGCTGGGGCCAGACGTGGTCCAATCAATGCTTCACGTGGCCCGTCGCGCTCCTGCCTTACATCGAGCAGCAGGATGTAGCCGCTCTGCTGCCGGGCGGCTCCCAGTTTTTCTATCCGGGGCGTTCGGGAACGGACTCTCGCAAGACTGCGAGCCTGGCGGCGGTCACGAAGCCGATTCCGACACTTCTCTGTCCCACCATGGGATCGTTGCCCGGTGGCGACGGCTTTCTCCGGCCCGGCAACGATCGGACGAACTGGTGGTGGGATACGGGCACCGCGGGATCCAATTGTGGCAGCACCTGCTACGTGGGGGCCGCCGGCACCAATGACAATGACGTGGGAATGAACAACGGACTGTTTCCTGTGATGTTTGCGGTCACCGACGCGGGTAGCCCTTACCCGCCTCCGGCGAGCATCCGCCGCAAGCTCTCCCAGATCACCGATGGCACGATGCACACACTCGCCTTTGGCGAACGGCCGCCGTATTGGGGTCAATTCCAGTCATGGGGAAACCAGACATGCGTCACGGCGGCCACGAACAACACCTACCCGATCCTTACGCAATCGCTCTTGAACACGCTCGCCGACCCGACGAATCCGGTGACTCCGGTGACATGGCTCGACGGATCCGGCAACAACCGGTCGTACGCACGCTGGGGCAGTTTCGGGACGTTGCATCCCGGCGTGGCGGGCTTCTGCTTCATCGACGGCAGCGTCAGGTTTCTCAGGGACAATATCACCGACACGACGATGGATCGGATGATGACGATCAGCGGCGGCATTTCAGTGGGTGATTACTAATGCGGTCCGGCCGGCTCACCCCGCGGATCCTCGGATCGGCGATCGTGATGCTCGTGGCGTATGCCGCCGGCTGCGGCTCGAGCGGCGGCCGCTATCCCGTGGATGGCCGGCTGACGCTCGGGTCGGAGCCGATTCCCAACACCGTCGTCTCCTTCCTGCCGCGGGACGGGGGAACGCCCGGCGTCGCGACGACCGACCGCGACGGCCGGTTCGTGGTGTCGACGCGTGAAAAACGCGGCCTCGCGCCGGGCGTGTACGACGTCGTGGTCGAGATCATTCCTCCGCAAAGCTCTCCTGACCCTGACGTCGAAGGGCCCGGGCAGCAGCCGAGTCCGCCGCCCAGGCCTACCGTTCCCAAGCGATACGGCAGCCCGGAGACCTCCCGCCTCTCGATCGAGGTGCAGCGGCAGCCAAACACCGTGTCGCTCGATCTCGAGAACCGCTGACGGCATCCTCGGGCTTGGCTTCCATGCATGATACGGAGGCAATCACGGTCCCAGGCTACCGATCGGGATCACCGCCACACCGTCGGGACGGACGTACCCGAAGCCATTTCCGGTGATGACGGCAAGCACGGCAGGAGCGCCACACTTCTTCGTGTCGATGCGGTCGGCGAATCGTCGCAGCGTCGCGCTCGCCTCGTCGATCGCGGCCTGACCAAGCTTGACCTCGAAGGCGGCCCACCGACCGTCCTGAGCCTCCACGATCGCATCGACTTCGAGCCCCGTGTTGTCGCGGTAATGAAATACTTCGGCGTCGGCGGCCTGGGCATACACCCGCAGGTCCCGCACCACGAGCGACTCGAACAAAAAGCCGAACCACTCCATGTCGGACAGCAGCCGTTCAGGCGAAGCCCGCAGGCTCGCCACGGCGAGGGAAGGATCGACGAAGCGACGTTTGGGCCCCTGTCTGAGCCGCGATCGCGACCGCAGGTGCGGCGCCCAGGCGGGCTGATTTTCCACGACCATGAGCCGCTCGAGAGCATCGAGGTAGCCGCGGACCGTGTCGTCGCCGATCGCCGCATCCCCGGAACCGGTGTCAGCTGAGATCGTGGCGACGGTCGCGGAGGTCGACTCGTTGCGGGCCAAAGATCGAAGCAACCGACCGATCCTGGCCGGATCCCGTCGCACGCCGTCAATCCGGCTGATATCGACGCGGCGAATTTCGTCGATGTAGCCGCGGACCGCCGCGAGCGCGGCGGCGGGCGTCTTGCCGAGATTTCCCGGCCAGCCGCCGACGGCGATCCGTTCGGCGAGCGTGGTGATGGTGAGACCCCGTCGAGCAGCGCCGCGACCGAAATCGAACCGGTGCTGTGCCCGCTCTCGAAGAGCGACATCGGTCGCATCCGCACCCGAGAGAGCCTGCCGGCACCGGTGTGCCGGGTGATGTCGTCGGCCGGAACCGCGGAGCCGGTCAGGATGAATTGGCCCGGCTGCCCACGCGCATCCACCGCCCGCCGCACGTGATTCCAGATCGCGGGCACGACCTGCCATTCATCGATGAGCCTGGGCGCTTTCCCGGCGAGGACCAGGGCCGGCTCGACGTCGGCTGCTCGGCGAGCCTGCTCGTCCACGTCGAGCAAGACGACGCTCGCCGCGAGCGTTTCGGCAGTCGCGGTCTTTCCGCAAGCCTTCGGCCCTTCGATGACGATGGCCCCGGCCGATGCCAGCCGAAGCCGCAGTTCCGATTCGACGACGCGGTGTTTGTACGAGATCGCCATTGTGTCATTCTTGTGGGCAGACAGGGCGGCTATCAGACCTTGCCAGCCTCTCACAGGACGTCTTTTTGCAACGATTCTATCTGGCTTTTTGCAACGTTTCCAGCATGGTTTTTGCAATGGCAAATGGCCGCGGTGGCGGCTGGCACCTGTGCATGCTTTTTTCATCATGAAAAAGCTGAGCGGAGTCGCTCCCGACGGTCCCGATGAGGGCATCGCGGTCGATTCTTCCGAGAAATAACCTCCTTAGAAACTCGCGGGGCTTGCAGCCACCTCGCACGGCGTCCGCATCTTGATGGCACAAATCATGATGCTATGATGCTTTTATGAGGACAACGATCACGCTCGATCCAGACACGGAAGCGCTTCTGCGCCGCGAGATGGCCCGCACCCACGTGAATTTCAAGCGAGCGGTCAACGACGCCATTCGCCGCGGGCTCGCCGGAGGCCGTTCGGCAGCACGCGACGTCGTAAAGGTGCTGCCCTTCGAGTCGGACTACCAGCCCGGCATCGACCGGCTGCGACTCCAGCAATTGGCCGATGATCTCGAACTCGATGCCGCCGCAGCCCGCGCGAATCGGCGTTCATGATCATTCCCGATGCCAACCTGATCATCTACGCCCACAATCAGTCCGACCCGGACCACGCGGCCGCCCTTGCCTGGTGGAAATCGCTGCTCGCCGGTGACGTCGACGTCGGCATCCCGATCGTCGTCGTCCTGGCGTTTCTCAGGCTGACGACCTCGCCGCGCATCCTGTCAAAGCCTCTCTCGGTCGAGGAAAGTGCCCGCAGGGTCGAGACCTGGTTCGATGGGAGCCGCGTCAGACTGATCTCGCCGGGGCAGGGCCATGTCGCCTCACTGCTGGCCAGCCTCCGGTCTGTCGGCGTGGGCGGTTCGCTCACAACCGACGCCCACATCGCTGCGCTGGCGATCGAGTACCAGGCCGAGGTTCACACCTCCGACCTCGATTTTGGCCGGTTCCCGGGCGTACGCTGGAAGAACCCGCTCCGCCGCTGAAGCGAACTGGCCCTGAACCCGGATGCCGTATGATCGGCAGGGCCGTTCATACGGCTCATAGAAGCCCTGAGCGAGAGCGACGGGATTCCCTGCTTCATGCTTCCGATCCCGCGGCTCACGCCGGGGGCTTGTATTGGGATAGCCGGCGTGCCGATAGCGCTGGAATGCAACGCGGTGGGCGACTCGCGATGAGCCCGGAGCCTGCTACGACGAGTGGCGGGCTCGTGTGGTGCGGGCATCGATCCGGCGGGTCGAGGCCCGCTCCACGATGGCCTGGGGAATCAGCACCGTCTTTTCAGCAGGCTTGTCGCCGACGCAGACTGCCTTGAGCATGGCAAGGGCCTGGCGGGCCGCCTGTTCCACGTTGCCCTGCACGACCGTCAGGGCTGGTTTCGTGAACTCCGTGAACCGGTTTTGCCCGGCGTGGGCCAGCACGCTCACATCGCCCGGCACCTCGATCCCAACCTCCTCGAGTGCACGGAGCACCGCCAACGCGCCTGTCCAGTGGAGACAGAACACCGCCGTGGCATCGAACTGGTTGTTGTTTTGGAACAGCCAGCGGCGGAACTTCTCATAGGAACCGACGATCGAATCGGAGCCGGGCTGCACGGAGCCATCGATCACCAGTCGCGCGGGATTCGGTTCACCCGCCTCCCGCATCGCCTGCTCCCAGCCGTCGAGCCTGTTCTTCATGCCCTGCAGCTGCGGCTCGCTGAGGAAGGCGGCGATGCGTGCGTGCCCCAGACTCTGCAGATGCCGCGTCGCCATCCATCCGGCCGCACGGTCATCGTCTGCCACGCACATCATCCCTGCCGCCAACTCCGGTTCCCAGAGCATGACGCTCGGCTTTCCGGTTTCATGCAGGATCTCCTCGAGGCCGCTGGGAATCGACGACGGCAGAACCACCACGCCGTCATGGGCCTGCACGGCCCTCGTCAGGATCTCCCTCCAGTGCACCCCCCATTCCTTGCCCCACTCCGAGCCGTAATGCACCGATTCCAGCGCACACCGCTGCCGACGTGCCTCGTCGAGCAACGCCTGATTCGTCGTGTTGTAGTCGGGACTGCTCCAGTTCGGGCAGAGCACCAAGACGTTCAGCACCGCATCGCGGCTACGGACGCGACTCGAGGTCACGAGCCGCTTCTTGCCGGCGGGGCGGGTGATCAGCCCTCGCGTCCGCAACGTCCGCAGCGCATGCACGACCGTCCCCTGCGAAACCTTGAACCGCTCCATGAGCTCCGTCACCGGCATGAGCGGCGTGCCGGGAGCCAACTGGCGAATGTCGCGTTCGAGCAGCTCGGCCACGCGGAGATGCTTTGGGATGGCAGTTCGACGGACTGATGGCATGCGATACTCGAGCCGTGGTGAGGCGGGAGGGGTGGGTGGCAGAGAATAGCCGACGCCATCGTCGAAAGCTTTCGAAATCATGTCAACATGAACGATGGATGGAGGCTGTTATTCGAAGGAAAATTGTTTTCCTTAAGGCTGTGCTTTTCATTGACATGGTCTGTTCATAGCCCTATGATTGAAGTTTTCGGACTCGCGTTCTTGAATATGTTGACACGAACAAGCTTTCAGGTGGGGGGTTTTCTATGGCCAAGTCTTCCGTTCGCATCCGCGGCGGCTTCACGCTCGTCGAACTGCTCGTGGTCATCGCGATCATCGGCACGCTCGTCGGGCTGCTTCTCCCAGCGGTGCAGGCGGCGCGGGAAACGGCCCGCCGCAGCAGCTGCATGAACAACATGAAGCAGCTCGGGGTGGGCCTTCAAAACCACCACGATGCCAAGAAGGCGTTTCCTCAATTGCAGTTTGACAACTGCGCGGGCGTGACCTGCTCCGACACGGTGAACACCTGGATGAAGGGCGGGTTTGTCAGCCTGTTGCCCTACATCGAGCAGAACGACACTTACCAGCAGCTCTACAGTAGCAGCACGCCGGGAGGCGGGGCGTCCTACAGCAAGTGGGCCTATACCGCCTTCCAAAGAACGATCGAGCCCTACGTCTGCCCGTCCGATTCCTTTCCGAGGGGAGCAGGAGAGTCGCCACCACGCGGTACCCGCAACTATGTCATGTGCAATGGCGATCGTTGCTCGGGCTGGAGCAACGACATCAGACGCGCCGCCTTCATCTGGAACAATGGAGCCGTCTCGGCGCCACCGAAGGCGATCCAGATGAAGGAAATCACCGACGGACTGAGCAAGACGCTCGTGCTCTCCGAGCGGGCGATCGGCGGAGACACGAGCAACTCGATCCGCGGCGACGCCGCCTTCTACGGATCGCTCACGTCGAATCCGGCGGGCTGCCTGAGCATGGCAGCAGGAGACAGGTATGTTGACCCCACGCAGATCGTTGGGGCTGGCGGATTCTCAAAAGCCGGCCGGCTCTGGGCGGACGGCTGTGCTTATTACGGCGCCTTTCACACGATTCTGCCGCCGAATAGTCCGTCGTGCACGATCCGGTTGGGCAGCGGCGACCGTGTTAATGGCGTCTTCTCTGCAAACAGCTATCACCCTGGCGGCGTGGTCGCCTGCATGGCGGACGGGGCCGTCCTGTTCGTCGCCGACAACATCGACTCCGGTGATCCGACACAGTCGTATCCCTCGGCACCGACGGGGAAGAGCCCCTACGGCGTCTGGGGGGCCATGGGAAGCATCAGTAGCGGCAGTGCCGAAGTGCTCACCATCAACTTCTGAAAGGGCCGCCGACGCATGCCAAGCCGCTTGACTCTTGTGACAGTCGCCCGCCTCGGCAACTCCGCGAACCTCCATCGGTTCGGCCTGGGCTGGCTGCTGGTGGACTTTTCCTCGAGCCACATGGCCGTCATGACCTTCATGGCCGTCAGTCTCGTCTTTGTCAGCCTTGCTAGCGGCTGTCAGCGGAGTTCCACCCGGCCGAAGACCGTGCCCGTCGACGTAACGGTCTCCTACAAAGACAAGCTCGTATCAGGCGCAACGGTCGTTTTCGTCCCAAAGGACGGCCCGCGGGGCGCCGTCGGCCGAACCGATGCCCAGGGGCGGGCGAAACTGATGACCTTTGTGGCCGGCGACGGCGCGATGCCCGGCAGCTACCGGGTCACGATCGACAAACTGCTCGACGAGGCGGGGCCCGTTGGCAAGACTCAGGAGGAATACGAGGCGTTCTGGAAGACGCAGAAAAATGGCCCCGTCGGTCTGCCACCACTCAAGTGCGAACTCCCCTGGAAGTACGGCCAGATTGAAAAAACGGAACTCACCGCCGAAGTCAAGGAAGAGGGGAAGAACAGCCTCCGCTTCGACCTCGTGGACTGACCACCTTGCCTTCTCCTCGCCTGTTCTTCTGCTGTCTTGTCCTACTCTGCTGCGGCACCGTCGTGGCGGCTGAGCCGGCCCGCGATCCCGGCCGCGACTTCGACCTCCAGGGGTTCATCGACGCCGCCGTGAAAAATGGCACCAACCCAGTGCGGGTGGAGCCCGGCCGCTACCGCGTGAAACCGCGGCTGTCGCAGCATCTCGTCCTCCGCGGCCTGGCGAACCTGGTCATCGACTGCACGGGTGTCGAGATGATCTGCACCGAGACGACCCGGGCCCTTTCGATTGCCGACTGCGAGAACGTCACACTTCGCGGCCTCACGATCGACTACGATCCGCTCCCCTTCACGCAGGGCCGCATCACGGGCCTGTCGCCCGACAAACGAGTGCACGAGGTGACGCTCTTCGACGACTACCCAAGGGCCCAGGCGGCCACGAACTCGAAGTACGAGATCTTCCGGCCCGACACGCGGCTGCTGCGGCGGGACTGCCCGCAGCTTGAGGCGGTCGAGGTAGTGGACGACTCGCGGCTGCGGCTCACCAAGGCGGACGGCGGCTCGGGCGATGCAGAGGAGATCGGCGACTTGGTCGTCATCGCCGCCACGCATGCCCCCGGTGGAAGTGCCGCCCATGCCGTCGAATGCCACGGCAGCAGGCAGGTGGTGCTCGAAGACGTCTCTGTCTATGCCTCGAACTGTTTCGGCTTTCTCGAAACCGATTGCGACGCCACCACCTATCGCCGCTGCCGCTACGACCGCCGGCCGCCGGAGACCGATCTCGTGGTCCGCGAACCCCGCATCCGTTCGGGTAACGCCGACGCCTTCCACAGCAAGCACGCAGCCGTCGGGCCGCGGTACCTCGAATGCGTGGCTCGTTTCATGGGAGACGATGCCGTCAACATCTGTGGCGACTACCACCTGATCATGGGCGGCGAGGGCCGAACACTACGCGTCCTGGCCAAGCATGGCATGAACCTCCACGCCGGCGACGCGGTTGAACTGGTGGCCTTCGACGGCCGTCGGCTGCCTGACGCGGTGGTCGTGGACATCCGCGATGCCGCACCGATCAGCCCAGACGAGGCAGCCTGGCTCAAGCCGCAGCGGATGGACGAGCGATTGCGGACGAACGCCGGCGGGCTACTCTCCAAAGGCTACGAGGTGGAACTCGACCGTGCTGTCGACCTGCCCCGTGGCTCGGTAATCGCCTCGACTCGGGCCATGGGCAACGGCTTCGTGATCGACCGCTGCACCTTCGGCTTCAATCGCTCCAGAGGCATGCTGATCAAGGCCAGCCACGGCACGATCACCAACTGCACGCTGCAGGGGAGCTGGATCGTCGGTATTCTCGTGTCGCCGGAATGGTGGTGGCTTGAGTCGGGAAGCTCGAGCGACCTGGTGATCACCGGCAACTCGATCCTCGACTGCCCCACCTCCGGCATCATCGTTCAGGCCATTGGCGGCAATGGCCGGGTCGCCCCGGCCGGCGCTCACAAAAATATCAGCATCGTCGGCAATACCTTTTCGAACGTCGCCCTTCCTTTCATTCTCTGTACCTCCACTGAGGATCTGACGCTCAAAGACAACCGCTTCCCGGCGGAACAGGGAGTGCCGTCGGCGTGGGGAGCCGAACTGGTCCCCGCGGACAAAAAGGGGGCGCCGGTGGTGGCCGTCAACTGTACGGAGGCCGAGTCGCCGGCACGAGAAACGGCTCCCTGACCGGCCAACCGGCACAAACGCCGCCTGCCGCGCCGTTTTACGCGACGATCGCCACTCCCATTCAGGCCAGTCGCCCGGGAACCGTGGTGTGTACCCGGCCCTCGAGCCGAATAGAATAGGTGCGTGACAGCGTAGAGTCGGCCTCCGGCCGGCGAACTCCGCCTTCGGCAGTGCACCATGAACACCCTCGCCGCGCAGCAACGTCGTTGTTCGGCCCTCGCTCTTGTGATGGGCGGCATCCTCGGGAGCGGCGTCGCGACGGCCGCCGAGGCCACGTCTCGGGAACTCGAGACCCTCTTCGAGTCGCGGGTGCGGCCGCTCTTGGTGGCCAAGTGCCAGGGCTGCCACGGCGACAAGGTGGCGGAGGCTGGCCTCCGGCTCGATAGCAGGCGGGCGCTCCTGGCCGGCAGCGACACAGGGCCGGTCGTCGTGCCGGGTGACGCCGCCAAGAGCAAGCTCGTAGCCGCGGTGCGGCATGTCGATGAGCTCGCGATGCCCCCCGATGAAAAACTCTCAGCCGACGAGATCGCCACGCTTGAGAACTGGGTCACAGCCGGTGCACTCTGGAGCGGTCCGGGCAGCGACAGCGACACCACGCATCCCGCTCCTGCCGCCACCATGGACGAACGACTTGCCACGTCGCTCAAGAGCCACTGGGCGTTCACGCCACCCGCGCGACATGCCGCCCCCGAATTACCGTCGTCGTTCGAGCCATCACTCAGCGATGCCTGGTCGGACTCCCCGATCGACCGCTTCATCGGCGCCACGCTCAGCAACGCTGATTTGAAGCCGTCCCAGGAGGCGGCGCCGCGGGACCTCATTCGCCGGCTCTTCTATGACCTCACGGGCCTGCCCCCTTCGGCCGACGAGGCCGATGCGTTCTGCGCCGCGGCGGCCGGCGGCGCGACGGCAGCCGACGCAGCCTTTCGCGCGACGGTTGATCGGCTCCTCGCCTCGCAGGAGCACGCCGAGCACTGGACGCGAAAGTGGCTCGACCTCGCCCGCTACGCCGACACGATGGGCTACGCCTTCGACAATCAAGACCACCGGTATCCCTTTGCGTGGACCTATCGCGACTGGGTGGTCGATGCCCTGCATCGCGATCTGCCCTACGACCAGTTCGTCACGCTGCAACTGGCTGCCGACCGGATCGAGCCGCCGGTGCCGCGGAGCGATCTGGCGGCGCTCGGCTTCCTCACGGTGGGCCGCACGTTCCTCGGCAACACGCACGATATCATCGACGACCGAATCGATCTGGTGACCCGCGGCCTGATGGGGCTCACCGTCGCCTGCAGTCGCTGCCACGACCATAAATATGAGCCCGTGAGCACGGCCGACTACTACGCCCTGCACGGCATCTTCTCGAGTTCCACGATTCCGGAGGAATTGCCCGTCATCGGCGATCCGCCGCCGGGGCCAGCAGCTGTGGCGTTTGCCACAAAGCTCAAAAAACTCGAGGCCGCCGTCACCGCCCACGAGTCGACGGTGCATGCCAGGGCGACCCGTGAGGCGGTGGCCCATGCCGCCGACTATTGCTTCGAGGTCGCCCGCCCGAGTCCGCGAGGAACCGACAATCGTCCGCCAAAGCTGGCCGACGGCTACGAGCTCGAGCAACTGCTGCTCGATCGACTCAAGCGGCTGCTCGACAAGGCCGAGCCCGTGCATCCGATTCTCGGCGCCTGGGCCGCAGCCCGTGGCAAGCCCGACTCCGAGATCTTGCCGGCGGTGGAAGCGCTGGTGGCCATCTGGCAACAGGCCCCCGAGCCACGCGATCCCAAAGCCGTCAACCCGCTCGTGTTGCAGGAACTCGTGTCGACGAAGCCGACGACACTCCGCCAGCTTGCGGAGATGTATGCACGGCTCGTGGCCCGCGTAGCGCCCGAGGCCGCCGGCGGCCCCGCCGCAGAGCCCACGGAACCAGCCGAGCTGGCCGCCCTTCGCACGCTCATGGGCGTGGAGGGCACGCCGTTAGTCGTGCCGCGGGCCGAGGCGATGCGGGTGGCCACCCGCTCCGAACAGACGGAGCTCCGCAAGCGGAAAAAAGACATCACAAAGCACATGGCCGGAGCGACTGGCGGCCCGCCGCGGGCGATGGCGATCCTCGACGCCGACCATCCAGTCGACAGCCATGTCTTCCTCCGTGGCAATCCTGGCAGGCCGGGTGACAAGGTGGAGCGTCGCCTGCCGAAGCTGCTTGGCGGCGAGGCCGTGGCGCGTGACTCAAGCGGCCGGCTCGACCTGGCGCGGGCCATCGTCTCGCCCGACAATCCCCTCTCTGCGCGGATGATCGTCAACTGGGCGTGGACCCACCACTTCGGCCACGGGCTCGTCGATACACCCGGCGACCTCGGGCTCCGCGGCGAGCCGCCTTCACATCCGCAGCTGCTCGACGATCTCGCGCGGGGGTTCGTCGACGAAGGCAAGTGGAGCCTCCACTGGCTGCACCGCGAGATCGTGACGAGCCGCACCTGGCGGCAGTCGAGCGCAATGCGAGCCGATCTGGCCGAGCGGGATCCCGAGAACCGTCTCTACGGCCGGGCCAACCGCCGCCGGCTCGACTGGGAAGCCTGGCGCGACAGCCTGCTCGTCGCCGCCGGCACGCTCGACCGCGACCGCCACGGCGGCCCGGGGGTCGATCCGTTGACTGAGTCAGCAATGACCACGCGGTCGCTCTACGGCCGCCTGGACCGGCAGGATGTGCCCGGCATCCTCCGCGTCTTTGACATCGCCAATCCCGACACCGCCGTGCATGTCCGCTCGAAGACGACCGTGCCGCAGCAGTCGCTGGCCGTGCTTAACTCGCCACTGGTGGTGGCGGCAGCGCGACAGGTTGTGAACCGGATTGACCGCGATCTGGGCGACACCTGGTGCCCCGACGCCCGAATCCCAGCGGTCTGGAGGGCGGTGCTCGGACGCGATCCGTCCCCAGAGGAACGGCAGCAGTCGCAGGACTGGCTGGCCGGCGAATCGACCGGCACGGCGCAGCCCATGGACACATGGCAACGGCTGGCGCACGCGCTTCTGGCCACGGCAGAATTTCAGTTCGTTGACTAATGGATTTTGAGATAAAGACGTGAGCCGGGATCGGCGGAAGCTCGAGGAGCATGAGGCATATCCTTGCCTCCGCGACGAGACTTCTGCCGTCCCGGCGGTGCGCCACCGGTAACGTTATGTCCCACTCCGATCACCATCCGCTGCCACTCACCCGACGCGAGGCGCTCGCCCGCACCGGCATGGGTCTGGGCTGGCTGGGGGCGGCGAGCCTCCTGCAGCAGGAGTCGGCATCGGCCGGCTCCGTGGTGGCCACGTCGATGGCGCCACGGCCTCCGCATTTCCCGGCCCGCGCCCGGGCGGTGATCCACATCTTCGCCAACGGCGGCCCGAGCCATCTCGACACATTCGACCGCAAGGTGATGCTCGAGCAATACTCTGGCCGCGAGATTCCAAACAAGCTCGCCACCGAGCGGCGGACCGGGGCTGCCCTGCCCTCGCCGTTTGCATTTTCGCGGCACGGTGAGAGCGGGCTCGAGGTGAGCGACCTCTTTCCGCACGTGGCCCGCCATGCCGACCGGCTGCTCGTGGTGCGGTCGATGCATGCCGACGTGCCCAACCACGAGCCATCGCTGATGCTGATGAACTGCGGCGACGCGCGGCTGGTCCGTCCGTCGGCAGGTGCCTGGGTGACCTACGGCCTCGGCACGGAAAATCAGAACCTGCCCGGCTTCGTGGCGATGTGCCCCGGCGGCTATCCGATCAAAGACACCGAAAACTGGCGGAGCGCCTTTCTGCCAGGGGCCTTCCAGGGCACCTACATCGACACGAAGAAGACCCGCGTCGAAGACCTCGTCGAGTATGTGCGGCATCCCGTGATCGACCGCGATACGCAGCGGCGGCAGCTCGATCTCACTGCCGCCCTCGACAAGCGCCACCTCGAAGCGCGGCAACATGATCCTCAGCTGGAGGCCCGGCTCGCTTCGATGGAACTCGCCTGGCGGATGCAGTCGGAGGCGACAGAAGCGTTTGACGTGTCGCGGGAGCCCAAGCATGTCCGCGACCGCTATGGCGACGATGTGCAAGGTCGGCAGATGCTCATCGCCAGGCGGCTCGTTGAACGGGGCGTGCGGTATGTCCAGCTCTGGCACGGCCAGGGCCAGCCGTGGGACAGCCACGATCAGATCGAGAAGAACCACCGCAGGCTTGCCGGCGAATGCGACCGGGCGATCGGGGCCCTGCTCGACGATCTCGTCGGCCTCGGGCTGTTGGACACGACCTTGGTCTTGTGGGGCGGCGAGTTTGGTAGAACGCCGACGGTTGAACTGCCGAGCGATGGCACGGGCGTCAAGGTGCCCTCGGGCCGCGACCACAACCATCACGGGTTTACTGTTTGGATGGCCGGCGGCGGCGTGAAGGCAGGCACGGTGTATGGCGCCACCGACGAGTTTGGCTTCAAGGCCGTGGAGAATCCGGTGCATGTGCACGATCTGCAGGCGACGATGCTCCAGCTGCTCGGCCTCGACCACACGAAGCTCACCTACCGCCACAGCGGCCGGGATTTCCGGCTCACCGACGTGCATGGCCGCGTGATCACCGACTGGCTGGCGTAGGGTCTTAAGGCACGGGCCAGAGTCTCCGGCGCTTGACGGGCAGCCCATCGGGCGCAACACTGTAGTGGTGATTTCGCGGGCGATTAGCTCAGTTGGTTAGAGCACTAGCTCGACAAGCTAGGGGTCATAGGTTCGAGTCCTATATCGCCCACTACCCACCCGCACGAAGCCTCGGCAACCAAGTGTTTCCGGGGCTTTTTGCTTGTCTGGGCTCTTCAGATGAGTCCCTCTGACGACCAAAAATGAGTCCTGACGCGGGATGAGGAGTCTCGAAAAGAGTCCCTCCCGATCATTGGTGACACACGATCAGCGCTCTGGTCCGCATGGCAGAACGCTCCGCTTCAGCGGCGGACCGTCGACTCTGTCCTACCTTTGGACTTTATCCGCGGTCTGAGGGCAGGGTTGGCGATATACCTGCAGTTCCAGGTCAGGAGATATTCGACACCGTTGACTTACGCGAGCTGCAATGACCGATTTTATCGCGAGTCCGCTGCATCGCTTTGTTCTCCCTGGTCCAACTTCTTTTCCTTTCCGGGCTCCGGGATCTCCAGTTCACGGCAGATCTTCTTCGCCATGAAGTCGTTTATTTCGCGATGCCGCGGAATCGTGGACACTTTTCGCGAGGTCGGGTTGAAGTACACCGTGTGCCTGCCACCTTCCCGTAGGAAAGCACAACCGTTTGCCTCGATATGGCGGACCAAGTCGACTCGCTTCATCAGGAAGCAAGCTCAAAAGGCTCTCTTTCCACATCTTTGCCCACCAACGCTTGCTCCGCCAATTCCCGATTGGCTTCGAGAACCAACTGGACGGCTTCGCGCAGGTTCTCACGAACCTCATCAAGCGTCTCGCCTTGGCTGTTAGCGCCCGGAATCTCCTCAACAAACCCGATATAGCCCTCTGGAACAGGCATATAGACAGCGGTAAACGTCATCGGGTCACCTAGGGTTTCGAGCTTTGGCAAACTCATCTCGCAGACCAAGCGTAACGAAAAACGGAACGCCCGTACAGTCCTTCGGATTCGGCGGTATTTTTGCGGGAGAACTCGTGTTTCTACGAAACTCGATAACGTGCCACACCCGCTGGATAACCCTCCACCGGCATCACGTTGAACTGTACCCAAGTCTCACCCAGGCTTGCGGTTCGATCAAATCCGGCTTTCTGGCAGCCAGACGTTATCAGGCGATTCTCGCTGGATAACCACCCTCCGAATTGCCAAAGATCGACCCCACGGCGTCGAGCTAGAGTTCGTTCCTCATGCCACAGTGCGGGCAGACGTATGCGCTGCTACCGTCAGCGTTGCAATTGTGCGAGCTAGTTTCACCACAACCACAACACACGACATCGACTGTCCCAAATACCATCCCTGGAGTCGTGACCGAGGGATTATCCATGCCGCCGGAGAGAAAGAGGGGCTTGCTGCGTTTTCGACGGCCCGACGAACGCTAGGGTCGCAATGTGCTTATTCGTTCCGGGGGAGCGGCTGGTGAAGGAGACATCACCCCAAGAACCGAAGCTTGTCTGCTATTTTCTTGCCGTAGCCTGCACGAACGCTAGGTCTTGCGGTGCGCCGCTTTGGATCCGAACCTCAGCCCCGCTTGATCGCATCCGCCCCTTTGGACACACGAGAGCCCGTTGTATGCGACCGTCCGCCCCGCCGAATCCCTTTCCGACCAGTCTGGCGTGGCTCGTCGCGCTGACGCTCGTCACACCGCCCCTCGCGGCCGAGCCGTCATCCGACGATCCGATTCGCCGCGACCGCCGGCTTTATGCCGGCACCTGGCAGGTCACCGCCATCGAGAACGACGGCGAAAAGTCGGCCGAGGACGATGTCAAACGGCTGACGGTCGTCAATGATGATGCCGGCGGCTGGACGCTGCTACGCGACGGCGTTGAGGTCGTGCACGGCACGAGCAGGATCGAAGCCTTGGCCAGCCCGAAGACGATCGACTTCGAGATTACATCCGACGACGGCAAAGGGCAGATGCTCCTGGGCATCTACGAGATCGGCGAGCGGACGCGGCGTCTTTGCCTGCGTTCGCCGGGAGAATGGCGGCCGGGGGAGTTCACCGCCGGCCCCGGCACACGGGCGATCATGATGTCGTTCGAGCGGCTGCCGTGAAGGGACGGCATCTGCTCCTCCTTGTCATCAACCCAGAATTATCTATCCTATTCAACATTGTATATTCACACATGTGAATATTGTTCCACAGCTCGTTTCCGAGGAGTAGTACCAACCGATGGTTGAAAAGAAGCCGACGCCCGAGAAGAAAGCCGCCAAGGATGTGAACAAGTCGGAGGAAATCCGCAAGCTCGCCAAGGCCATGCAGGAAAAGAGCGAGAAGCCCCGGCCGGTCGCGATCATCGCAGCGCTCAAGAAGCAGGGCATCGATGTCTCCTCGCCGCAGGTCAGTATGGTACTCAAGCGGATGGGATTCCGGCCCCGCAAGCGCCGCAAGAACGGCAGCACAAACAAGACGGTCGGAGTGGCCCTGGCGCGGAAGCCAGCGGCTGGCCGCACCGACAGGATCTCGATCGAGGACCTGCTCGCTGCAAAGAAGGTCGTGGCCCAACTCGGCGGCACCGACCGAGCTCTCGCGACCATCGCGGCGCTCAAGCGGTTTGAATCCTGAGCGGCATGAGGCCACTCCCGTGAGACCGTTTCGCATCCCGCGCCCGCCTCCTGGCATGCCGCGGCACATGCGGGGATGGTATGTCCTCGTTGCCACGGTCCTCTCTGCGGTCGTTGCCGCGGTGCCAATGTGCCCGCTGCACGATCCGCAGGGGAGACCGCTCTGGCGGGTGGATTTCGTGCACGACGGCGACACCGTCACCTGTATCGATGAGGCGAACAAGCCACAGAAGATCAGGCTCGTGGGCATCGATAGTCCGGAACTCAACCAGCCCTTCGGCCGTGAGGCCAGCAACGCCCTGCGCCAGAAACTCGGCGGTAGACGGGTGCGGGTGGATGGCGACTCGCGGGACCAGCACGGGCGGCTGCTGGGCACGCTCTGGGTGGACGAGCGAAACATCAACCGCGAACTGGTGGCCGATGGCTGGGCCTGGGTGTTTGGTGGTTTCAGACCCGATCCGGATCTGCTCGATGCGGAGACGGCGGCCCGAAAGGCCCACCGCGGCCTCTGGTCGGATCCCCAGGCGAAATCTCCAGCCGACTGGCGGCGTGACCATCCATCGCACCGCTGATGTCGGATAATCTCTTGGGTAGCGGCCCGGGAATACCCTCCCAGTGCCCCGACTTGGTCCGCATCCTTCCGGCGGATGCCAGCTTGGTTT
The DNA here is from genome assembly GCA_026401075.1 of Planctomycetia bacterium. Lineage (GTDB taxonomy): Bacteria > Planctomycetota > Planctomycetia > Pirellulales > UBA1268 > CAMCQY01. The sequence goes on from JAPLNQ010000140.1 coordinate 18,603, forward strand.
AGTGTGCAGCCCATGGCAAGCCCCCGGGATATCGTCATTACAGGCGTCGGTGTCGTGTCGCCCATCGGCATCGGCGGCGACGCCTTCTGGAAGTCGCTCGCCGCCGGCACAAGCGGCATACGCCCCATCGACCTGTTCGACTCCGGTGGCCTACGAACGCCCTACGGAGGGCAGATTCCCGATTTCGATCCCAAGGTCTATGTCCGACCGCGCAAGAGCCTGAAAGTCATGAGCCGCGACATCCAACTGGGCTTCGCCGCGGCCGACCTCGCGATGGGCGATGCGAGCCTGGCCTCCGGCGGCGTCGAGCCGGAACGGTTTGGCGTCGTCTTCGGCGCCGACATGATCTACGCCGACATCGAAGACCTCGAACTGACCTACCGACGGGCTTTCCAGGGCGGACGGTTCGACTTCGGAATGTGGTCGGAGGCGATCCAGGAAGAAACGCATCCGCTCTGGCTGCTCAAGCATCTGCCCAACATGACCGCCTCCCACATCGCGATCGCCCACGATGCCCGCGGCCCCAACAATTCGATCGTGCTGGGCGACGTGTCGAGTCTACTGGCCATCGGCGAGGCGGCCAGCATCATTCGCCGCGGCTGGGCCGACGTGATGCTCACCGGCGGCACGGGCTGCCGCCTCCACCCAACGGCGCTGGTGGCCCGGGGCGAGGCCGTGCTCACGCGGTCCTTCGATGATTACCGGCAGGTCTGCCGGCCCTTCGACCGCGACCGTGACAGCATGCTCGATGGCGAAGGCGCGGCCGTCTTCGTGCTCGAATCCCGCGAGCATGCCGAACGCCGCGGGGCGAGGATCCGCGGCCAACTGCTCTCCGCTGCGAGCCGCTGCGAACCGCGTGCCCCGCAGCGGCCGCGCACCGGCTCCTCGCTTCGGCTGGCAATCCGTGCCGCGCTCGGCGCGGCTGGCCTGACGCCCGATCAGCTCGGGCACGTCAAGGCGCACGGCAGCGGCACACCGGAGACGGATCGAATCGAAGCCGCTGCCATCGCGGCCGAATGCGGCACTGTGCCCGTCACCGCGCCGAAGAGCTTCTTTGGCCATCTCGGTGCTGGGGCTGGCGCCGTCGAATTGGCGGCGAGCGTGCTGGGGCTGGAGGCGGGCCTGGTACCGCCGACGCTCAACTACGACACCCCCGATCCACTCTGCCCGGTGAACGTGGTTCACGGCGGCCCGCTGGGAGGCCGCCCAGGAACGGCGCTGGCGGTCAACCTCTGCTCGATGGGGCAGGTCGCCGCGGTGCTCGTCGCCGCGCCAGAATACGCCGCGCCAGAATACACCGCGCTGGGATAAACGCCTGCGGCCAGCTTACCAAGAGCCTTCGAGTCCCATCGACAGGCCGTTGTAGAAGATCTGTCCGCCGCTATCGATCGAATTGGGCCGCACGTTGTCGAGATTGAACTGCCGGGTGGCGGTGGCGATGCCGGCGACCCAGAGGAAGTCGTAGCCGACCTGCACCGTGAAGTTGGGCGTCACCTGCAAGCCACCGAGGATCGTCAGGTCGCTCAGGAACCCCGGCCCCACCTGGTCGGCGGCCTGCCGCCAGTTAAACGCGCCGCGGGCAACCTGCTGTATCGACGGTGGCGGCGGTAAGGTGTTGACGCCAGCCGCCTGCTGCTGGTTGGTGGCGAAGCTCACCGCCGGTGTCACCCGGCCGCGCAGGCCCCAGTAGTAAAACTCGTTCCTGCTGATCAGTTCGCCGCCGAGGTTCAGGCCCAACAGCCAGGTCTGACTTTGGATGTCGTAATTGCCGCTGAACTGACTGAGCGGCACATTCCGACGGCTACTGGCAAACGTGAAGGTCTCGTTGATGTTGGCCACCCGCGTGCCGATGAGGACCGCCGGCAACCAGCCCCGCTCCGCATGACGCGACCAACCGCCGTTGGGCGACATGATTATCTGGTCCCGTCCCAAACGGCGGCTGAGCTTGTAGTTCAACTCCATGCTGTTGAAGTTGGAGCTGATCGTCGAATCGTAGGTCTGCGCGTAGGTGAACCCCGGCAGCCCCGGCAGGATGGTGCCCGTCAGCGGCGTCACCAGAAACGATCGCGGCATGGCGTTGTAGCTGTCGCGGACAAAGAAGCTGAGGCCGCCGTAATAGGTGAACTCGAGCGACTGATCCCGGTCGAGGTGGTCGCGGTCGAGGTGTTCGCCGATTGTCAGCCGTGCCCCCGGCACGAGATCCCACGGAACGCCGGTGGTGACGAACGTGCCTGCGAGGTTGGGCCGCAGCGATGGATTGGGCAATCCAACGACCGACGGGTCATACCCGATCACGCGTCGGTAGTTTCTGCTGCGGCTCATCATCATCACTTCCGCCGAGCCATACCATTGGCCGCTGGAAAACCACTTGCCCGAACTGGACTCGAAGGGCATCTCCTCGAGTTCGAAGTCCTGCACTCGCAGGCCATCACCGGCACGGGCCGAAACGTCGTTGATCAACTCAGGGCTGACGATCTCCCGAGCGACCACCTCTTCCGGCTCAGCAAGCACTGTCGGCCCATCGGCGGCCGGCTCACCATGCATCGTGTCGTCTGGCAACACCATGTCGAGGAGCGGACGATCCTCCAACACCGTGATGGTGTCCTCCGTCTGGGCCACCAGCGGGCCACCAGCCGCAATCATGCCGAGCACCAGCAGCATCCAGCAGCTGCCGGGCAGGCTCCACACGGCACGGTAGGTCGATGTGGCCATCACGGTTGTAGGATTCGAGGTAGAAACGCGGCCGGTCCGGAGAATCGTCACAGTCGTTACAGTCCATCGTCACTCTCCCAGTCGCTTCCGCACTCAATTTCGACGGAGTCGTTACGAACCTTCCTACAACTCCCATCTTTCCAGTTCGCCCGTCAGACAACTTGGGCATGGCCGTACCTTGGGATGCCAGCCTGCGAACGTCATGTTCCGCACAACCGTCCGTGCACGGGGTCGGCTTGAGTCTTTCCCCAAGCAGATTCGATGAACAGGGCTGGCGGCCGGTGGGTTGGCCCTGGAGGAGTCGATGCGGGTTAAGCGACATCACATACTGCTGGGAGGGCTGCTGCTGTTTTTCGCCGGCGTGCAGTTTCGCCTCGTGGAGTCGTTCACCCTCAGCGAACGCTCGAGCCATTTCATCTCCGCCCAACTCGGTGACAAAGGTGGCTTCCAGGCTCAGACGCTCTGGCAGAATATCCCTTCCCGAAAGGTGGTGAAACCGCCTCGGTGGCTGGGCCTGGCGTTGATGTCGGTGGGCTCGGTGCTGACGCTCAAGAGCCTGTCGATGAAAAACGCTGGCTGACGGCCTACGCCACGACGTCGCGGATGACGTGCCCGTAGACATCCGTCAGCCGCATATCCCGGCCGCTGAAGCGATACGTCAGCTTGGTGTGGTCGATCCCCATGAGGTGCAGCATCGTGGCGTGGAGGTCGTGGATCATGAACTTCTTCTCGACGACCCGGTAGCCGAAGTCGTCGGTGGCACCGGTGATCGTGCCCCCCTTCACGCCGCCGCCAGCCATCCACATCGAGAACGCCTGCGGGTTGTGGTCGCGGCCATCGGACCCTTGAGCAAACGGCGTCCGCCCGAATTCACCGCTCCAGACCACGAGGGTGGAGTCGAGCATCCCACGGTCCTTGAGATCGCGGATCAGGGCCGCGATGGGCTGGTCTACCGCCCGCGCGTTGTTGGCATGCCCCTCGCGGAGCTTCACGTGCTGATCCCAGCGATCGGCGTTGATCGATGGGCAGGTGAGCTCCACGAACCGCACACCCCGCTCCACCATCCGGCGGGCCAGCAGGCACTCGGTGCCGAAAATCTGCGTCGGCTTGTACTCGGCCTCGAGCCCGTAGGCCCGTTTCGTGTCCGCCGATTCGCCGGACAGGTCGAGCAGGTCCGGCACCTCCGTCTGCATCCGATAGGCGAGCTCCTGATTGGCGATGGCGCTTTCCAGCGCGTCGGGCGGACTTCCCCCGGCCGCCACTCTCTCCGCGAAACCCCGGTCGAGCCGACGGGCGAGGTCGAGCTTCGCCAGTTGCTGCCGCGCCGACTTTTCCAGCGGCTTCACATTGGCCAGCCCCGTGGCATTCGGCTTGATGATCGATCCCTGATACGTCGCGGGCAGGAAGCCATTGGTGAAGTTGTCGAGGCCACCCGGCGGGATCAGTCCGCCATTGATCACCATATAGCCGGGCAGTTCGTCGTTGACGCTGCCCAGGCCGTAGGTCGTCCATGCGCCCATGCTCGGCCGACCCTGCAGTCCCGAGCCGGTGTGGAGAAAATAGTTGGCGTTGGTGTGCTCGGGGAATTCGCTCGTCATCGAGCGGATGACCGCCAGTTCATCGACGACCGAGCCCATGTGCGGAAACAGTTCGCTCACCGGGATGCCGCTCTTGCCGTATGGCTGAAACTTCCACGGGCTCGGCAGCACAGTGCCGACGTTGTTGAACTGTGTGGCGTCGACCTTGAAGAGCGTGTGCGGATCCTTGCCGGCATGCTGCTCGAGCGCCGGCTTTGGATCGAAGCTGTCGACCTGCGACACGCCGCCGTCCATGTAGAGGAAGATCACGCTCGTCGCTCTGCCCGGATGGTGCAAGCTCGGCAGGACACCGGCCGCGCCCACCCGGACGTCATCGCGGGCCAGCAGCGCCGCGTCGCGAGCCAGCAGCGCCGCCGCCGCCACGGCACCGAAGCCGCAACTGCTTGCGCGGAGCATCTCCCGGCGGGACAGAGCCGCGGGCTGGCAACGACCGCAGTTGTGTAGGGAGACGGTCATGGCACGAAGATGAACTCCTTGGTGTTGATCAGGGCGTGGGCGAAGTCGGCCCACGTGGCCTCGTGCCGCGGCGCGGCGGCGAACGACACGCCATGCTGCGCCGCCTGCGCTGCGAGAAACTCGAACGCGGCCACCCGTTCCTCCGCTGTCGGCCCCCGGGCAAACGCCTGCCGGTACATGGTGTCGATACGGGCCTCGGGCGGGAGCGATTCGTCTCGCAGCGTCTTCCGAGCCCACACGGCGGCCTGCTCCCTCACGAACGGGTCATTCATGAGTGTGAGCGCCTGCGCGGGGACGTTGGTCACGGTCCGCCGGCCCATGGCCTGAAACGGCACCGGCATGTCGAACGCCAGCAGAAAGCTTGGGAGGAAGTTGCGGCGGATCTTGGTGTAGATGCTGCGACGGCCGGCGCCGTCGAGCGGCCCGCTCTTCGGTTTGCCACGGCCGTCGTGGAACTCGGTGATGAACACCTCCACGCTCGGGCCACCCACCGTGCGGTCGAGCCGGCCCGACACGGCAAGGATCTTGTCGCGGACCGCCTCCCCTTCGAGCCGCCGCAGCGGATAGTGGTGGAGCAGCAGGTTGAGCGGATCGAGCTCCACGGCACGGGCATTTCGACCGCTGCCCATTCGCCACGTGCTGCTGGTCACGATCTCTTTTACCAGCCGCTTGATGCTCCACCCCTCCTCGCGAAACCGCACGGCAAGCGTATCGAGCAGCGCCTGGGCGACCGGATCGGCGGCCGCTTCGCCGAGCTTCCCGAAATTGTCGGTGGTGGGCACGAGGCCGCGGCCGAAGAGATGGTGCCAGATGCGGTTGACGATCACGCGGGTGGTAAGCGGGTTGGCGGAATCAAGGACCCGGTCGGCCAGTTCCCTGCGGCCTGACGAATGCTTGGGCCACTCCGGCTGGCTCGGCCCGTCGATCGCTTCCAGAAAACGCCGTGGCGACAGTTCACCACGGCGGGCCGCCGAGCCCTTCAGGAGCACGTATTGATCGATGCCATTGCCGTCGAGGATCGCCGGCGCCGTGGCTGATTCGAGCTTCACGGCGGCGAGGATTGCATCCCGCGCCGCGGCGAGCGTGACCGCCTCGTCTACGGCCCGCTTCGCGGCGGGGGCGTTCCAATCGAAGCCTGGAGCGGCCAAGAGCGTATTGACCGTCGCAGCCAACGGCGGATCGCTCCGCTTCGGCTGGTCGAGCGCGGCCACCGTTTCGGCGACCGATACGGCCCCCTCGACCGCCGCATATTCCACATGAACGACCCGGCCGCTGTCCCACGTGAGATCCTTCCGCAGATCCTGACGGATCCATTTCCATGCGTTGCCCGTGTTGGTCTTCGTCAGATGCGACCCGTAGATCGGTCCACCCTGCAGCAGCAGGTGGCCGTCGACCACGACGAAGATCTGCACGTGGCCGCGGACGCGGTGCCATATAACCCCATCCTTGATCAGCACCTTGGGCGTTCGCAGCACGCGTCCGGCACGATCGACACTGCCCAGCGGCGGCGTGTCCCGGTCGCCCGTCGATCTCGTCGCCGACCAGACAGCATCGCTCCGCGCATGGCCAACCGGCTCGACCCGCACCTCGCGTGGCAGCCCCTCCACTTCCGGCAGGAGCACAGATTCCCCCGCCAACACGGGCGACCGGCCCCAGGCGGCTCCATCGACCATGATGGGCGTGGAGTGTTCCCCGCGGGTGTAGTCGGCGATCACGGTCTCACCGGGCGCCGGTGGCGTGACGACGGTCTCCAGCGATTTCCTGGTCATGCTGTCACCGTTGGGCCCATGCTCCGGTCCGATAGCGGCCGCGATCAGCTGCTGCAGCCTGCGGCGGGCCTCCGCGTCGGCGGTATCGAGCCTGCGAGCCACCACCCGGTTTTGCTCGATCGTCTCGAAGGGAACCTGCCGGTAGCTGCTCGACATGAGCATGCCGGTGAGGGCGTAGTAGTCTTCGTTGGAAATGGCGTCGAACTTGTGGTCGTGGCAGCGGGCACAGCCCATGGCCAGCCCGAGAAACGCCTTGCCGAAGGTGTCGATGCAGTTGTCCATCCGGTCGGCCTCGTCCTGCGCAATGTCGACCGGCCCATGCAGCGCCTCGCCAAGAAACCAGAATCCCGTGCCGACGACCGACTCGTTCGCCCCGGTCTTCGCATCGACCCGTGGCCGTTCGACGAGATCACCGGCAATCTGCTCGCGGACGAACTGGTCGTAGGGCAGGTCTTCGTTGAACGCCTTCACGACCCAGTCGCGATACTGCCAGGCATTGGGAATGATGTAATCAAACTCGTGTCCTCGCGCCTCGCCATACCTCGCCACGTCGAGCCAGTGCCGCGCGAACCGTTCGCCATAGTGGGGTGAGGCGAGGAGCTGGTCGACGTAGCGGTCGAAGGCATGCGGGTCGCGATCAGTGGTCACCCGTGCGACGTCAGCGGGAAGAGCCGGCAGGCCGGTGAGGATCTCGGCCGCTCGACGCACGAGCGTCTCACGGGAGGCTTCTGCCGTCGGCTCGAGCCCAGCCGACTCGAGCCTCGCGAGCACGAATCGGTCGATGTCGCTCGTGCACCAGGCGGCGTTTTTGACCGCCGGCGGTGGCGAGATGCGGGGCGGATGCCAGCACCAGTGCTCAGCCTTTCGCTTCGCGATGTCGAAGGCCTCGACGCCGGTCTTCGCGGTGCCGGCTGGCTTGCCATCATCCGGCCATGGCAGCCCGCGACGGACCCATTCCTCGATGGTCTGGATCGCCGCCGCCGGGAGTTTTCCGTCGGGCGGCATCTGGAGATCGCCGTCGTAGCGGACCACCTTCACAAGCAGGCTCTCGTCGGGCTTGCCGGCGACGGCCACGCCTTCGGCTGAGAGAAACGCGGCACGAGAATCAAACGACAGCCCGCCCTCCGGATCACCCGCCTTTGCCGAATGGCACTCGGCACAGTGCTGTACAAGCAGCGGCCGCACCTTCGCCTCGAAGAATTCGAGGTCTTCGGCGCGAGCAGAAGCAGCCTCGGGGCTGCTCGCCACCGCCTCGGCCCGAACGTCGTCGGCCGTGGCATACCCGACGACCAGTGCCACCAGAGAGACCGCCGCCAAAGACCGCGCCAGAGACCGTGACTGGAGGGAATGCAAAGGACGACGTTTGGAAGGGTTTGAGTTCATCTTGGCCCAACCTCCCACCACACGAACTGGGACACCCTATTGTAGCTCGGCATCCACCCGACAGGAGCCACGGACCGCTCGCTTTTCCAATTCGACAAATCACCGCAGCGGCGGCCAGGGCACGGCGACGCCGTCGACGGCCAGCACCTGGAAATGGTGGACGTTCGGCACATTCGCCTGCCATTTCCAGACCGCCTTCTTCTCCGGCGACACCTCCACGAGCCGCACTCCGTCTTTGCCGATCCGGTAGCTGGCGATCATCGTGTTGCCGCTGGGCAACCGCTGGACGCCGCAGGCATCGTTGATGGCGGCGTCGACATCCGCAGCCGTGACCTCCCACCGCGGCTTTCCATCCGTGCCATACTCGACCACGCGGTTTCCGTTGGTGAGTCCGGCGAGAATGCCGCCGTCGGCCAGCGCGATGGCCGTGAACGGCCAGCTATTCGCTTTCGGTTCGCCGGCCACGTGCGTGTCGATGCGGGCGAGTTCCTTGCCTGCGGCGTCGTAGCGGATGATCGCGAAGTCGAGCAGGTGGGGCACGAGATAGGTGCCGTCGGCCTGCTTCCGCGCCATCCGCGACTGCATGTGCGCGTTTTGTTTTTGGCAGGCCAGCGGGAATTCGACCTTCACGGAACCGTCCGCGGCGAGCTCCACAAGCCGCGGGTTCGGCCCGGCCTCCGTCAGCACGTAGGTCCCATCCGGCGTCTTCTGAATGCTGTTCACCTCGTCCTGCGTGCCGTCGTATCGCCAGACGATCTTGTCGGCCACACCGTTCGCGCCCCGCTTGATCTCGACAGCCGCGCCCTTCGGCGTACTCCCGCCCTTCGACAAGGCCAGGAGCACGTTGCCGTCGGGTAGCACCCAGCCCTCACGGGTGTTGGCCGGCCACGACCACTCGACCACACCCTCGGGATGGTCGGGCGTGATGTCGACGATGGCGGTCCGGCCTCCACAGATGAGAATCCGCCGCGAGCCGCTCGTCGCGTCGGCTGCAAGCGTTTCGCCCACGACGCAGGCGGCCGCACCGACCAACAGCATCGACAGGACGAGCGGAAAGAGTCGCGGAAAGAATCCAGCGCGATGGCAGTGCATGGGTTGAGTACTCGGGGAAATGGATATCTGTACCCTATCACGACCCGCCCGCCACAGATTACGCGTTGCTGCCGAAAAGGTTGCCAAAAAACCCCTGGCAGAGGGACGGTAGACTCGTCTCATCATGATCGCTCGTCAGTCAGGCAACCGGGTCGACTCTGCGCCGCCGGCACGCGACGTGCCACGAGCGGCCGGCCGCCGCGTGGCGTTGCTCGTGGAAACGTCGAAGGCGTTCGGCCGCGGCGTGCTGCGGGGCGTGAGCCGCTGGCTCCGCGAGCACGAGCCGTGGAGCCTCTACGCCGACGAACGCGGCTTCGAAGAGGGCGTGCCGCCGGGGCTCGAGACCTGGCAGGTCGACGGCGTCATCTCCCGCGTGCCGCAGGACCGCCTGCCGGCGGCATGGCGGCGGGGCGAGATGCCGCTGGTATCGCTGCGGTGGGAGGAGGGCGGCGGCCCATCGCCCGGCATCCACGCCGACGAAGCTGCCATCTCACGGGCTGCCGCCGACCATCTGCTCGACCAGGGATTCACCCAGCTCGGCTTCTGCGGCGTCCGCACCCGCTGGTCAGGGCTCCGCGAGGAGGCCTTCGCATCGCATGCCGCCGCCTGCGGTGCCACGGTGCATGTCTTCGACTCGCCGCAATCCAGCCAGATGGGCATGCGAGTCGATGCCGTGCCGGCCATCGCCCGCTGGATCGAATCGCTGCCACGGCCTGTTGGCATCATGGCGGCCTATGACGTGAGGGCACTGGAGGTGCTCGACGCCGTGCGGTCACTCGGGCTCGCATGCCCCGACGACGTGGCCGTGATCGGCGTGGATGACGACGAGGTGCTCTGCAATCTGGCGTCGCCGAACCTCACGAGTGTGAACCAGAACCTGGAATGCATCGGCTACGAGGCCGCGCGGCTGCTCACCGCCCGGTCGACGATCCCGACGTGCGGTTGGCCCTGAGACTCATCCGGTCGAAGGCCTGCGACGGCCTTACCACCGAACAGATCGCCGGGGTCACGAGCCTGTCACGGCGGTCACTCGAGCGGCAGTTCTCGCGGTCGATCGGCCGCTCGCTCCATGACGAAATCATCCGCACGAAGCTGCTCACGGCCCGCCGTCTGCTTGCCGACACCGATTTCAAACTGGCGGTGATCGCTGCCCGTTGCGGCTTCGCCCATGCGGCACAGTTGTGCAACGTCTTCAAGAAAACCTTTGGCCTCACCCCCACCGACCACCGCCGGCAGTGCCAGCCGTGGACCACACCGATGACGTGAAATGACGAGACTTCCCCTGCCGAACGTACCCCTGACCGACCCCACAGCGATCTACCGCTACCGAGAATCGCTCGCCGCGATCGATGCGCTCACCGCGGCGATCGTCCATCTCGACCTCTTCACGGCGCTCGCCGACCACCCGGCTGATCTCCCCTCCATCTGCCGGCAGTTTTCGATTCACCCGCGACCGACCGACACGCTCTGCACGCTCCTGGTCGCCAACGGCCTCTTGCGGCGCGTCGACAACGGCAGCGTCCTCCATGTCACCAACACCGCACGGGAATTCCTCGTGTCGGGCGGGCCGTTCGATGCCCGGCCCTACTACGCGAGCATCGCCGACAAGCCGGGCGTCGCCGACTTCCTCACGGTGCTGCGGACCGACCGCCCCGCCAACTGGCCGGGCGAGGAGGGCGAGGCCGACTGGCATGCCGCGATGCGGACCGAGGCGTTCGCGGAGTCGTTTACCGCGGCAATGGACTGTCGCGGCCGCGTGCTCGGATCGGGGCTGGCCGCGGCCTTGACGGGCACTGCCCCCAGACGACTGCTCGACGTCGGTGGTGGATCGGGGGCGTATGCGATCGCGGTCGCCCTGGCATTTCCAGAGGCCCGCGCGACGGTCCTCGAAGCGTCGCCCGTCGATCGGATCGCGCGGCGGACGATCTCTGCCGCGGGGCTCGATGGCCGGATCGATGTCGTGACGGCCGACATGTTCGCCGACCCGTGGCCAGCCGACCACGACGCGCACCTCTTTTCCAACGTGCTCCACGACTGGAACGAGTCCGACTGCCGGCGGCTGCTGGAAAAGAGTGTCGCGGCACTGCCACACGGCGGCCGCCTGCTCATCCATGACATGCTGCTCGACGACGACAAGTCGGGTCCGCTGTGGGCGGCCGAATATTCCGTGCTGCTGACGACGGTGACCCAAGGACGGCTTTATTCAGCGGCCGAGATCGGCGACTGGCTGGCCAATCTCGGCATGCGAATCGTGGCCCGCGCGCCGACGGCGCTTGGCCGCAGCGTACTCACCGGAGAACGGTAGTGAAAAAGGTCGCTGTCGCAGTCGTTTTCGACACGGGATGTACTGCACCTCGTGGCGGCAAGTTTTCAACTTGTCCGTGTCCCAGTGCGTATTCCACAAGTTAAAAACTCGTGGCCACGGGTCGAGCTCCTTCGGTCGCGTCCCCAAAAAGAGCTGCGTCTCCTGTTACACCCGTCCTCTGTTGTACCTTTGTGTACAGAAGCTCACGCCGCTTCCACACCCGGGCTCTCGCCAAAGTAATACTTCTTGGCGTCGGGATTCGTGAGCACCTCCTGCGCCGTGCCGTGGCAGAGCACCTTGCCGGCGCGAACGACATAGCTGCGGTCGGTGATCGCCAGCGTCTCCCGCTCACGATGGTCGGTGATCAGGATCGAGATGCCGGTGTCGCGGAGTCCCGTGATCACCTTCTGGATCGAGTGGATCGTGACCGGGTCGATGCCGGTGAACGGCTCGTCGAGCAGGATGATCCGCGGCTCCGTCACCAGGCAGCGGGCGATCTCGAGCCGCCGCTTCTCGCCGCCCGAGATGTAGTGCGACTTCGACTTGCGGATCCGCGTGATGTCGAATTGCTCTAAAAGCTCCTCGCAGCGACGGCGGCGCTCCTTGGGAGGCATGCCAATCAGTTCCATGATCGCCAGCAGGTTCTGCTCGACGGTGAGCTTGCGGAACACGCTCTGCTCCTGCGCGAGGTAGCCCATGCCGCCGTCCCGCGACCGCTTGAACATCGGCCAGTGGGTGATCTCCTCGTCGTCGAGGAGCACGCTGCCGGCGTCGGGCATGACCAGGCCACAGGTCATGCGGAAGCTGGTCGTCTTGCCGGCGCCGTTGGGGCCCAGCAGGCCCACGATTTCGCCGGCCTCGACGTGGAAATCGACGCCATCCACCACCCGGCGGCGGCCGTAGGTCTTCACGAGACCCGTAACGGACAACAGCGGCATCTGGTTCCTCCTTCAACACGATCCTGGGAACACGATCCTGGGATAGTGATCCTGGGAACGTGATCCTGGCACATCGCCAGCCTCACCGCACGAACCGCATCCTCCCGAAGTTCGGCCACGAGGGCAATCGCAACTCGGTGCCCCCAATTTTCACCGGCACGGCCCAGCTTGCCGGGACGGCGTGGGGCCAGAAAATCGCCATCGCCTTCCCGATGAGCAGGTCCCTGTCAACGTGGTGCCCCTCCAGCCAGAGCCGGCTGTCCTTGCTGGCAGCCGAGTTGTCGCCGAGCACAAAAAACTGGTCGGCCTCGAGGTCGAACTCGAGCCGATCCTCCTCCAGGATCTCGCCTGGACGGGCCCCCACGTCGATGGCACCGATGTAGTAGGTGTCGCGGAGCACCCGCAGGTTTTTCACGCGGACGTCGGCGGCTGACGCGGTGATGCCCACCGGTGCCAGATCACTCGGCGTGTCGGCGCCCGGTTCGACCGCGACGGCCGCGGGGCGGTTGAGCGGCACCTCATCGATCGTGCGTGTCCAGACCGTGGGCTTGTCGAAGGCGATGCGGCGGCCATCGACGAAGAGCGACAGTTCGTCGTCGACGTTCGCAAACAGAATCTTCCACGAGCCCTTCCCGCGCACCGGCGTGCGGCCGCGTGCCGCAGACTCGCCCTCCTGACCGTCGGCCAGCACGAGCAACGCATCGCCGGTGGCAAGATCGATCTCGCAGCGGTGCGAGCCGCCCCCCTCCACCAGATCGATCGCCAGACGCCCCCCATTCCCGCTCGTGGTTTCACAGACCATCTCCAGAGCCAGGTCGCCCACCCAGTGCGGCCGGGTGCCGATGGCGTTGTAGGGCTGGAAATCATCGATGAGCGTGGGCCTCGCGCGGCCGGCGAGCGACTCGCCCTTCCGCACTCCCTCCCACTCATCGGCTGTCGGGAAGAAGTGCCGGTAGCGGAGGGTGGCGGGCGCGTCCGTCGCGCCGCCCGACACACTGAACGAACGGCCCTCATCAGTGCTCGTCCATGTGGCGGTCGGCCCCTGGCCGCGCGGCGACCAGTCGCTCCAACAGAGCGGCCACCCGGCCTTCTGCAGATCGGTCGACACGTGGCGACTGTCGTGCACGCACTGCAGCATCGCACGCATGGTGTCGGGCGGCTTGCGGGCAATCGCGGCCGCGCCGCCGTCGCGACTGGTCCAGATGTCGCCACCGGCGATCGAGACCGTCTCGCCCGGCAGGCCGATGAGCCGCTTGATGTAGTTTGTCTTCGCCTCCTCTGGATACTTGAACACGACCACGTCCCACCGCCTGGGCTCGGCGAAGTCGTAGGCGAACTTGTCGACGAGGATCCGGTCGCCGCTGAAAGACGGATACCGCGGGTCGTACCGCATCTGGCCGCCGGCACCCTGCACCAGCCTCATGCCATAGCCGCAGTTTGGGCACTTCGCCGCCGGCACCATCTTGCCGGCCAGCCGAGATCGCAACTGGCCGATCGGACCGCGGTCGCTCTCGAGTAATTCTATGCGTCGCCGCCGCGTCTCCCGCTCCTCGAGCCCCATTGAGCCGTTGGCCTCGTTGGCCTTGAGCGTGGCGAGTTCGCCTTCCAGCCGCGCGGCCTCCGTCCGCAGGCTCTGCGACTGGTCGTCTTCTTCTGCGCTGCAGCCGACGCGGAAGTCGCGGCCGCACGACTCGCAGGCGAGGTCCTTATGGCGGCCCATCAGCGTCGGGGCCATGGAGCCCGTCGGGATCACGAACGCCTCCGCCTCGAACGCCCGAAACAGCAGCGCGAGCGTGAACGCGATCACCACCGACTCGACCGTCTCCCGGCCGAAGCCAAGCGGGCTCCTGACGATGTCGCCTGGCCGCGGCGGACTCGGCGCGGCCGGAGCGGTCGCCTCCGGTGTTGCCGCGGCACGGGGTGGCTGGCTGGGAAGATGGGTCATGATGACGCTGGCTCCGGAAGGACGATGCCGCTGCACAGAGTGTAAACGGAATCGAGAATTTCCCCATTTCCCTGACAGATCGTGCAGAATGACGCCATGCCCCGCTTCGAACACATCCGCCACAAGCCGCCGGAACGGCTATCAGCACCACGGGAACTGATCGTTGCCTGCCCACCCATGCGGAGCCACGTCAACCTCTCGCACATCGTCCGCACCTGTGGCTGCTTTGGCGTGCCCCGGGTGATCGCCTGCGGTGCCGCCCGGCTCCACGAGCGGATCGCGCGGGATGGCGCCGAGTCGGTCGTGCTGGAGATTCACCGCAGCCTGCCGCCGGTGCTCGACCGTCTCCGCGACGAGGGCTATGAGATCGTGGGGCTCGAGCAGGCGACACACTCCGAGAGCCTGTTCGGATTTTCCTTCGCCGCCCGCACCGTGCTCGTTGTCGGCAATGAACGAACGGGCTTGGAGGACGACGTGCTCGCCCGGCTCGACCGCGTCGCGGAAATTCCAATGTATGGCCTGCCCCACAGCCTCAACGCCGCCACCTCGGCGTCGATCGCGGTCTATGAATACTGCCGCTGGGCGGAAGCAGCGGCGCGGACGTCCCCGCAGGCCCACGCATGACGCTGCTCATTGGCACCGACGAAGCGGGCTACGGCCCGAACCTCGGGCCGCTCGTGGTGGCTGCCACGGCCTGGCGGGTCGACACGCCGGCTGAGGATGCCGAGACGGTGCTCACCACGGCCATGCTGGAGGTCGATGCGGCAACGGGGGCCGGCCGCGGCACACCGCTTTGGGCCGACTCCAAACAGATCTATCGCGGTGGCGCCGGCTTCGACAGACTCGAGCGCGGCGTCTTGATCGGACTCAAGCTTGCGTCCGACGCACTGCCCGGCAGTTGGACGGAGCTCGCCGAGCGCGTCGGACCGATCTCACCGCGCAACGGCTGCCGGGACGAGTGGCAGGACCTTGCACCGCTCACCGTGCCACGTGAGGCCGACGCCGCCGAATGCATCGACCGGGCGACGGCTGTTCGCGATCTCCTCGCATGCCGTGGCGTCGTGCTCGAGCGGGTCGCCTGCCGCGGCATCTACCCCGACGAGTTCAACCGGTTGCTCAACGACGGTCTCAACAAGTCCGACATTCTCTCTGCCGCCACGCTCGATCTGGCGGCCACCCTGCGGGCCGTCGCCCCCGATGAACCGGCGATCATCTGGTGTGACCGGCACGGCGGCCGCAAGCGGTATGGTGGACTGGTCGCACGCCACTTCGATGCGACGCTCGTCCAACCGTTGGAAGAGACCCCCGCACGGTCGGCCTACTTGGTGCCGGCAGGTGACCGGCCCCCGACGCAAGCCTGCCGGATCGAGTTCTGCGTGGGGGGAGAATCGCGGGCGCCGGTGGCCCTGGCGAGCATGGCGGCGAAGTACGTCCGCGAACTCTCGATGCATGCCTTCAACACGTTCTGGGCTGCCCGCGTGCCGGGCCTGCGGCCCACCGCTGGCTACCCGACCGACGCCCAGCGATGGCGCGGCGACGCCGCCGCCGCGATCCAACAGGCGCGTTTCGCCGCAGACGACCTCTGGCGGCGGCTATAACTTGCCCCGGCCGGCGGCGGAACGCACAATTGCCGCATGGCCAAGCTCACCACCCATCTCTACATCGTCCGTCATGCCTGGGCCGAGGATCAGGGACCAGGCATCGACGACCATGCCCGCCAACTCACGAAGAAGGGGCGGAAGCGGTTCGCCGCATTGATGGAGAGCCTCTGCAAAGCCGGTATGCAGGTGGACATCATCGCCACCAGCCCCCTGGTCCGCGCCCGTGAGACCGCCGAAATTCTGGCGGCGGCGTTCGACAACGCCCCGCCGGTGGAGGTGGTCGACGCCCTTGCGCCGGCCTCCAATTGGCCGGCCCTCGTGGAGTGGACGACCCAGCAGGATGCCGCCAGGGTGGCCTGGGTGGGGCACATGCCCTGTGTCGGCCGGCTGGTCGGCCTCACGATCGGCGACGGCTCCGCCTCGATCCGCATGCAGAAAGGGGCGGTTGCCTCGATCCGGCTCGACGACGGGCCGGGGCATCCAGGCGAACTGGAGTGGCTGGCCACCGACGACATCGTCTGAATGGCTGCTACACTTTGAGTCTCGTGGGCCTAGTATAAGACGCTGCCGGACCGGCAATTCCGCCTGCGATCCGCACGTGGTTGATCGATCACCGTCATAGCCAAAGGAGCTGAGCCGTGACCCGCCAACGTTCCAAATTCTTCACCGAATTCCTGACCAGGCACACCGCCACCGTCGCACTGGCACTCGCCACGTCCGTTGTCGCGCTCGTCGTCACGCTCGTGGGCTGTGCGCCTTCCGGGCGGACCGGCTCCAAGGGCGAGGTCGTCGAGATCGAGACCATCGAGACCATCCCCGCGGCAGGCCAGGCCCAGAAGAACGCCCAGGCAGTGGCGATCGACGAGGAAGCAGCCAAGTCCAAGAAGACCGTCGATGCGGCGACTGCGGCGGCCGACCTCGCGATCGCGGAGGCAGGCAAGACGATCGACGCGAAGGCAGAGGCCGCACCGGCTGCGGACAAGCAGCCCATGGCGAAAGAGACGCCGCCGGCGAAAGAGGCACCGGCGGTGGCGGCCGCTCCTGTGCTGCCCCGCGAACGCGTCTTGCTTGGCGACCCCGCGCTGACGGCCGGCGTCCCCGGCAACGGACCGATTACGCTGGAACAGATCGATCAGTGGCTTGTCGATCCGAAGAACGCCGTGGAGCTGGAACCGGTGCTGCCGCTGGGACTCTCGCAGGGGGCCGCCCAGATCGACCGGGCCGGTCTTGCCAAAAACCCCCTCACACGTGCCAAGATCGAACTTGGTCGGCAGCTCTATTTTGATCCACGGCTCTCGGTTGACTCGACCGTCAGCTGCGCCAGTTGCCACAGCCCTACGGAGGGCTATTCGGCGAAGACCAAGACGGGCGTGGGCATCCGTGGCCAACTCGGCGGCCGCAACTCGCCCGTGTCTTTCAACCGCATCCTGTCGGGCCCGCAGTTCTGGGACGGCCGTGCCGAGTCGCTCGAGGCGCAGGCCGTCGGCCCGCTCCAGAATCCGATCGAGATGGGCTTCACGCACGAAGGCGTGGTGAAGCGGCTCGGCGAGATGCCGGTCTATCAGAAGCAGTTCGAGAAGATCTTCGGCGAACTTTCGATCGACCGCGTCGGCCAGGCGATCGCCGCCTTCGAACGCGTGCTGGTCACGGCACCGTCACCCTACGACCACAACGAACAGCTGCAGTCATTCGCCGCCCTCGATGCCGACGACATCGCCGAAGACCAGGATCTGGCCGCGAAGTACGCCGCGACGAAGGCTGCCGTCGAGGCCCAGCCGATGTCGGAGGAGGCGAAGCGAGGCCGCGAGATCTTCTTCTCGGAGAAGGGCAACTGCACCGCCTGCCATGTGGGCGCGAATCTCGCCGACGAGAACTACCACAACATCGGCATCGGCATGGACAAGCCGGAGCCCGACGTTGGCCGCTTCGCCGTCACGAAGGATCCGGCAGACACCGGCGCCTTCAAGACACCGACTATCCGCAACGTCGCCTTGAGCGGCCCCTACATGCACGACGGATCGGTCGCGACCCTGGAGGAGGTGGTGGAGTGGTACGACAAGGGCGGCCACCCCAACCCCAACTTAAGCGCGAAGATTCGGCCTCTCAAGCTCTCCGCCCAGGAGAAGGCCGACCTCGTCGAATTCATGAAGGCCTGCACGGGACCGACGCCCACGGTCGAGACGAGCCGGCTGCCTGCCGGGGATTGAGCCGTCCTGGCATGAGCACCAAGAAACGTTCCCTGCTGCCGCTCGCGGAGGCCCGCCTGCCGCTCTATGCCGGCATCGATCTCGGCGGCACCAACATCAAGGCGGCGCTCGTCGACGACGACGGACGGATGCTCGCCTTTCACACGGAGCCGACGCACGCGGAAAGGGGCCCTGAGGATACCGCCGCGCGGATGGGCCGGATGGTGCACACACTCGCCGGCATGGTAGGCATCGCCACGAGCGACATCGCCCGCGTTGGCCTGGGCACACCGGGGCCGCAGGATCTGGCGACGGGCGTGATCCTCCGCGCGGGCAACCTGCCCGGCTGGGACAAATTCCCGGTCCGCGACCGTGTGGCGGTGCACTGCGGCCACGATGTGACCTACGCCAACGATGCAACCGCCGCGGCCTACGGCGAATTCTGGGTTGGATCGGGCCGCGATTACGACAGCCTGATCCTGCTCACGCTGGGCACGGGTGTGGGCGGCGGCATCATCATCGACAACGCATCGATCGACGGCGCCCACAGCCATGCCTCGGAGTTTGGCCACATCATCGTCGATACGGCCGCCACTGCGCGGATCTGCCCGTTTGGCCACAGCGGCGATCTTGAGGCCTACTGCAGCGCGACAGCCCTGAAAGCTCGGGCCCGCGACGCGATTCCCCAGAACGCGGAGAGTTCACTCGCCAAGGCCGTCGCCGCAGGCGAGGAACTGACGCCGATCCTGATCTCGCGGGAGGCGGCCGCCGGCGATCCGCTCGCCACCGACCTCATCCTGGAGACCGCCCGATGGCTGGGGATCGGCATCGTCACACTGATGCACACGCTCGACCCGGAGGCCGTGCTGATCGGCGGCGCGATGACCTTCGGCGGCGAGGCAGCCCCTGTCGGCAAGGCCTTCATCGAACGCGTGCGGGCGGAGGTGCGATCCCGTGCGTTTCCCCTGCTCGCGGAGAAGACCATCATCCGCTACGCGAGCCTGGGGGGCGACGCCGGCTCGATCGGCACCGCCGGATTGGCGCGACGAAACGTGGCTCACTGAAACCGCCCGTCTGTCCCTTGCTCGCGCTACGGGCTTGGATGCATACCGATCGCGCGGAGCCGGGAACGGTACGAGGATCCCGAG
>JAPLNQ010000140.1:37793-59425 GCA_026401075.1 Planctomycetia bacterium
GGCAGCGAACGTGACGTCGAGGGATGATGGCGATCATGCCTCCGGCCCGGCTGCCAGATTCCCCATTCGTCGGGCCCGAAACTCGTCTACAATCCCCGCATGAGCATCGACTGCAAACACATCCGCAACTTCTCCATCATCGCCCACATCGACCACGGAAAGAGCACGCTGGCCGACCGGCTCCTCGAAAGCACGGGTACGGTCGAGAAGCGTCTCCTCAAGGAGCAGATGCTCGACGATATGGAGCTGGAGCGGCAGCGGGGCATCACGATCAAGGCCCGGGCCGTCCGCATGGAATACCGGTACAAGGGGGAGCTCTACGAACTCAACCTCATCGACACGCCGGGCCACGTCGACTTCCACTACGAAGTCTCGCGGAGCCTGGCCTGCTGCGAAGGCGCGGTGCTCCTGGTCGATGCGTTCCAGGGAGTCGAGGCCCAGACCGTCGCCAATGCCTACGCGGCGATCAACCAGAATCTGGCGATCGTGCCGGTGATCAACAAGGTCGATCTCGTGCACGCGCGGGTCGACGAGGTGCTCACCGAGATGGAGCAGAGCCTCTCGATCGACCCCACGGAGGTCATCAAGGCCAGTGCCAAGACGGGCATCGGCATCGATGATCTCCTCGCCGCGATCGTCGAGCGGATCCCACCCCCAGCGGGCGATCCGCAGGCTGTCTTGCGGGCGTTGATCTTCGACAGCCACTACGACAGCTACCGCGGCGCGATCACGTATGTCCGACTCGTCGATGGCACGGTGAAGAAGGGGCAGAAGATCCGGTTCCTCGAGACCGGCGTGACCCACGAGGTGCTGGAGCTCGGCCAGTTCGTGCCGCAAAGGCGGGCCTGCGAGGAGCTGGTGGCCGGCCAGGTTGGCTACTTGGTCTGCAACATCAAGGACGTGAAGCAGGTTCACATCGGCGACACGGTGACGATCCCCGGCGACCATGCGGCCACCCCCATGCCCGGCTACAAGCCGCCCCAGCGGATGGTCTACTGCGGCCTCTACCCCTCCGAGGGGGAGAACTTTGAAGAACTCCGTGACTCGCTGGAGAAGCTGGCGATCAACGATCCATCCTTCGAGTTCGCACCGGAATCGAGCGAGGCGCTCGGATTCGGATTCCGCTGTGGCTTCCTCGGCCTGTTGCACATGGAGATCATCCAGCAGCGGCTCGAGCAGGAGGCCGATCTCGACCTCGTGCAGACGGCCCCCAACGTCACCTATCAGATCCTGAACACCAGCGGCGAGACGTTCAACATCCGGAACCCGCAAGACGTTCCCGACACGGGCGAGATCGAGGAATTCCGTCAGCCGATCGTGCGGACCAACTTCCTGACGCCCGTCGAGCACATCGGTCCGATCATGCAATTGTGCACCGATCGCCGCGGCGTCTATCTCAAGACCGAATACCTCTCGCCCACGCGGGCGATGCTCACCTTCGACCTGCCGCTGGCCGAGGTGATCTACGACATGCACGACAAGCTCAAGAGCGTGACTCGCGGCTACGGCACGATGGACTACGAGCTGGTCGGCTATTTCCCCGCCGACCTGGTCCGGCTCGACATACTCGTCGGCGGCAAGAAGGTCGATGCGCTCTCCATCATCTGCGACCGTCGCGACGCCGACCGCCGCGGTAGGTCGATCGTGAAGAAGCTCCGCGGAGAGATCGACCGCCACATGTTCGAGGTTGCCCTCCAGGCCGCGATCGGCACGAAGGTGATCGCCCGGGAGACGATCTCGGCGATGCGGAAGAACGTGACCGCCAAGTGCTACGGTGGCGACATCTCCCGCAAGAAGAAGCTGTGGGCCAAGCAGAAGGAAGGCAAGAAGCGGATGAAGAGCGTCGGAAGCGTCGACATCCCGCAGAAGGCCTTCATGGCGGTGCTCGACACGGGCGCCGAGCGGACGTAATGCTTCATGGTCTCGAGCGTCCATGACAACGCGCCGGTTGGTCTCCCCGGCACGATCCGGGCGCTCGGCTGGACGAGTTTCCTCACCGATCTCTCCAGTGAGGCGATCTATCCGCTCCTGCCGGCCTTCGTGAAGAGCCTCGGTGGCACGAGCGTCGAGATCGGGCTCATCGACGGTGTCGCCAACGCCGTGGCCGCAGTCGTCAGGCTGCCTAGCGGCGCCATCTCCGATACGGTCGGCCGCCGTCCGCTGGTGCTCTTTGGCTACGGACTCTCCGCAATCATCCGGCCACTCATGGGCCTGGTCGCCTCGCCCGTGGGGGTGATCCTCGTGCGGATGGCCGACCGGTTCGGCAAGGGCATCCGCAGCGCCCCCCGCGACGCGCTGGTGTCGGACTTGGTCGAGCCCGCCGGCCGCGGCAGGGCTTTCGGCCACATCCGTGCGATGGACCATGCCGGTGCGGCACTCGGACCACTCGTCGCGATGCTCTTCCTGCTCGCCTTTCCGGGCCGCGAGCGGCTGCTCTTTCTGTTGGCGCTGCTGCCGGGTCTCGTCACCCTCGCCGTAATCTGGAAGACGGTCCACGATGCGCCCACCCGCACGGCGGTGGCAGCACGCACGGCGCTTGCGCCTCAGCTCTCCCGGCCCCAGTCGCTACTGCTGGGCAGCGTGGGGGTCTGGTCGCTGGGAGCGGCGAGCGAGCAGTTTCTCCTCATGCGGGCAGCGGAGCTTGGCGTGCCGGCGGCGCTGGTGCCCCTGGTTTGGCTCGCGATGAGCCTCGCCAAGAGCGGCTCGGCGCTCGCCGCGGGCCGGCTGGCGGACGCCTGGCACCCGCGGCTGGCGCTCGGCGCCGGCTGGCTCGTCTTCGCGGCAGCCTACGCCGGCCTCGCCGCGAGTTCGCACCTGTGGGCGGCGCTGCCGCTGATGGCGCTCGTCGGCGTGGCCTATGGCCTGGCGGAGCCGGCCGAACGGTCGCTCGTGGCACGGCTGGCGCCGGAGGGCCGGCAGGGCGGCGCCTTCGGCTGGTACACGCTCGTGCAGGGGCTCATGGCGTTGCCAGCGGGGCTTCTGGCCGGCTGGCTCTGGCAGCAGGGGCCGGCGGGGCCAGCGAAGGCCTTTGCCGCCACCGCGATCCTCGCCATGGCTGCCTGTGGGTTCCTGCTCGTCACGGTCCGCGAGTCGGAGCCGCGTTCTCCACGCATCTAGCGGCGTGCGGTACGGCGACCGCCGATGAACGTGAGGCCGGACTGAACGTCACTGCTACCCTGACCAAACGACGTTCCCTGACCAAACGACGTTCCCTGACCAAACGACGTTCCCTGACCAAACGACGTTCCCTGACCAAACGACGTTCCCTGACCAAACGACGTTCCCTGACCAAGGCCTGTGCGGTAGCCGCTGATGTGGCCGTGGATGGGGATGCCCCACCACTGCTCGACCCGACAACCGGAGCCTCGTCATCCAGAGCCTCGTCATCGGAGGTTGAGCCTGCGGCGGGGGACTCGACAGGGGCTGCCACGTTGTCCAGGTCCCCCGTGTCGGTCTGGACACCCACCCCGCACCACAATATTGGCTCGTCGCACACGACCGAGCTCGTATCGGCGTCCAGCTCAGGATTCGTCGACAGATATACGGTCTCGCTCGTGAGCTGCAGGCCACTCTCCACAAACGTCAAGTTGTTCCAGATATCATCGCCGTAGATGAACTGGAGGCAGCCACTCGTCGTGACGTCGAAGGCGAGGAAGGGGTCCACGCTGACCTCAGGCTCACAGGCGATCAAACCCGTTGTTTCAAATTCGAACACACGTGGAGGGACGCTCAAACTGAAACATGCCTGAAGGCTCTGTCCATCGGCCCATTCGGTGAACGGCGGCTCTGCCTCTGCCACGGTGCCATCGGCGGCCAGCATGGAGCGCCGCTCGAGCGTCTCCATGGAGAACGAGCGGCACGCGGAAAGGCGTCTGCGACGGTTCACGGCTGCAGTCTCCTTAGAACGAAAGAACCGGCAGAAATTTACACCCCCCACCTTTGGGTCGTCAACCACCTCGCTCCATCGTCTCGCGTCGCCTGCCTGCCCGTGACGTCACGTTTGAAGCGTGGCAGGGGCCCCCCGGCGCGGATTCCGCAGGCTCAAAACCTGCGGCCAATGGTCTCACACTAGGGCTTCGCCGGCACGAGCCTGACCTGGCGGATGTCGCAGGCGGCCTGTTTGGCGATCTGCTTCGGCACGATCCGCAGCGTGTGCGGCCCGGCCGCGAGCGGTCCGACACGGCCGATGATTCTGGCGCGAAAATCCTGAAAGCCCCCGGTGGCCTCAACGGTGAACTCGAGCGGCTTTTGCACAGCCGGTTGTCCGGCATCGACGGCGACCGTCATCACACTGCCCCCCTGCTCGGGACCGCAGCCCTGCAGCACCTCCACGTCGAATTCCCCCGGCTGCGTGAGCGTGAACGACCAAATGGCCGCATCGGTGGGGCGGGTCCAGTAGCCGAGCGTCTGCTTCTTCTCGGCCGGCTCGTATCGCAGCACCGTTCCCTGCACGGTGGCGTCTCGGCCGTGCAGTGTCACGACGCCATCTTCAGCCTGGGTCGGCGGCTGGCCCTCGCAGGCGGGCGAAAGTGTCACCGTCTTCACCTGCACGGCCCCATCCACGTGACGCGGGCATCGCACCACGAGGGATTGGGGCTTCGTGTCCGCCACGTAAAGCCGCCCCATGGCGAGTGTGGCGTCGCGGTCCGGACTGCCCGTCGTGGCCAGCGTGCCCGCCACCTTCGCCGCACCGAATGCGATCTCCACCTCGGAGCCGGCCGGCCCGGCGTTGGTATAGGTCAGTGACACGTCGTACATGCCCCAGCGGGTGGGCTTGTAGTCCCAACGGCACTGGTTTGTCTCGTCGCCGACGATGCGACTATCGTCCGCGGTGAAGACGATCCGACCGTCGTCGTCCTGCCGGACGCCTTCGGCAGCCGGCAGCCGCTGCGGGAACAGAATGGACAGGAACAGGAAAAGCAGTGCGACGCGGAGCATGGACGGGCCTCGGCAGGGGGAATGAAACACGGGAGCGTATCTCAAGACTCCAACGGGAAGACGCACTCGAGCCCTTTGAATCGCATGAAATCTCGATCCGCTGTATGCACCGTCGCTTTGTGCGCCATCGCGATGGCCGCCACCTGCGCGTCGGTCACAAGGTTTGGGCTGGCGGCCTGAATGCCATGCAACAGATCGAGAACCCGAGTGACGTGGTCGTGATCCGGCTGCAACACCCGGGTGACGCTGCGATCGAGCCAAGCGGCCACGTGCTTCGATACCTGTTCGAGCGTCAGCGGCCGCTCAAATGCCCGTGTGCTCGTTCCGATCCGGACAAACGCAAAGATCACCGGATGCACGAGGCCGATGGTCTCGCTTCCGGAAAGGCACGTCTCCCACCACGTCCGCGCCCGATCATGAAATGGCGAGCTGCTGTCATAGGCATACAGCAGCAGATTGGCGTCCGGCACGATCATGGCTTTTTGGCGACCGGCATGAGGCGGCGACCGAGATCGAGAAACGCCTGCACATCGAGTTCGTCGCCGAGTTCTTGCAGCCGTGCTGGATCGATGCCGGCCCGCAGGCCCATGGGCTGTGGCTCGACCCTGAACGGCGGTTGTGCCGCGCCGACAATGGTTTCGGCCAACCCGCGCCTCACCGCCTGGTTGAGCGTGGTTTTCAGGCTCTGCCCGGTCTGCTGCATCGCCACCCGCAGCAGCTGCTCAACGTCGGCGTCGACCGTGATTGTCGTTCGCATTGATGCATCATAGCATCACTTTTTTATGACAGAAAGATGCTCAAAGGCACCCACGGCACCCCGTCAGTGGCCCGCAACTCCCAGCGACCGCCAGCCGGCCCGCCGGGCGGCGGCGACGTCGAGTTCGGGATCATCACCCACGAGCAGCACCTCCGCCGGCCCACAGCCGAGCCGCTGCTCGACCCAGCGAAAGAACTCGGGTGCTGGCTTCCTCCAGCCGATCTCCGACGACGCAAAGACGTGCGGCACCCACGACAGCGGCTCGAGTTGCTCGGCGATCGCCAGCAGACGCTCGTCGAAGTTGCTCGCCAGCGCGACCGTCACCCCGGCATCGAGAGCCCGCCGCACGAGCTCGCTGCCGTGGGCCAGGGGCTGCCAGGCATCGACCCGGCCGAAGTGCTCCCAGAGATCGGCGAAGATTGCGGCAGCGGGAGCCGCCCCCTCAAAGACGTCGTCGACGATCGCCCGCCACCGCTCGGCCTCGCGACCACGGCAGGTGGCAAACGCCGGCACCGCAGCCGCATCGACCGCCTCCTGACGCCGCCAGGCCGCCTTGAACCGCTGTTGGATGATGCCCGCGTCGACCGTCAGGCCGTGCCGCAAACCCGCCTGCTGATAGGCCACCGCCACGGACGGGCTCGGCTCGACGAGCGTGCCCACCACGTCGAACACGACCACGTCCACGCCTTCCGGCGGAAACACGACTCCTGACGAAGTCTCCGCGAGAGCCGTGTCACCCGCCGTCGTCATGGGAGCTCCAGTGAGGGCTACCGCCGCGGGATCAATCCCAGATCGAGCCCGAAGACAAACATCATCAGGCTGAGGATGAGGGCCAATCCCAGGTAGGAAAGCACCGCCACCACCTTCTCGCTCGGCGGCTTCCCGCGGATCCATTCATACACCAAAAACACCATATGCCCGCCGTCCAAAACGGGGATGGGCAGAAAGTTCACCACCGCCAGATTCGCACTGAGCATCGTCAGGAACAGCAGGAAATGGCTGAATCCCTCCTCCGCCGACTTGCCCGCCTGCTTGGCGATCTCGATCGGCCCCCCGAGCAGGCGGGGGCTGATCTGGTTGCTCGTCAGCTTGTGCAGAAAGCGGTAGACAAGCGACAGGTTTTCGAAGGCCTCGCGGCTCCCCCGCGAGAGCGCGTCGAAGAACGAACCGGCCCCCACGATCTCATAGACATGCTCGAACACGAGCCCGCATCCATCGGCCAGCGATTCCACCTCGATCGCGAGCTTCGTCCCCTCGCGAACCTGTTGAAGCACCGATGCCACGTAGGGCCAGCTCGGCGACTTCGCCGACAGCTCGAGTCCCGCATCGGCCGCCGCCTCCTGCTTGCCCGGTTCGATGAACGACACGCGGACCACCCGTTCGCCCGGCTGGATCCCGGCCTGCGCCGCCGGACTGCCGACTTCGATCGCGGCCACGGTCGCATCGACGCCGATCGCCGCGCCGATCGCAGAGAGCGACACCGGGCTCGATGGCCACCGCGGATCCTCGATCCAGTTCACTGCGCGGGGCTCGATCTCCACATCGACCGCCGTGCCGGCGCGGTCGAGCGTGAGCTTCACCTTGGTGCCGGCCTTGCCACGCAGCCGCTGGTCGACCGCCAGCGGATCTCCCACCGGCTCGCCATCGATCGCCGTGATCGTGTCGCCGGGCTTGAGTCCGGCCGCCGCCGCAGGGGAATCGTCCTGCACCGCCTTGATCGGCCCGGCCGTCATCACGAGCCCCGTGGTGCGCACCGCTTGAGGCGGTAGCGTGACCATCAGCTTCTCGGCCGCCTGGCCCGCCTTGCCCCGCCGCTCCACCGATAGCTGCGCCGCCTTGTAGGGCTGCCGCGACAGGGCCGTGATCAGTTCGGCATAGGTCTTCACCGGCGTGCCGTCCACGCCACGGATCGTGTCCCCCGCCTCGAGCGGCGGCACAGCCTTCCCCGCGGCACCCGGCAGCCCGTCGGCCAGATCTGCCGGCAGCGTCACCGAGAACGGGCTCGTCACACCCACCGTGGGTACGCCCAGGTCGGTATCAGGACGGAGCGTAACCGTCCGCGTCGAGTCGTCGGCGGGCCGATGGATCGTGAACTCCACTCCCTTCGCCACGTCGCCGAGCGTCACGCCATTGCGCAAGTCGGTGAAGATCGGGTCCTTGCGGCCGCCGATCGCGGTGATGTGGTCACCCGTCCGCAGGCCGGACCGCCAGGCCGCGCCGCCGGGCCGCACGCTCGAAAGTTCGCAGGTCATCTCGCGCACGCCCAGGCCCAGCGCCCACGACGCCATCAGCACCGCGAAGATCACGTTCATGATCACGCCGGCGGAGATGATCGCCATCCGCTCGGGCACGCTCTGCGCAGGATAGCTCCGCGGATCCCAGGCGGGATGGGGGCCGGAGGTCGGTTCCGGGGGCAGGTCGCCCGACGCCATCGCAGCCCGCGCGCGGTGGGCCTCCTCGGCGGCGGCGGCCGGATTGTCGTCCTGGCCGAGCATCTTCACATAGCCGCCCAATGGCAGGGCGCCGATGCCGTATTCCGTCTCGCCCCACTTGAAGCTGGCCAGCTTCATGCCACCCACGTCGAAGCCGAGGAAAAACTTCTCGCACTTCACGCCACAGGCCTTCGCCACGAGAAAGTGACCAAGTTCGTGCACGAAGATCACGAACCCCAGGCCGAGGGCCACCTGGAGGATCACCCCCCAGCTCGACGGTTGGATGATCCACTCGAACCATGATCCAGCGGCGAAGCACGCCGACGCCATCACACACATGCCCACTTCACGACCTCCTGCCTGGCCCATGCGTCGAGTCGACGGACATCGTCGAGCGACGGATCGGGCTGAAAGGGATGCTCGTCGAGCACCCGTGCACACACCTCTGCGATGTCGGTGAACCGAATCGCCCCCTCCAGAAACCCTCGCACCGCCTCCTCATTGGCGGCGTTGAGCACGGCGCCGGAGGTGCCGCCCCGCGTGGCTGCCTCGTGCCCCAGCCGCACGGCGGGAAACCGATCGGGGTCTGGCGGGGCGAAGTCGAGTGTCATGGCCTGCGCGAAATCGAACCGCCGCGCCGGGCCGTCGATCCTTTCCGGATACGAGAGGGCGTATTGGATCGGAAGCCGCATGTCGGGCGGGCTGAGCTGCGCGATCACCGAGCCGTCGACGAATTCCACCATCGAGTGCACGATCGACTGCGGATGCACGAGCACCGCCAGCTTCGCTGCCGGCTGGCCGAAGAGCCACCGCGCCTCGATCAGCTCCAAGGCCTTGTTCATCATCGTGGCGGAGTCGATCGTGATCTTCCGGCCCATCGACCAGGTGGGGTGCTTGAGCGCCTCCTCCGGCGTGACATGCACGAGCGTGTCGCGCGGCCGCGTGCGAAACGGCCCGCCGCTGGCGGTGAGCACGATCCGCGTCACCTCGTCGGCCGAGCCGGTGCGAAGGGCCTGGTGGATGGCCGAATGCTCGCTGTCGACCGGCACGATCCTGCCGCCGGTCCGTTCGGCCAGCCGCATCGCCAACGGCCCCGCCATCACGAGCGTCTCTTTGTTGGCAAGGGCCACGGTCTTCCCGGCCTCGAGCGCCGCCCACGTGCTCCGCAGCCCCGCTGCGCCCACGATCGCCGACACGACACGGTCGACCTCCGGAGACTGGACGAGATCGTCGAGGGCGTCCGGGCCGACCGCCAGCCGCGTGCCTTCAGGGAGCGCCCCGGCGCCAATCTCGGCCGCCGCGGCGGGATCGACCACGACCACCCATTTGGGACGGCAGGCCTGTGCCTGTTCCACGAGCAACCGCGTGCTGCGATGCGCGGCGAGCAAAAAGGGGGAAAAACGCTCGGGTGAGGCGGCGATCACGTCCAGTGTGCTCGTGCCGATGCTGCCCGTGGACCCCAGCACGGCGACACGGAGCGGATCGGACGATTGCCCGCCGACCACGGCACGGACGTCGGGAGCCGCGCTGCGGTGGGATGAAAGCATGGCTTCAGGGGACACAACACGTTGGGTGACGAGAGAAAGTGTAGAAGTTCAGCGCCGAAACTTCCACTTTTACCTGCGTTTGTCGCCAGGTTTTTTCCGGCATAGGATGACGGGAGGTTCAATCCTCGCTTTCCGCAACAGCATGTTTGAAAGGGATTTCCACGCCAATGGCCAAGAAACGTGACTCCGCCAAGCGTCCGGCAGAACGCCGACAGAATATGGGGGGCTCCAACCTGCTCTGGTCGCTGATCGCGGCGGGTGTCGCAGGGCTGTTTGCCATGAGCCTGATCGGCGTCACGCCGGAGATCGAACTGTCCTACAGCGATCTGGAACGGCTCATCCGAGCGGCAGGAAAGCAAGCCTCCGGGCCGGCCCAGGCCGGCGACCAAGCCGACGAAGACGCCATCGAGTGGGTCGAAGTGTCCCATCCCGGCACCGACAGCCGGCAGACGGCCCGCTACGGTGACCTCCGCGACGTCGTGATCGGGGCCTTCCAAGTATCCGGCACGGTGCGGGAACATTCCTCAGCCGACGCCGCGAGGCCACGGACAGAATCGTCTCCGGCCACAGAGGGTGCCAAACGCACCGGGGCTGCCGAAGGCACCGGCACCGCAAGACGATTCCATACGGCAAAGCTGCCGAGCGAAAACTCGGAGAGCCAGCTCGTGCGGCAACTGACGGAGCACGGCGTTCCCTTCCGCTACGAGGAAGCGCCGAGCCCCTGGCGGAACTGGCTGCCGATGCTCTTCCTGACAAGCCTGTTCGGCCTCGTCTTCTTCATGATGATGCGGCGGATCGGCGGCGCCGGGAGTCCGATGGCCTTCGGGCGCAGCCGCGGCAAGATGTATGCGCAGGAAGATCTCGGCATCACCTTCGACGACATCGCTGGCATCGACGAGGCGGTCGAGGAACTGCGGGAAGTGGTGGAGTTCCTCCGCAACTCGGAAAAATATCAGGTGCTCGGCGGCCACATCCCCAAGGGTGTGCTGCTGGTCGGCCCGCCTGGTACAGGGAAGACACTTCTGGCCAAGGCGATCGCGGGCGAGGCGGGGGTGCCCTTCTTCGGGCTGTCGGGCAGCGACTTCGTGGAGATGTTCGTGGGCGTGGGGGCGGCGCGGGTCCGCGACATGTTCCAACAGGCGGCCGCGAAAGCGCCCTGCATCATCTTCATCGACGAGCTCGACGCGCTCGGCAAGACTCGCGGCTCGAGTGTGGTCGGTGGCCACGACGAGCGGGAACAGACGCTCAACGCCCTGCTCGTCGAGATGGACGGCTTTGGCAGCAATAGCGGCGTGATCGTGCTGGCGGCGACCAACCGGCCTGAAACGCTCGATCCGGCGCTGCTCCGGCCCGGCCGGTTCGACCGGCACGTGCTTGTCGACCGGCCCGACGTCCGCGGCCGCGAGGCGATCCTGCGGGTTCACATCGCCAACGTGAAGCTCGATCCCGCGGTCAATGTCGAACAGATCGCCCGGATCACGTCGGGTTTCGTGGGGGCGGATCTCGCCAACCTCGTCAATGAGGCGGCGTTGCTCGCGGCCCGCAACAATAAGACCTCCGTCGGCATGCAGGAGTTCGACGAGGGGGTCGAGCGGGTGACGGCGGGGCTCGAAAAGAAGAAGCGGGTTATCCACGAGGACGAGAAAAAACGAGTCGCCTACCACGAGGCGGCCCACTCGCTCGTCGCTTTCTCGCTCCCCAATACCGATCCAGTCCACAAGGTGTCGATCATTCCCCGCGGGCTTGCGGCGCTCGGCTACACCATGCAGCGGCCGGAGGACGACCGCTATCTGCTCACGCAATCGGAACTGGAGAGCCGCATCGAGGTGCTCCTCGCCGGCACCATCGCCGAGGAGATGGTCTATGCCGACGTCTCGACCGGCGCCCAGAACGATCTGGAGCGGGCCAGCGAAATCGCCCGCTCGATGGTGATGGACTACGGCATGAGCCGGCTGGGCAGGGTGGCCTACCGCGAGAGCCAGCGGTCACCGTTTCTGGCCGGCGGCGGCGGCGACATCTCCCACGCGCGGAGCCACAGTGAGCAGACGGCGCGGGAGATCGACGAGGAAGTCCGCCGCATCATCGACACCGCCATGGAGCGTGTGCGGCGAATCATGGAATCGAGGCGGGGGGCGCTCGAAGCGATCACGGCGCGGCTGATCGAGTGCGAGGTGATCGACGGCGATGAACTGCGCACGATCATCGAGGCCTCCATCGGCACGCCACAACTCGTGCCGGGCACCGAAGCAGAACGCCGCGTGCCTGCGGTGACTGCGACCAACACTGCCCCGTCGCTGCCCGTTGCGCATGCGCTGCCCCGCCCGACAGCGGCCGACGCCCCCGAAACCGGATTGGGACCGGTCGATATTTCGGGCTGAAATCCCGGTCCGTCCGCCGTCGCAATCGCTGCAACCGATGTGGTCGCTCCCACAGCCCCTGCCTTGCAGGACGGGTGCATCACGGACCGATACCCTCCCGTGGATGCAGTGCGCAGGTCAGGTGTCTACGGTTCCCGCCATTGGCGGGCAGGCAGCCATGTGGAAGAGCGTGTTTCTCGCGGCGGGTATCTTCGCCTGTGTGGCGGGCGCGGAACTGCTGCTCATCGACTCCGCGGTCGTCCTGCCGATGGACGGCCGCGGCGACCCCGCCGTCTTCGCCGCGCCGGATTGGGCGCCGTGGAGCCTGATCTCGGCTGGAGCGGTGACGATCCTTCATTTCTGCGCGTTGCCGACCGGCGGTGCAAAGGCTGCGGTGGGTTCCCTGACGCCGGAGCCACGATTCCGCTAGTCAGAACGCTGTTCTTTTGCTGACTGCGTCCTAGCATGAATGGTGAGCGATGATCACCACCCGCCACCATCCCGCCCGCGACACTGTTCTTTACGACGGGCGGTGCCGCTTCTGTCGCAGCCAGATTGCGATCCTGCGGGCACTCGATTTCACCGGCAGGCTCTCTTTCACCTCGCTGCATGACCCGAGCGTGGCCAGCGACTTCCCAGAGATTGCTCTGGAAGATCTCCACCGGCAGATGTATGTCGTCGATGTGCGGGGGCTGGCCCGCGGTGGCGCCGATGCGGTCCGCTCCCTCTCGCGGCGACTCGTGCTGCTCTGGCCGCTCGCCCTGCTCCTGCACGTGCCGGGCACGATGCCAATCTGGCAACGGCTCTACGCCTTCGTCGCCCGCCACCGGCTCAAGATCGCCGGGGCATGTGACGACGGTAACTGTCGTTTACCGTAAACCCAAAAAGAGCAGGTGCTGCCAGGGAAGCCGGTCGAATTCCCGCACCATCTCGAATCCCGCCGGCTCGAGCTCCGCCCGCACCTGCGCCTTGGTCATCTTGTGGAGCGGCTTGATCGGCACCGCCGGATCCTCGCCACGAAACTCCACCAGCACGAGTAGGCCGTCGGGGGCGAGGCTCTCCTTGATCTTCCCCAGCATCGCCTCGGGATGGGAGAACTCGTGGTAGACATCGACGCAGAGCATCATGTCGATCGCGCCCGCCGGCAGCCGGGGATCGATCGGCGTGCCGAGCACCGGGCGGATGTTGGCCAGTCGCGCCTCGGCCGCGTTGCGGGCGAGCATCTGCAGCATCTCCGGCTGGATGTCGACGGCATAGACGCGGCCCCGCGGACCGACGAGCTGGGCGAGTTGGAGCGTGTAGAACCCGTTGCCGCACCCCATGTCGCAGACGGTCTGCCCAGGCTTGACCCCAAGCGCCTGGAGCATTGTGCGGCAATCCTCCTCCCGCTGGCGGCTCTCGCGAACCAGCCACGGGGCACCCGTGAAGTGCATCGTCTGTGCGATCTCGCGGCCGAAGTGATGCGTCTGGGCCGGGGGGAGCACGACCGTCTGATCAACGGCGGCGTCGATCTGCACGGCCTGTGGCTGCGCCACCGCCGTGCCCGCCAACGGCAGGCCCAGCCCAATCACAAGCACAATGAAGAGAACAGTTCGCATACGCCGACCAGTATAGAAAAATGGGGACGGGAGCGATTTTTCAACACGACCTATGGTCGAAGAGAGCGGGGGGTCCTTCGAAAAAATCGCTCCCGTCCCCATTTTTGGGTGTCAGGCCGCGGTCCGCAACTGAGGGGCCCCGGCCTCGTCGCAGACGCTCACGATCGTGATCCCGCTGCGGCAGGCGAATTCGGCGAGTTCGTCAGGATCCACAAGGATGGTGCGGCCCGCCTCGATCGCGAGCACCGTGGCCCCGGCCGCCCGCAGCGATTCGAGCGTGCCGCGGCCGATCGTCGGCATGTCGAACCGCAGGTCCTGCCGCGGCTTGGCCACCTTCACCACCACCATGCCACCCGAGGCACAGAGCCGGCCCGCGCGGCGGATGCATTCGTCCGTGCCCTCGATCGCCTCGAGCGCCAAAGGCGCTCGATTCTTCACCACCACCGTCTGGCCGATGTCGAGGCGTCCGAGTTCCTTGGCAAGCTGCCAGCCGAAGGCCACGTCGGCCTGCTCCGCAACGGAGAGCGACCGGCCGGCCAGCACACCCTCGGAGGCGAGTAGCTCCGGCGCAAAGTCGGTGGCGGGACAGATCGTCACGCCGGCGGCGTCGAAGGCCGACGCGATAGCGGCCAAGAGCGAGTCGTCGCGGTTGTCGCGACGGCGGCTGATGAAGTGCGGCCAGAAGGTCACGAGCGCCCGCCAGTCGGGCAGGTGATGGAGCCAGGCATGGCGGCCGAAGAGCTTCGTCTTGTGGACCTTGCCGGCCATCGTCGCCCGTCGCACGCCGTGCCGGCGGAAAAAATCGATCGCCCCGCCGAGCTGCGCGACGCCGACATGCCCATGGATGTCGGCCAGCGGCTCGAGCGCCGCGTCGGCATGGTCGCGGATCGAGAGAATGGCGGTGCGGCCACCGCGACGGCGGATCGCCTCGGCGACGGCCACGGGAAACCGGCCCCAACCGGCGATGATGCCGATCGTCGCACCCGCGAGCGGGCATGGATCGTGAGGCATGGTCGGATGCATGACGTTGTGCGTGAGAGAATAAGGGATGAAGCGGCTGCCGCGGCCCGTGCCTGGAGCCGGTCTCTGGCGAATCAGGCGGCCTCGATACCGCGGCCGCCCGACGACTGCGTCTGCTCGATGGCGTGGACGCGGGCGTTGAGCTGCTTTATGTCCTTCCGCATCTCGGGCAGCTTGCTCATCGTCGCCAGTTGCAGCTTGCGGTCACGGAGTTCGATGGCGGGCTCGCCCAGCACCGTGATGCCCGGCGGCACGTCGTTCGACACGCCCGACCTCGCCCCCAGAATCGCTTTGTCGCCAATATGCACATGGTCGCGGACACCCACCTGACCGGCCATCACCACCCAGTCGCCCGTGGTCGTGCTGCCCGCCACGCCCACCTGCGAACAGATCATGTTGTGCAGACCGAGCCGACAGTTGTGGGCGATCATCACGAGATTGTCGAGCTTCGTGCCGTTGCCAATCGAGGTGGCCCCGTAGGTGCCGCGATCGATCGTGGTGCCGGCACCGATCTCGACGTCGTCGCCGATCTCCACCCAGCCCAGCTGCGCCGACAGGCAATAGCCGCCGTCCACCACCTTATAGCCGAAGCCATAGGCCCCAAGCACGGCACCGGCGTGGATCACGCACCTTGCCCCCACCTGCGTGCTGTGATAGAGCACCGCATTCGGAAAGATGACTGTGCCGGCGCCGATCCGGCAGCCGGCCATGATCTGGGCGCCGGAGTGAATGGTGGCACCTGGCCCAATCTCGACATCCGCACCGATCACGGCGAGAG
This sequence comes from Planctomycetia bacterium, assembly GCA_026401075.1. Classification (GTDB taxonomy): domain Bacteria; phylum Planctomycetota; class Planctomycetia; order Pirellulales; family UBA1268; genus CAMCQY01. The sequence goes on from JAPLNQ010000140.1 coordinate 53,221, forward strand.
CGTGAATGTCGGTATCGGCGCCGATGCGGGCCGTGGGGTCGACGACTGCCCGCGGGCTGACGCCGATGCGGGCGGCGGTGCGGGGCGGCCGCAGGCGGATGATCACCGCGGCAAATGCCGCATGCACGTCGGCCACCTCGACCGTCGGCCGATTCAACGGGCCCGAACCCTGCGGCACGATCACCGCGCATGCGCGACTCTTCGCCAAGAGATGCAGTTTGTCGGTTGCATCGATGAGCGTGATGTCGGCCGGTCCTGCCGTCTCCAGCGTCGCTGCGCCGCTGATCGACAGCCCTGCTGTGCCGCCGACGACCGTTCCCTGGACATGGCGGGCGAGTTCTTCAAGCGAGATGGGCATGGCATCCTCCATGGCGGCGGCCCTCTCCGATACCGGTTTGGATACCGGTGGGCACAGCCGGGGCAGGAGGGTAGGAAGCCTGAGGGCGTGGTGCAAGAGGGGTTGCGGCCGTGCGCCGGGCCCGCCGGGAGTCTTACCGCGCCAGCTCCGGCTCGGTCTCGAGATCGTCCTGCGTGTCGGACGCGGTGGCCAGCGACCTGGGCGGCCAGAAGGCCACCAGCAGGAGCACGGCCGCGGCCAGCGACATGGCTGCCGGCACGAGGAACAGCTGCCGGTAGTCGGTCGTGCCCTCCACTGTGAGCCGTTCCTGGAGCGGGATGAACAGCCACTTGGCGGCGAGGTCGCCCAGCCCCAAGACGAGCAGATTGAACAGACTCTGGGCGCTCGACCGCACGTCCTTCGGGAACGCGGCGTCGATGAAGATATAGAGCGTGGCGAAGAAGAAGGCGTAGCAGATACCATGGAGCACCTGCACAGCGATGATCATCGCCTGGTTCTGCGGCATGAAGGCGAACACGGCAAACCGGGCCGCATGCCCGAGGATGCCGAGGATCATCGTCGTCTTCCAGCCGAGCCGGGCGAGCACGCCGCCCAGCACCGCCATCGTGAGGATCTCGGCCACCTGCCCGATGCTCATCACTGGCATGATCCACTGCTGCGCGATGTTGGCGGCGTTCTTGTCACCAAGGAAATTGCCGGCGAGCAGGAAATAGCCGTTGTGTATCACCGAATCGATGAACGTGGCCACGAAGAGGACAAGCAGGAACGGCTTCGAGAGGTATTTCGCGGCCTTGAGCCACGCCAGCCCTCCTTCGCCCGCGGCCGCCTTCTTTGGCGGCGTGTGCGGCAGTGTGAGGCTGTAGGCCGCGAGTAGCAGGGACGCGATGCCCGCGACGAGGAAGATATTCGCTTTTGCGGTCGTTGCTGCCGCGCCGGTCTTTCCTTCCAGCAGGAAGAACAATGGCCAGGCGGCAAGAATCCAGCCGATCGTGCCGCCCATCCGCACCAGGCCGAACTCCTTCTCGGCGTTCTTCATGTGCGCGAACGCGATCGAATTGGAGACCGAGATCGTGGGAACATAGAGCAGCGAGTGGATGAGCATGAGGCCGAAGAACACGGGAAACGACTTCGCCCAGTACATCCCGAGGATCGCCAGGCCACCGATGAAGTGGCTGGCAGCCATGAACTTCTCGGCGGCAAACGTGCGGTCGGCGAACTGGCTGGAGAAGAAGATGCCCACGATCGAGGCGATCGCGAAGGCGCTGCCAACCCAGGCGATTTGTGGGCCGGTGAAACCAAGCCCGCCATCGACGACCGCGGCACCCATGTAGCCCCAGATCAAGGGCAGCCACGCGCCCCAGATCACGAATTCAAGCACCATCATCAGCCAGAGACGGAACGTCGGCGCAGCCGTATTTGGAGTGTTCATGCTGCAGAGAATAGCAGGTCCGACGGCCGACAACGACCCCCGCTCGACCCGCGTTCCCGGCTACCCCGCGATCAAGGGTGGCCTACAGCCAGTCACCCACGGTCTGCTCCAGCCGCGCCTCAGCAGCCATCTCGCGGAGTTTGTCGATGGCCCGCGTCTGGATCTGCCTGATCCGCTCCTTGCAGACGCCCATCGAAGCGCCCAGTTCCCGGAACGTCCGCGGAGGCTGGCCGTCGAAGCCGAAGCGGGCCACGACGATCTGCTGCTCCCGCGGCTCGAGTTCTCCGAGAAACTTTGCGAACAGTTCCTTGAGCATGGCGATCTGTTCGAACGAGCACTGCTCGGTGTTGGGCTCGGCGGCCGACAGGCCCTTGAACGACTCGTCTTCGGTCACGAACCGCTGACGAAGCTGACGGGCCTTGTGCGACAGCCTGAAGAAATGCCGCTGGATGGCGTAGGTGGCATAGGTACTGAACCGGTTGCCCAGCGCGAAACTGAACTTCTCCACCGCCCGCATCAGGGCCACGTTGCCCTCGCCGACCAGTTCTTCGAACGAATTCGTCGTGTCGACGAACTTCTTGGCGATCGAGACCACCAGCCGGAGGTTCGATGTGATGATGACCGCTTTCACAGTCTCGGCCTCGGTGAGCCAGCCTTCGATTCTGTCGATCTGCCGCAGCGTGGCCCGACGCCTGTCGAGGCGACCGCGAACCGTGGCAGCCCTGAACTTCAGCCAGTTCATGCGGCGGAAATAAAACTGCTCCTCGTCCCTGGAGAGCAGCCTCGTCTGATAGAGGCTGGCGAGATAGGGCGTCAGTCCCGCGCCCACCGGCGACGCCGCTGCGGCGTGCTGAAGCGGCACCTTCGCATCGACCGGCGGATCGGAGGCCAGCCGTTCGGCATCCTCGGCGAGAAACTGTCGGCATGGGACGTAGTCGATGACGCGTTCAAACAACTGCCTGCGGCGCGGTTCGAGCACCGATCCACTCCGGGCTGACGGCCGAATAGCAGTTGCCGGGTTTTTTCGGCGCGATTTCGTCTTCTGACTGACCCGCTTCGGGGTGCGTCGAGCGGATTTTGAACCACGTTTGACGAGTGCGATCACCGAGGGCCTCCTGACCGTGAGCGGCTGACATGCCTGCCGCAGACATGAAACCGCACGGGCCGCTGCCCGATAACAGCTCGTCGAAATTGTCCACCCGCATTTTTTCCCGGTTCCCCACCGTGGTAGTCTGGAATCCAAAACGAGTGTCTGGACGAGGAATCCCGAGTGACTGAAGCGGAGCCAGACGCGAACCCGGAATCGCAGGGACGCGATGTTCTGCCTGATCCCCCTGCTTCTCCTGCTCCGTCGAGCCAGCAGACGGTCTGGGCCGTGTTCTTCGGCTCGGTTGCGATGGCCATCGCATTTCCGGCCGGCGAGCTCGCAGCGTGGTTCTTCTCCACGCCGAAGCGGCCGCCGCTTCACGCCGACCCCCTATTCGACCTGGTGCCGATGGTGGGAGTCGCTGTGCTCATCGCGACCTGGGTTTTCGTCTTCTGGTCATTGATCGGCAGTTTTTTGAACGTCGTGGTCCACCGGCTGCCGCTGGGGCAGTCGGTCGTACTGGGCGGATCCCGCTGCCCGCGGTGCCACAGTGCCATCAAGTGGCACGACAACCTTCCGGTCATCGGCTGGCTGAATCTGCGCGGACGCTGCCGATCATGCGACCTGCCGATCGCAGCGCGGTATCCGGTGGTCGAGTCGATCTGCGCCGGCCTCTGCACGGCTGTCTACTTTCGTGAACTCCTGTCGGGTGGGGCAAACCTGCCGGGACGGCCGCCGGACTTCCAGCACGGTGGCGTGCTCAAGCTTTTCCCAAACCCGGCGCTCGATCTGATCGGGCTTTCGCTCTACCACTGCGGCACACTCTGCGTGCTTCTGGTCTGGGGCCTCATCGCCTGGGACGGCCGGCGTGTTCCGAGCCGGAGCGTCCTCGCCGTGTTGGGCGTGGCGACCGCCTTGCCGTTGGTGTTTCCGCCGCTGCATCCCCTAGGGCTGACGGGCGGGCCGGGCATGATCATGGGTGCCGTGGATGCCATGGATGCCTGGCTCATGCAGGGGCTGGCTGTGTCGGTGGCCGGCGGCGTGGCAGGCCTGCTCTCGGGTCTGTTGCTGCAATGGTTGCTCGGCCGTCTCCTGCATGGCGATGCTTCAGGCCGCACCGGCCAGCCGCTGGGACAACCGCATGCGGTTGGAATCGGCCTGGCGCTTGTGGGCATCGTGTTTGGATGGCAGGGAATGCTGGGCACGATGGTGCTCCTGCTCGTGGCCTGCCTCGTGCAGGCACTGCTCTGGTCTGCCCTGGCGGAGTGGCCAACGGTGCCGACCGAACTACTGCTCGTGCCGGCGACCTTCCTCCACCTCTGCGCATGGCGACAGTTGGTCGTGGCCTTCGGCCCCTGGTGGCCCGCGTCCCCGACACTGGCCTGTCTGGCAGTGCTGGTGGCCATGGTGCTCGCGGTGGCGGCGGCGTTCGCGGCAATCGCGCCCGCGCCTAGCCGACCGCAGCGGAACAGAGAAACCGATCCCGGCCACCCCGGCGACCAGCCAGCCTAACCCCGGCGGAGTCCGTCCATGCCACACCGTCTCGTCCTTGTGCTCGGCGACCAACTCGATCCCACGAGCGCCGCCTTCGACGGCTTCGACCGCACGAGCGATTCCGTCTGGATGGCCGAAGTGGCTGAGGAATCGACCCACGTCTGGACGCACAAGGCCAGGATCGCCGTGTTCCTGTCGGCCATGCGGCACTTTCGCCTTGCCCTTACCGCCGCTGGCATCGACGTCGACTCCACGGAGCTGACCAAAGACACGCAATCCGCGACGTCAGCACGGACACCCGGCACACTCGCCGACAGCTTGCTGCAGAGCATCGATCGAGCGCGGGCCGCCGGCCGGACCCCCGACAGCATGATCATGGTCGAGCCGGGCGAATGGCGGGTGAGGGTGGCCCTCGAAACAGCCGCCAGTGAAGCAGGCATCCCCTTGGAAATTCGTCCGGACAGGCACTTCTTCTCATCGCGGGAGGAATTCGCGGAGCATGCCCGGGGCCGGAAGCAGTTGCGGCTGGAATATTTCTACCGGCCCCTCCGCGAGCGGCATACAGTGCTCATGGACGACGGCGAGCCCGCCGGCGGCCAGTGGAACTTCGATGCGGAAAACCGCGGCGCGTTTCCCAAGAGTGGCCCCACCCGCGGACCGGGTCGTCTTCCCGCGCCGAGATCGTTTCCACCCGACGCCATCACCCGTGACGTGATCGCGCTGGTCAACGCCCGCTTCGCCAGCCATCCGGGCAGCCTCGATGCCTTCGACTGGCCGGTGACACCCGACGATGCCCGCGCGGCGCTCGACGATTTCCTCACGCACAGGCTCGCCAGCTTCGGGAAGTATCAGGACGCGATCTGGACCGGCGAACCGTGGCTCTACCACTCCCGCCTCTCGCAGGCGATGAACATGAAGCTGCTCAATCCCCGCGACGTGGTCGCCGGCGCCGAGCGGATGTGGCGGCAGGGAAAAGCTCCGCTCGAGGCCACGGAGGGATTCATCCGGCAGGTGCTCGGCTGGCGGGAATATGTTCGCGGCATCTACTGGCACTTCATGCCTGAGTATGAGCAGCGGAATGCGCTCGGCGCCGACCTTCCACTGCCACACTTCTATTGGACGGCCGACACCGAGATGAACTGTCTGAAGGACGCGCTCGCACAGACGCTCCGCCACGGCTACGCGCACCACATCCAACGCCTGATGGTGACGGGTCTCTTTGCGATGCTCCTCGGTGTCAAGCCGCAGGATGTGCACCGCTGGTACCTCGCGGTCTACGTCGATGCCGTCGAGTGGGTGGAGCTTCCCAACACGCTCGGCATGAGCCAGTTTGCCGACGGTGGCGTGATGGCCTCCAAGCCCTACTGCGCCTCCGGCGCCTACATCGACCGGATGAGCAACGCCTGCGGGGAATGCCGGTTCAATCCGAAGCTGGCCACCGGCCCCGACGCCTGCCCGTTCACGACGCTCTACTGGGACTTCCTCGCCCGCCACGAAAAGCTGCTGAAGAAGAATCCACGGATGGGGATGCAGCTGAAAAACCTCGCCCGCAAAGACGCCACCGAGCTCCGCAGCATCCGCCGCCAGGCGGACGGATTGCGGGAGGCCGCGCCGTAACGTCCGACGAACGCCCGCAACGGTTCGGGGCTGCCCGTGCCCCGAGAGCCGGCGTTGCTGACCAGCGTAGGCAGGATGCCGAAGCGCAGTCAGCATCGAGTGAGCGAAGGGCAGGATGCCCGTAGCGAACGTCCGGCGACGGGGCATGGGCAGCCCCTCACGGACTCCGCGAAACGGGATAGCCGCGTTCAACGTGCGACGGGTCAAATCGCGACGCAGG
>JAPLNQ010000143.1 GCA_026401075.1 Planctomycetia bacterium
AGGGACGGGAGCGAATTTCTGGTTGCCACAGGCGACAAGGCCCTCGCCGGCCTCGTTTGCCAATGGAAGCCGCAAAATTCGCTCCCGTCCCTATTTTCCGTCGCCGCCAGCCCGCGTTGAGAGCGCCGGCCAGACGGTCACGTCGATACCACCCGTAATCGCCGTCACCGAGCCGTCCATCATGGCGGCGGTTACGACGCCTCCGTGGTGGCTCCGGGAGGTGATGGCGGCGAATGTCTTGGCGGTAGCGCTGCTCCCTTCCTGGCGGGAGTTCAAGTCAAAGTCGTAGGTGGCAGATCCCGATTGATAGGGCACTCGCGTGTTGGGCGTCAGCGTGGTCGTGAAGCCGCTGTGGTGCACGCGGCCGTCGGGCCACTCGGTGTGGCCGGTGTTGTCGTTGGTGGTCGCGCCAAGCTTGGTGTCGCCAGCCGACATGCCGGTGGCCAGCCCGACGACAGCAGCAGCATCGGACGGGGGCGACTGTGCCGGGTAGCTGCCGCTCGGATCGCTCGTGTTGCGGACGTAGGGGGTGAAAGCTTTCACCTCCGCGATGCAGAACGTCTTGCTCAGGCCGTCGGTGAATTTCGCCGGTGTGAAATTGGAGTTAGGGTGGAAGGACCCGTCGCCCCCCTGGCCCGTCGCAGGGTCGTAGATGAACCAGGTGCCAAAGTTGAATCCGTATGTGTGAGGAAAGACGTACGGGACCTCCGTGCCACTGCGGGTCTTGGTGCGAAAGACGAGATTCGTTTCACTCGGGCAGAAGAACGGCCCGATGCGAGCGTCCTTCACAGTCCCCCAGTTCTTGGTGAGATTCTCCGGGCTGAAGCCGTCGTCCCAGGCCTGCTCAAGGTTCACCTTCACGGCCGTTGCGCCCTCCTCAAGATAGGGAAGGATGCGGCCATGGATCGCCCACGAGCCGTTGTTGCCGACGAAGGTGGTGCCGGGCGTATGGAGCATGCTCGGCGGAAAGGTGCCCCTGGCCGATTGGTAGTTGTGCGTTGCCAGCGCGAGCTGACGGACATTGTTGCTGCAGGCACTGCGCCGCGCCGCCTCGCGGGCGCTCTGCACTGCCGGCAGGAGCAGGCCCACCAGCGTGCCGATGATGGCGATCACCACCAACAGCTCGACGAGGGTAAAACCGGGACGGGATGGGTGAAGGGTTCGCTCCATGGAAAGACTGTTTGAGCAAATAGCGTGCCGATCGTGCGATGGCAGAACACCGCGGTTTACGCGAAGACACGCGGCGATTCTTTCCCCGCGCGCGGGGAAGTATTCACCGGTCGAGCTTGGAGCGGAGCGTGGCCCGGTCGAGACCGAGCAGCTTGGCGGCGGCGGTGCGGTTGCCGCCGGCGGCAGCGACGACCTTCTGCATGAGCGTGGTTTCGACGAGATCGATGAGCGGTTCGTGGAGTGGGCCGGCGGTTGTGGTGCCGGTGGCGAGGGCGGCGTCCACCCAGGCGCCGACGGCAGCCACCACCTGCGCACCGGCAGCCGTGTCGCCGACTGGCTGGCTGGCTGCAGTTGCTGGTTGTGCAGGCAGGTGCTCCGGCCGCAGCATGCTGCCGCGGGCGACCACCGCGGCGTATTCGATCGCGTGCTTGAGTTCACGGACATTACCCGGCCAGGGCCGGCTACGGAGGGCGACGCGAAACGCCTCCGATATCGTCGGCGTCGCCCGTCCGGCGGCCTGCCGCGCGAGAAAGTGCGCCGCGAGCGTATCGATGTCGTCGCGGCGGGCCGCCAGTGGCGGCATATGAATCGGAAACACATGGAGCCGATGGTAGAGGTCTTCGCGAAACGTCCCTGCGGCGATCGCCGCCACGAGGTCGCGGTTGGTGGCCGCGATCACGCGGACATCGAGCTTTCGCGGCGCGGCCGCGCCCACGGGCGTGACCTCCCGAGTCTCCAGAGCCCGCAGCAGCTTCACCTGCAGGTCGAGCGGTGCTTCACCGATCTCATCGAGGAACAGCGTGCCCCCATCAGCGATGGCAAACAGGCCGGGCCGATCGGCCGTGGCGCCGGTGAAGGCACCGCGGACGTGGCCGAAGAGTTCGCTCTCGATCACGCTCGGCGCCAGGGCACCGAGACTGGTGGCCACGAACGGCCGGTGTCGTCGCGGGCTGTGGGCGTGGATGGCGCGGGCGGCTAGATCCTTGCCGGTGCCGGTCTCGCCGGTGATGAGCACGGGCAGTTCGGTCGGTGCGACAAGCGAGATCTGCTTGAAGACCTCCTGCATCGGCGGCGATGAACCGACCAGCAACGCAGCGTCGGTGGCCGTCGCCGCCGGCTGATCCCGTCCAGCTGCGTGCTGATCCCGCTCGGCCAGGGCGTGCGCGACGATCCGCGACACGCTCTCCAGATCGAATGGCTTCACGAGATAGTCGAAGGCTCCCGCGTTGACCGCCCGCACGGCGGTGTCGAGATCGCCGAAGGCCGTCATCACCACGACCGGTGCGTTCGGGACGATGCTGCGGAATTCGGGCAGCGCGGAGAGCCCGTCGCGGCCCGGCAGGCGGACGTCGAGCAGCATCGCCTCGGGCTCGAAGCGGGCGCAGGTCTCGAGCCCCGCCTCGACGCTCGCCGCCACCTCCACGGAGTGACCCTCGTCGGAGAGCATCTCGCGCAGGCTCCAGCCGATGGCGGGCTCGTCGTCGATGATGAGGATGCGGCTCATGGGGCGTATGTCGGTGCGGCTGGGCTAAGGGCGGGCGGCGCGTGCCGCGGGCTGCCATCAGAGGCCGCCTGTCTCCAGTGTCTGCGCCGGCAGCGAAATCGCAAATCGCGTGCGGCCGCCGGTTCGTTCCCAGGCGAGCACGCCGCCGTGCTCTTCGGCGACGGCCCGTGCAACCGAGAGCCCGAGGCCGATGCCTTCCGGCTTCGACGTGACAAACGGCTCGTGCATCGAATCCCGCACGCTCGCGGGCGGGCCTGCTCCCGAATCGTCGACGGCCAGGATGGTCTGCGAGCCAGTGCGGGCGGCGGAGAGCCAGACGTCGCCACTGCGGCCGGCGGCGTCGATGCCGTTGAGCGCGAGATTCACCAGCGCCGCCCGCAGGGCGTCGTGGCGACCGATGAGCGACAGATTCGTGGGCAGGTCGCAATGCATCCGGACTCCCGCATGGTCGCACCGTGGTGCCGTGAGGTCGCGGACCTCGGCCAGGAGCCGGTCGACGCAGATCGGCTCCGGCGGCTGCTTCTGTTGCGCCGGCGCCTTCGCCAGGGCCAGCAAACCGCGGACCTCCTCCTCGAGGATGTCGAGCTGACGAGCGGCGACGGTGAGGCTGTCGTCGGGCGGGCCACTGCCCACTCCTGCCGGGCAGCGGCGGCGGTGCAGGTCGATCGCCAGCCGTGCGCCGGTGACGGCGTTGCGGAGTTCGTGGGCAAATCCAGCCGCCAACTGGCCAAGCAGCCGTTGCCGCTCACCGGCGACAAGCGAACCGCGGAGCTGCTCGAGCTGCAGACTCATGTGGTTGACGCCGTCCATGAGCCGGCTGATCTCGTCGCTGCCAGCCGGTGCCTCGTGGCTGGCGACGAGCGTGTGGCCAAACTCTCCTTCTGCGATTCGTGCCACGTGCCGTTCGACGGCGGTGATTCGCGCCGCGAGCCGGCCCGTCGTTCGCAGGCCCAGTGGCACGAGCACTGCAAGCGTCGCTGCGGCCACAGCCAGCACGGGCCAGACGGCATCAAACGTGCGGGCGACGAACGATCGCTCGGGCGTGAGGATGAGCACCGTCTCCGGCCGCACGCCCTCGCTGCGGACCGTGCCCAGCCGGTAGCGGTGCCCAGCGAAGGTGCCGCTGCCTGCGCGGATGGCAGTGGCCACCGCGTCGCCTTGAAGAGTCTCGAGCGTCTCCGGGGGCAGTGTGGAGAGGCCGATCCGGCATGTCGATTCTTCCCAGATGAGAAAGTGGCTGCCCGTCAGTCGGTGCAGGGCGTCGAGCACGGCAGCCGAGAGCGACACCCTTGATGCTCGCAGGGCATCGGCCACCTGTTGCTGGGCTACGCGAGTTGCCTCAGCCGACCGCCGCGCGGCCAGCCAGGCCGAAAAGCCGACGTTGGCCAGCACCGCCGCCAGCACAAGCCCCACCACGGGCAGCACGAGTTGCTGCGTGAGGGACAGGTGTCGGGAGGGTGTGGACATGGGCTTCAGTTGCGATCGAAGCCAAAATAACAGCGGGCGTTCTGTGCACAGACATTCTCGACCAGCGGCACGATCCGCTCCCGCCGCCAGGTGGGATCGTCGGGGAGCCGGCCACTGGCGACGTCGGTGCCAATTAAGTCGCAAAGGATCCGCCGGAAATATTCATGCCGCGGATAGGAGAGGAACGACCGCGAATCGGTCACCATGCCGATGAACCGGGAGAGCAGTCCCAGGTCGGAGAGCATGTTGAGCTGATCCCGCATGCCACGCTCCTGATCCATGAACCACCAGGCGCTGCCCCACTGGATTTTGCCGGGGAGGATGCCGTCCTGAAACGAGCCGGGCAGGGCGGCGAAGAGGGCATTGTCGGTGGGGTTGATGTTGTAGAGGATCGTCCGCGGCAGCGTGTTCTCGGCGGAGAGCCTGCCCAAGAAGCGGACCAGGCCCGCTCCCTGCACGGCGTCGCCGATCGTGTCGCAGCCGGCATCGGCACCGAGCGCCGCGGCCAGATGCGGGTTGGGATCACGAAACGCCCCCAGATGCAACTGCATTGCCCAGTCTTTGGCATGGTTGAGGCGGGCGACATGGAGCACAAGGAACAGGGAAAACTTCTCGGCCTCCTCTGGCGTGGCGGCCGTGCCGGCCATGGCGCGGTGCCAGATCGTCGCGGCCTCGGTCTCGGTGCAGTCGGTGTCGGGCAGGCGGAGGAGGCCATGGTCGGTGGCCCGGCCGCCGGCCGCGGCGAAGTCGGCATGCCGCTTGTCGATCGCGGCGATCAGCCCGGCGAACGTGTCGGCGCCGCAGCCGGCGACCTCCGAGAGCCGGCGGGCCCAGGCCTGGACGCGATGGGGGTCGTGCACCTTTGCCGCCGCGTCGGGGCGGAAGGTGGGCACGACCTTCGTCGCGAAGGCGTCGCGGGCGATGCGCTCGTGCCACTCGAGGCTGTCGGCGGGGTCGTCGGTCGTGCCCACCACGTCGACGTTCATCAGCCGGAGAATGCCCCGGGCGGTGAGGTCGCCGGTGGCCAGTTGCCGGTTGGCCTCGTCCCAGATCCGCTGGGCGGTCGTGTCATCCAGCAGGTCGTCGATATGAAAGTGGCGACGCAATTCCAGATGTGCCCAGTGGAAGAGGGGATTGCGGAGCGTGTGCGGCACGGTCTCGGCCCACGCCTGGAACTTCTCCCGCGGGGAGGCGGCGCCGGTGATCCGCTCCTCGCCGATGCCGTTGGCCCGCATGGCCCGCCACTTGTAGTGGTCGCCATCGAGCCAGATGGCGTGGAGGTTTTCAAACCGCCTGTCCTCCGCGATGTCGCGAGGGCTCAGGTGGCAGTGGTAGTCGATGATCGGCTGCCGCGAGTCGCAGAAGGGCATTGGGGACCGCCAGGCATGAGGGGGTGATTCCACCGAGGGACGCAAGAAGGACGCCGCCCGAGCGACACCATACCGTGCCCGGGAGTGGCTGCGAAAGTGTGGCCAGACTCCGCGGCGAAATCGCTCCGGCTCTCAACCGAACAACGCCCATGCCTGTCGGAGGGTCATCCAGACGCCCCAGGCCATGGGGACTGCCACGAGTAGCCAAAACAACACGAGCCAGCTGCTGCTTCCGTCATGCGCGGCGCCAGCGGCCGCGGCGGTCGGGGATGGCTCCCACGGGCCACTCCGGTGTGGGGCGGCAGGGAGGCGGGCCGACGAAGACGCGGAGCCAGTGTCGTCATCGTCACGCGGCTGCGGCTTGTGGACGGGCCGCACCAGAAGATTGCAGAAGAAGCCTGCGACGAGCAGTCCGGCCAGCAGCAGCATTGTCTGGTCGTAGGCCCGCGACCGGGGCACGCCGGCGCGGATCTGATACGCATTGAAGTAGTTGACGAGCACCGGCCCGAGAATGCCGGCGACGCTCCAGGCAGTGAGCAAGCGGCCGTGGATCGCACCCACGTTGCCCGTGCCAAACAGATCTGCCAGATACGCCGGGATCGCCGCGAACCCGCCGCCATACATCGTCAGGATCAGGCAGAAGATGCCGCAGAACAGGGGGATGTTGCCGGCGCGTCCGACGCCCGGCACCGCGGCATAGAGCGCCGCCCCCAGGAGGAAGAACAGACAATAGGTTGTCTTCCGGCCCAGCGTGTCAGACAGGGAGGACCAGAAGAACCTTCCCAGGATATTGAACAGGCTCAAGAGCCCGGTGAAGCCGGCGCCCATCGCCGCGACCCTGCCCAGTTGCGCCGCGTCGAGTTGTTCAAAGGGGATGTTTTCACCGAGCAATCTGCCCCCAAACACTTCCTGCAGCATCGGCGAGGCCATGCCGATCACGCCGATGCCCGCCGACACGTTGAGGCACAACACCAGCCAGAGCAGCCAGAACTGTCGGGTTCGCCAGGCCTGCCCCACCGTCATCGATTCAGCTGCTGCATGCGTGCCGGCCAGCGTCGGCGAGGCAGACGGCGTGGCCGACGGTTTGCCGTCCCGGTCTGCGGGAGCCCAGCCTGCGGGAGCCCAGCCATCGGGCGGCACCCGATAGGCGAACGATCCCAGCATCATGAAGACAAAATAGATTGCCGCGAGTACCAGAAATGTCTGCCAGACGCCGACCGACTCCGGCCCGGCAAAATACCTCATCAGCCTGTCGGCGAGCGGCGACCCGATCATGGCGCCGCCGCCGAAGCCCATGATCGCCATGCCGCTGGCCATGCCCCGCCGGTCCGGAAACCACTTGATGAGCGTGGAAACCGGCGAGATGTATCCCAGCCCGAGGCCGATGCCGCCGATCACTCCCGAGCCGAGCCAGAGGAGCCACAGCTGGTGGAGGTACACGCCGGCAGCCGAAACCACGAGTCCACCGCACCAGCAGCAGGCCGCCACGACGCCAACTTTCCTGGGCCCAGCCTTCTCAAGCCATGTGCCAAACAACGCCGCGCTCGACCCGAGGAACACGAAGAACAGCGTGTACATCCAGCCTAGGAGCGGCTTGTCCCAGTCGCATGTGGTGGTCGTGAGTTTCTCAAAGAACCTCATGCCTGCCGGGCAGACGACCGGTGATGTGATGCCGACTGCCCGCGTCAGCGGCAGCCAGAACACCGAAAACCCGTAGGCCATCCCGATGCAGAGGTGAATGCACAGGGCCGCCGGCGGGACGAGCCAGCGGTTGAAGCCCGGGCCCGCGATCGTGCGTTGCTTGTCGAGGATCATCCACATCTTCGTGTCACGGTCCCCAGCACGCACCGTTCCTGGGCATTGCACTAAATGCGTGGGCGATTGATGACCCGGAGCAGGGCGATCAGGGCGATGGCACCGACGGTGGCCGTGACCAGGCTGCCCAGGCGTCCATCGGCTGACAGGCCAAACAGGCCGAAGAGGAACCCGCCGACAAGCGCGCCGATCACGCCCACGATCAGGTCGCCGATCAACCCGAAGCCGCCGCCCTTCATGATTTGACCGGCGAGCCAACCGGCAGCGATGCCGATCAGAAGAAACCAGAGCATGTCCATGGGAACTCACGAAGGAATGGGGAGATGAGGGGACCGGGCGATGAACTGAAAGGTCTATGGTATCCCCCGCCCTCGCCGGGGGCCATTGTGTGCTGGGCGAGGCGTGCGAGGCAGGGTGTGGCAGTTTGGGTAGCCTCGATTTTTCGGCTGTTAGGATTTCCAGGATGCTCTGAACCGTGCTCTGAACCGTGTGGACCGACGCTCCGTATATCTCTTCAACCAAGGAGGGTTGAATCATGGACGCTCATTTCCACGAGTATCTGGCCGCGATCGCCGGCATGCACGACATCTACGGGGACGGGCTCGATGTGACGGGCTCGAAATCGGCTCTGGCTCGAATCGTCCCTAGGCCCGAGCGGTGTCGTGGCGGCCCAGAATCAGATGCAGTGCTGGTCCGGCCGCCATCGTCGTGATGACGCACATTAGCACGCAGGCCACGAACAACCTCAGGTCGATCAGTTCGGCATCGTAGGCCGCCGCCGCCATCACGATGCCGAGGATGCCCCGGGCATTGAGTCCGCAGCCCACCGCCAGCGACTGACGGCTGTCCATCCCGGCCAGCTTGCCGCCTGCGAAGACGCCGCAGATCTTCCCGACGAAGGCGACGGCCGTGATCAGGACGACGAGCCACAGGTCGAAGCCCTTGACGAAGTCGGCCGTGATCGCCATCGAGACAAAGAAGATCGGGGTGAACACGGCATAGGAAAAGTCGCCGATGATCTCGAACGGTTTTGGATGGATGCGATAGACATCGGCCAGGGCGATGCCCACGACGAAGGCGCCGAGGAAGGAGTGCAGGCCGAGATATTCAGAACCCGCCGCGCCCAGAAGTGCGAGCAGGGCGATGCACGAGATCGAGCCCGCCGGCTGGGGCAGATTGCGATCCACCCACTCCATCAGCCGCGGCAGCACGAGGTGGCCGAGCAGCAGAATGCTGCCGATGAAGACGAACACCATACCGAAGATCGCCATCCCCTGGCCCTGACCGGTCGCGTGGGGGCCAAACTCGGCGAGGATCACCGCGAACAATCCCCAGCCCACGAGATCGTCCACGAGGGTCGCCGACATGATGGTTCGGCCGATCTCGCTCTTGAACAGTCCCATGTCCATGAGGATCCGGGCGATCACGGGGTTGGCTGAGAGCGACAGGATCGATCCCATGAACAGTGCCGTCGCAAACTGATCCTTCTGTGTCACGCCGATCACGGTCGGGAAGACGTAACACATCAGGAATCCGAGCACGAGCGGGACGAGCGTGCCGACGATGCCGACCGAGAGCGCCTTGCGGCCGATCCGGCGGAATTCGCCGACGCTGATGTCGAGCCCGATGGTGACAATGAAGAAGAGCATGCCGACCCGCGCGATCGCCGCACGGCCGCTCGTGATTGGACCGGTCGGCGGAAAGAGCCACGTAAACGTCTCCGGAGAGAGGCGTCCCAGGATCGTCGGCCCGAGCAGGAGCCCCCCGGCAAGCTCGCCGACGACCGCCGGGATGCCGAGCCGGCGGGCGGCATGTCCCAGCACGAGCGCGACAAACAGCATCGCCGCCAGGTGCAACGAGAGCAGCGTCCAGTCGAGCGGGCTCATGGGTCGATTCCAGGTGACGGGAGGCGTTGCGGCGCGTGGTTCAATCAGCCGGCGGCAGCGGCACGAAGCGGACGTAATCGAGACCGAACATCCAGGCCTTCGTGGCGACCGGGTTCTCGCCGACGATTTCCACCGCGAGTGACGACGTGCCAGGCCCGAGGTCGAAGACGCCGAGGGACAGTTCCGGCGTGATCGTCACCGCGTCCTTTTCATAGAGATCGATCGGGCTCGTCGCCGTGCCGCCGTTCCAGGCCATCGTCACGATGCCGTAGTCGTGGGCCTTTGAGCAGACGGCCATGACCTCGTGCCTGCCCTGCACCGTCACCGGCACCTCCAGCACGATCCGGCCGCCGGGACGGGCGCCGGTCCACCACGCTTGAGCTTCGCCGCTCCAGCGGGCCGCCTTGAAGCTGGCCATGCTCTGAGGCTGAACGTTCCCGGCCGACCGCGAGGCGACCCGCATCGCCTCCCCCTCGACGGCACCGGGAATCCTGCGGTCGGCGTTGAACGGTGGCGGCCCCTCGCCCGGCAGCGGAACCTGCAGCGGGTGACGCAGGTAGGCGACTAGGTCGCGGGCTGCGGCCGGTGCAAGCTGCGCGAGCTGGTTCTCCGGCATCAACGACTGTGGCGAGAGCACGCGGCTCTCGATGTCGTCCAGCGGCACCATCACCTGCTCGGTCGGTGCCTGCAGCGTCACGCTCGTCGGCGTCTCCTTGACCACGATGCCGGCGATTGACCGGCCATCGTCGGTCACCACGATCGTCGTCTGGTAGTCGCGACCTACAACGGCGCTCGGGTCGAGCAGATTCGCCAGCAGGTATTCGAGGTCGGCCCGATTCGATCCCGTCAGGTCGGGCCCGATCCGCCCGCCCTGCCCGTGCAACTGGTGGCAGGCGCCGCAGGTCTTGGCAAACGTCGCCCGGCCCTGCGAGAGATCGGCATCCTTCATCACCGCAGGCTTGAGCGCCGTCCGCCACTTGTCGAAGTCGGCCTTCCGGTCGGCTGGTGTCGCCCGGATCGTGCCCCAGACCTCGTTGAGCCTCGCGAGCACCCGTGGGTCGGCCGACTGCGCGAGCCGGCCGACAGTGAACGCCGAGAGATCACCGCGCGGCACGGCGGCGGTGGCGATGGCGTCGAGCAAGCTGAGCGTCCAGGCAGGCCGCGACGTGAGCGTGGCGATCGCCGCCTGCCGGCACTCCGCCGGCAGACCCTCGTAGGCGGCCACGAGCGCGGCGGGGGTGCCGTCGCTGGGAATGGCGGCGAGGCCTTCGATTGCCTCCTTCTGAATCGCGGGATCGTCGACGAGCCGTTGGAGCACCGGCGGCAGCCCGTCGTCGCGGGAACTGACAAGCGACTGCAGGGCCTCACGACGCTGGTCGCGGTCGGCGTCGCGGTTGGCGAGCAGAGCCCGCAACTGCGGCACGACCCGTGGATCGCCAAATCGCACCGCCGCCAGATCGGCCAGCCTGCGGACCGCGTCGTCGGAGTCGGTGCGGAGCTGCTCGTAGCCCTGCTGCCAGGCCCGCGGCGCCGGCATCCGGCCGCGGGCGGCCAGCGCCGCCACGATCTCCTCGAGCATCCACTTCCGCACGTTCGAGTCGCTGGCCGACAGCTGCGATACGAGCGGCTCGTAGCATGACTCTTCAGAGGCGGCGCGGCGGACGATGAACCGCGACACCGTGGGGATGCGGCTCGCGGTGGCGATCGTGAGCGCCCGGGCAGGGTCGTGCGGCACGAGCGGCTCGATGGCATACCAGTTCATGAGTGGGAGGTTGTGGTCCTCGGCGTCTTCGGCATGGGTGACGGGCGCCGCGGCGATCGGCCGGCGGGCCGCGGGCGGCAGCCGCTGGAGGGCTGAGCAGAGCGCCAGACGGACCACCGGCGAGGGATCCTCGGCCGCGCGCCGGCTGAGCCGGTCGAGCAGAGCTGGCGATAGGGTACCGCCCTCGGTGGCCAGTTGGATCGCCCAGCCTCGGACGGCAGGATCGGGGTCGTCGAGCAGCCGCTCGACGTGTGTGGTGGAGAGTTGCCCGGTGACGTGCAGCGCCCAGATCACACGCAGTCGCTTCGGCGTGGTGTCTGTGGCGGCGAGCTTCGTTTGGAGCAAGCGTGGTGTGTCGGCGGCGAGCTGGCCGGCAGCGGCCCGCTCGTGCAGCAGCCGTCGGGCATGCCGCACGAACCAGTCGTTGTCGTGCCCGAGCAGATCGACCAGTTTCGCGTCGCTCTCGCGGGCGAGGTTGATCTTCACCGGCGCCGGGGTCGCCCGGTCGTAGAGCACCTTGAAGATCCGACCGTTGCCCCGATCGTGCACCTGGTCGTCGCGGTGATGACACTGATTGCGGTCGTACCAGTCGATGAGCACCATCTGCCCATCGGGCCCGACCTGCAGCGAGATGAACTGCGACCACGAGTCGTTGGCAAAGAGGAAGTCGGGCTCGCCGTCCCCCACGTAGCCGGAACCCTCGGGCGTGAGCCGGTCTTCGTTGATCCTGGCCCCGTGGATGTTGTTCATGAACAGCCGGCCGCGGTAACGATCGGGCCACGAGCCGCCGAGATAGATGCAGGCGCCTGAGTGGGCGTGGCCGCCACCGATGGCGTCGGAGCGGTCGCGGTCGGCGTTGTTCCCCTGCCCGCCGGTCCAGTGCCGGTGGCGGGCGATCGTCTTGATGTCGTCGAACGAGTAGGGATTGAAGTGCTGGCCCGCCTGCCGCTGGTACCGCGCCCCCTGGATCACGTGGTAGAGGTGTGGAATGACGCACGCCGTCTGAAACGCATGCCCCAGATCGTTGAAGTCCACGCCCCACGGATTGCTCGTGCCTTCGGAAAAAACCTCGAAGACATGCCGCACCGGATGGTACCGCCAGATGCCGGCGTTGATTCTCGTTCGGTCGGTCTCGGGCGTGCCCGGCCTGCCGACGGCCGAGTGCGTGAACACGCCGTGGCAGCCATAGAGCCAGCCATCGGGCCCCCAGATGAACGAATTGAGCGTTTCGTGGGTGTCTTGTGCGCCCCAGCCGTCGAGCAGGATCGTAGGCTCGCCGTCGGGGATGTCGTCGCCGTTGGCGTCGGGAATGAAAAGGAGATCAGGCGCTGCGCCCACCCACACGCCGCCAAACCCCACCGCCAAACCACTGACGAGGTTGAGCCCCTCCTTGAAGACCGTCCGGGAGTCGAGGACGTGGTCACCGTCGGTGTCCTCGAAGATGAGGATCCTGTCGCTGGCGTCTTCGTCTGCGACCTTCCGCGGGTAGGCATAACACTCCGCAACCCAGAGCCGGCCGCGGTCGTCGAAGCACATCGCGATCGGCTGGCGGACGTCGGGCTCGGCCGCGAGGAGTTTGACAGAGAAGCCGGGAGGAGCCGACATCGCATTTGCCGCATCGGGCGGCGCGAGGCCATCGGCCATCGGCATCCGTCGCCGCGACTGGGCCTCTTCTATTTGTGCGCGGAGTGGAGGATCGGGCGGAATGGCACGAATGGTGTCATGGGGGCGTCCTGCAACGGCGTTTTGGCCTCGGCTGAAGTTCTCCAGCTGAGCAGTATCTCACGCGGAATCCCTGACGTCTATGATGATTTGCATCCACCCCCCCCGGGAATCCGCCCGTGCCCTCCATCGAAATCGGTGACCAGGCCCCGTCCTTCCAGGCGACGCTGCAGGACGGCAGCACGTTCGACTCGACGTCGCTCCTCGGCCGCAAGTCGCTCGTGCTGTTCTTCTATCCCAAGGACGGCACGCCGGTCTGCACGCAGCAGGCCTGCGCCTTCCGCGACGCCTACGCGCAGTTCGTCGGCGCTGACGTGGAGGTGGTGGGTGTGAGCAGCGATTCAACGGAAAGCCACCAGCGGTTCGCCACGAGGCACTCGCTTCCCTTTCCAATCATCAGCGACTCACGCGGGGCCCTGCGGCGGCTCTTCGGCGTGCCGCGGGCGCTTGGCATCTTTCCCGGGCGGGTCACCTACGTGATCGACAAGGAGGGCGTCGTGCGGATGGCCTACAACGCCACGCTCGCCGCCGAGCCGCATGTTCGCAAGGCGCTCGAAGCCGTCGGTATCATGCGTGAGGGCACGTCACCACGACGTGGTGATCCCTGCGATCATCGACGAGCATGATGCAGTCCTCGGCCACCGTTTTTCCATCGAGCGTGATGCCGTAGAACGAAGGGGGTGCGGTCTGGCTGTCGATCGTGATGTGATAGAAGGTTTCGCGATACCGGTAGTGGATCTTGCACTGGTTCCATCCTGCCGGAATGCAGGGCGTGATCCGCAGCGAATCCGCCTCCAGATGCAGGCCCATCAACGATTCGACAATCAGGCGATACATCCAGCCGGATGAGCCGGTGTACCACGTCCAACCGCCGCGGCCGGTGTGGGGCTCGACGCCATACACGTCGGCGGCAACCACATAGGGCTCGACACGGTAATCGCGAATGCCCGCCGCTGTCGCACCGTGCGCGATCGGATTGATCAGTTGAAAGAGTTCCCATGCCCGCGCGGAATCACCGCGGGCCGCCATCGCCATCACGGTCCAAATCGCGCTGTGCGTGTATTGACCGCCGTTTTCCCGGACGCCGGGAACATACCCCTTGATGTAGCCGGGATCGAGATTGGATCGGTCGAACGGCGGATCGAGCAGCAGGATCAGTTTCGCGTCCCGGCGGACCAGACGTTCATCGACGCTCCTCATGGCCTGCTGCGATCGCTCCGGCGTGCTCGCGCCCGAGAGCACCGACCAACTCTGCGAGACCGCATCAATCTGACACTCGTCGTTTGAAGCAGAACCCAGTGGCGTGCCATCGTCGAAGTATGCCCGGCGATACCACTCGCCGTCCCAGGCGTGCTCCTCGATGTTGTCGTTGAGTTGTGCGGCCTGGAGCGACAGACGGTCCGCAACGGCGGCATCACCACGTTTTCGGGCCAGAGCGGCAAACTGCGTGAGAACGTGAAACAGGAAGAACGCCAGCCAGACGCTCTCGCCGCGGCCCTGCTTCCCGACCAGATTCATGCCGTCGTTCCAGTCACCGCACCCCATCAGCGGCAGGCCGTGCCCACCGAAACGCAGTCCTCTCTGGATTGCCCGCAG
>JAPLNQ010000039.1 GCA_026401075.1 Planctomycetia bacterium
GCGGTTCGTCGACAACATCACGTCGATCACGCCTGGGGCGCTCCGCGGCGGACTGACGGCCGTCGACCGTCACCCGAGCCTCGACCACATCGTCTTGGCCGGCGCCGACGGCCTGCCGCGGGCCTATCGCATCCACCGCCACTCCGCCCGGGTCATCGGCGACGATGCCAACCTGATCTTTCCGCTCTTTCCGGTGACGGGCCGCGTGTTCAACGTGCGGTTCTCGCCCGATGGAAAGCGGATCGCGGCAGTCGGGTCGCTTGACGGCAAGGGGGAACTGGTCCTCTGCAGCTACGGGCTCGAGCAGGACGTGCCGAAGAACGTCCTCGACATCATGGCGAAGGTGCCGGGCGAGACGCGCGGCAAGGGATCACAGCGGTCCGAAGCCGATTGGAAGGCGTTCGATGCATTCCGCGAGTCCTCCACGAAACTGATTTCCCGCGTCGATCTTCCCTCCGCACCGGCCTATGCCGTGGCCTTCCATCCCACAAGCGCCGCCGTGGCCGTGGGCGGTGGAGACGGCATCGTGCGGTTCTTCGACGGCTCGACCGGGGCCGCCGGCATCAGCTTTCCTGCCGCGAAGCTCGACACGTCGGCCGTGGCCGGATCGTCACTGCCCTTGCCGTGGCCCACCGAGCCGTCGGTGGAACCGGAGCCCACTCCGCCCGCTGCGGTGGCGGCGCTCGCGGTCGAGCCGGCGACGGTCTCGCTGGCAGGGCCGTTTGCCACGACCCAGTTGGTGGTCACAGGCCAACTCGTCGACGGCCGCACGGTCGATCTCACCCGCAGCGTGCGGTTCGAAACTGGGGCAGTGGCCGCCAAACCGCTCGTCTCGGCCGGCCCGGGCGGCCTTCTCCGGCCGCTCGCCGACGGCCAGGGCACGCTCCGCATCGTCCATGGCGACGGCCCCAGCGCGATCGCGATCGCCCTGCCTGTCAGCGTGGTCGGCGTTGGCAGCCGGCCAGACGTCGACTTCGTTCGCGACGTCAACCCGGTACTCGCGAAGCTCGGCTGCAATCAGGGCACCTGCCACGGAGCCGCGAAAGGCAAGAACGGCTTCAAGCTGTCGCTCCGCGGCTACGATCCGATCTTTGACGTGCGTGCGTTCACCGACGACCACGCCAGCC
Organism: Planctomycetia bacterium; assembly: GCA_026401075.1. GTDB lineage: Bacteria > Planctomycetota > Planctomycetia > Pirellulales > UBA1268 > CAMCQY01. The sequence goes on from JAPLNQ010000039.1 coordinate 1,128, forward strand.
GTCGCGTCAACCTCGCCAGCCCCGACGACAGCCTGATGCTCTTGAAGGCGTCGGCCACGGCACCACACGCCGGCGGACTGCTCGCGAAGGTCGAGGAGCCGACCTACCAGATCCTGCGACGCTGGATCGAACAGGGGGCGCAGCTGAATCTCGCCATACCGCGAGTGAAGGGCATCAAGGTCTTTCCGTCCACGGCCCAGATCGACGTCGCCGGGCGGCGGCAGCAGTTTCGCGTGGTCGCCGAGTATGCCGACGGCACCACGCGGGATGTCACCCGCGAGGCCTTCCTGGAGAGCGGCAACCTGGAGGTCGCCACCGCGGATCGCTCCGGGCTTGTCACGGCGCTCAGGCGGGGCGAGGCGCCGATCCTCGCCCGTTACGAGGGCTCCTACGTGGCCGTGCCACTCGCCGTGATGGGCGACCGCTCGGGCTTCACATCCCCCCAGACTGAATCATGGAGCCCGATCGACGACCTCGTGGCCGCCAAGTGGAAGGCCATGAAGATCGAACCGTCCCTGCTCTGCTCCGATGCCGACTTCCTGCGGCGGGTCACACTCGACCTCGCCGGCCTGCCGCCGTCGGCGACAGACGTGCGGGCCTTCCTCGCCGATGCCCGCGACTCCCGCACGAAGCGGCATGAACTCGTGAGCCGGCTCCTGGCGGGCGATGCGTTCATCGAGCACTGGACCAACAAGTGGGCCGACCTGCTGCAGGTGAACCCGAAGTTCCTCGGCGCCGAGGGCGCAAACGGCCTGCGGCAGTGGATTCGCGACCAGATCGCCGCCAACACGCCGTATGACCAGTTTGCCCGCGACATCCTCACCGCCACCGGCTCCAACCGCGAGCATCCCGCCGCCGCCTACTTCAAGACGCTCCGTGATCCGGCAGCCACCATGGAAAACACCACCCACCTCTTTCTGGGTGTGCGGTTCAACTGCAACAAGTGCCACGACCATCCCTTCGAGCGCTGGACGCAGGACCAATATTTTCAGACGGCTGCCTTCTTCGCTCAGGTGAATCTCACCAAGGATCCGGAGAGCGGCGACCGCGTGATCGCCGGCACATCGGTGGAGGGAGCCAAGCCGCTCTACGAAATCATCGGCGACAAGCCCGACGGCGAGATGATCCACGAGCGGACCAGCAAGCCGGTCGCCCCGCAGTTTCCCTTTGAGTGCCGCCACTCGGCGCCGGACAACGCCACGCGGCGTCAGCAGTTGGCTGCCTGGATCACTTCGCCAGACAACGCCTACTTCGCCAGGAGCTACGTCAACCGCCTGTGGGGCTATCTCTTCGGCACCGGCATCATCGACCCGATCGACGACATCCGTGCGGGCAATCCGCCCAGTAATCCGCCGCTCCTCGACCACCTGACGAAGTCGTTCATCGACGGCGGCTTCAATGTGCGGAAGCTGCTGCTGGAAATCTGCACGTCGCGAACCTACGGCCTGTCGATCGAGAGCGGCAAGTGGAACGACGATGACCGGATCAACTACTCGCACGCCCTGCCCCGGCGGCTGCCGGCCGAGACGCTCTTCGACAGTCTGCACGCCGTGGTGGGGTCGCCGACGAAGTTTCCCGGCTACCCCGCCGGCACGCGGGCCGCGCAGCTGCCCGACGTGGCGAGCGGCCTCGGCGGCGGCTTCCTGCAGACCTTCGGCCGGCCGGCCCGGGAAAGCGCCTGCGAGTGCGAGCGGGCGGGTGGCATGTCGCTCGGTCCGGTCATGGCGCTGGCGAGCGGCCCCGCGGTGGGCAACGTGCTGGCCGACCCCCAGAGCGAACTGACGAAGCTGGTGGCCAGCCAGACCGACGACGACCTGCTCATCGACGAGGTCTTCGTGCGAATCCTCAACCGCCCCAGCCGGCCCGCCGAGGTGGAGGCTGTGAAGAATATGACGGGCGAGGTGAACGTCGATCACGAGGCGGTCACCGCTGTCCTCGCCCAGGCGGAGGCGGAGTGGACAGCGAAAAAGGTCGTGCTCGAGGAGCAACGGCTCCAGCGGATCGCCGCCACACGCACCACGCTCGAGGCAGCGACCACCGCCTACGAACCCACGCGTATCGATCTCCAACAGAAGCGGGCGGAGCGGTTTGCCAAGGCGATCGAGGCGATCGAGCAATACCACGCCGATCCGCAGGCGGCGCTGGCCCGCATCGAGGCGGAGGCCGCCAAGTCGCCGGCATGGCAGGTGGCACAGCCCGACACGCTCACCTCCCGGGCCAACGCCACCTTCACGACGCTGCCCGACGGCTCGGTGCTGGTGGGCGGTCCGCAGGCCGACGACACGACCACGCTGACGAGCACCGTCTCGCTGCCGGTGTTGACCGGCCTGCGGCTCGAGGCCATCACTGATCCAAGCCTGCCCCGCGGCGGCGCGGGGCGGTCGGCCGACGGCAACTTCGTCGTCAACGAAATCGTGCTCGAACTCGCGCCGCTGGCCCGGCCTACGGAGGTGAAACGCATCCCCCTGCACCGGCCGGCCGCCGACTTTTCACAGGAGAACATGGGTCCTAATCTGGCGATCGACGGCGACATGAACCCCGGCCGCGGCTGGGCTGTGGCGCCCCGAACCCAGCAGCCGCACTGGGCCGTGTTCGAGGTGAAAGACAAACTCGAACTCAAGGAGCCGATGCTGGCAACGGTGAAGATCGAGCAGCGCTACCCGGGCGGCAAGCATGCGCTCGGCCGCTTCCGCATCTCGTTCACAGGCTCTGCCGCCCCGATCTCACTCGGCGTGCCCGCGAGCATCGCCGACATCGTGGTGATCCCCCGCGAGCAACGGTCGGCGGAGCATTCCGGCCTGCTCGCCACGCTCGTCGCCATCCACGACGCCGATCACAAGAAGCTCACGGAGGAATATGCGGCGGCATCGCTGCCGGTCCCACCCGACCCGAAGCTCGTGAGCCTGGCCGAGGACCTCGCCGAGGCCGAGAAACCGGTGCTCGACGATCCGGCCGTTATCCGGCTGCGTTCCGACCATGCCGCCAGCACGCAGCAGGTCGCCAACCGCCGCCTCACCGTCATCCAGGATCTGGCGTGGGCCCTGATCAACAGCCCCGCGTTCTTCTTCAATCACTAGTTCAGATCACGGAAAACTGCAGCAACGACTTGTTCAACGAGAGGACGTAGGCGAGGGGTCGGCGAACGCTCGAGGAGCATTGGGCCGCCGCGGCCCACGCAACGAGACTTTTGCCGCCCCGAAGCCGGTGCTTCACAGTTCGGGTTTGCTCTCATTCGACCACGATATTCCCACAGGAGTCTCCCATGCTCGTCATCCCCGGCCGTCCCGGTAAGGACCTTTGCGATCCCAACCTCGCGACCAGCCGCCGCGCAATCCTGCGGGCGGGCAGCATCGGCCTGTTTGGCATGTCGCTGCCAAACATCCTGCGGCTGCAGGCCGCGGCGGCGGATGAAACCAAAGCCAAACACCCCGCGTCGCCGGGCTGGAACAAGGCCAAGAGCGTGGTGATGATCTACCTGCAAGGGGGCCCTAGCCACATCGACCTCTGGGATCCGAAGGAAAACGTCCCGGACAATGTGCGGAGCAGCTTCAAGAACATTCCCACGAAGATCCCGGGGGTGCAGTTCACGGAAAACCTGCCGAAGCTCGCTGGCATCAATGACCGCTTCACGATGATCCGGTCGATGAACTACACGCCCAACGGCCTGTTCAACCACACGGCCGCGATCTATCAGATGATGACCGGCTACACCACCGACAGGGTGAGCCCCTCGGGGCAGCTCGAGCCGCCCAACGCCAAGGACTTCCCAAACTTCGGTTCCAACATCGTGCGGCTCAAGCCGCTCGAGGAGCCGATGCTGCCGTTCGTGATGTTGCCGCGGCCACTGCAGGAGAGCGGCGTGGTCGGCAAGGGTGGCACGGCCGGCTTCCTCGGCCGCGACTACGACCCCTACACGCTCTACCCCGACGGCGACGATCTCGACATGCGCAAGATGGAGCGGATCCGCATCGACGACCTGCAGCTCCGCACCGACGTGTTTGCCAAGCGGCTCGAACGACGGGCCCGGCTACGGGATGTCATCGACCGTACGATGCCGGAGCTCGACAAGGCGGTGGCTGACTACAAGCTCGACGAATACTACGAGCGGGCCCTTGGGCTCGTGATCTCCGGACGGGCCCGCGAGGCCTTCGCCTTCGAGCGTGAGCCGGCTGCGGTTCGCGAGGCCTACGGTCGCAACACGTTCGGACAGAGCCTGCTGCTGGCACGTCGGCTCGTCGAGGCGGGCACGCGGGTGGTGGAGGTGGTCTGGCCGAAGGTGGCGAATTCCGACAACCACTCGTGGGACCAGCACGTCGGGCTCGACAAGCGGATGAAGGACCAATCGGCTCCGATGCTCGATCAGGGGCTGTCGGCGTTTCTCACCGACATGGACGACCGCGGCCTCCTTGAAGACACGCTGGTGGTGGCCGTGGGCGAGTTTGGGCGTTCGCCGCAGAAGGGCGTGAGCACGTCGGGCAACAACAACTCGGCCGACGGCCGCGACCACTGGCCCTACTGTTTCACGTCGGTGATCGCCGGCGCGGGCATCCGGCGCGGCTACGTGCACGGCAAGAGTGACGCCACGGCCTCGGCGCCGCTGGAGGATCCAGTCCATCCCACGGAACTGCTGGCGACGATCTATCACGCCCTGGGCATCGAGCCGGAGACGATCGTCTACAACCACCTCAACCAGCCCCGCGAACTCGTCAAGGCTCAGGCCGTGACAAAGCTCTTCTCATGATCACCTGTCATTCTGTCTGGAGCACCGTGCGCCACCCGCTGCTCATCATCGCGATCCTCGCATGCCTCAGCCCGGCTGCGGCGCTCGCCGCCTTCCACGCCGAACTGGTCCGCCGTGGCCTGGCCGTGAAGCCGGCGCTGATCGGACTCAGCCGGGGCGGCCTCTACGCCCACCGCTTCGCTGCCGACCATCCCGACAAGGTGTCGGTGGTCTATGGCGATGCCGCCGTCTGCGATTTCAAGAGTTGGCCGGGCGGCCAGGGAAAGGGCAAGGGTAGCCCCAAGGATTGGGCGGCATGTCTCGAAGCCTATCACTTCCCAGACGAAGCGGCGGCTCTCGCCTACCGCGGCAATCCGATCGACACGCTCCCGACGCTCGCGAAAGCGGGCATAGCGCTCGTGCATGTGGTCGGTGACGTCGACGATGTGGTGCCACCCGCGGAAAATGGCCTCTTGATCGAGGAACGCTATCGGCAACTCGGCGGCACGATCGAGTTCATCCACAAGCCCGACTGCGGCCACCATCCGCACGGCCTCGAAGACCCGACCCCGATCGTCGACTTCATCGTCGAGCACGCCTCGCCGGCCCGCTGAATCGCTGGCCGCTGAATTCCAGACGGCTGAATTCCAGACGGCTGAATTCCAGACGGTTAGTGCCTGACAGCTATTTCAGGGCATCAGCGACCGACTCGGCCACCTGCTGCCCGAGCAGTTCATAGCCCTCGTCCTTGAAGTGCACGTCCTTCGGCCGCTGCATCTCGGCCAGCCGCGGCGTGATGAAGCCGAAGAGATCATCGATCGCCACGCCGTGCTTGTGCATCACCTCGGCCGCGGCGGCATTGCGTTCCACGATCGACGCGGCGGTCTGTTTCTGCTCGAGGTTGTCCGGAATCGGAGTGGTGCTCGCCCAGATCACCTTCGCGCCGTTCTGCTTCATCCGCTGCACCAACTGCTCGAGCCGGGCCGTGTAGTCGGCCACGGGCGTGCCACGGTCGTGAATGCCAAAGTTGAAATGGATCACATACCACTTCTCGCCGCCGGGATGATCGGTGAGCCACGCATCGATGTTCTTGATGCCGCTGGCTGTGGGGCCGCAGTTGGCAGGCGCTCGGTGCACGTTGGCCTTACCGGCAAGCGCCTTGCGAACGGCGAGCGTGTAACCGCGGGAGACCGAGTCGCCGATCAGGAGCACCCGCGGCAGGGTGGGGTCGTCCTTGACGAAATCCCAGGCGGTGCTTTTTCCGGCCAATTTGTCCACTTGGTGGTGTGGCAGGTAGAAACCGCCGAGGTGCTGCTGGAGCACCTTCTCCCAGGCCTGCTCCTCGGCAGAGAGCGTCGCGACAATCGCATCGTATTTCGCGGCGACCGCGGCCTCGGCCGCCTTCTTCTTTGCCGCCGCCTCCTCGGCATTCGTTGGCTCTGACTGCACGGCCGCCGGAGGGGCGGCGATGACGCAACGTCCGCCGAGTGACAGCGCGACCGCCGCCGAAACCCACACAATGGAAACGACGGACTGAAGCGTGGGCATGCGGGCAATCTCCCGGGTGTGAACAGAACCGAGTCGCTGTCAGGCCAGACGCCGTTGTACCGTACCGTCTTCGCCTCTGCCGTTCAACGGCACCGGCCGTCGCTGGCGGCCGCACTTCTGTCGGGTCGTTTGGACACAGTCGCATCGTCGGCTAGATTCTGGCGACTCACGCAAGGAAACCGCCATGTCCACCAAGGTCACGGACGACCCGTCTCAGCAGTCACACGGCAGGCATGCCGGCTTGGACGCTGCGCCACGCCGCGGTCAGCGGTCCGCATCGCCCCGGTCGACTCTGCTTTTTGAAGACGCTCACCCCGAGGACGATCACCCCGGCGTGAGCCGGCTCTACACCGTGGCGATGATGGCCGACGTGCTCCGCGCGCCGCGGGCGGCGGTGCGTCACTGGCTGCGGGGCGGCCTGCTCGAACCGGCGCGGCGATCAGGATCGATCGAATGGTTTGAGTTTCCGCAGCTGGTCGTGGGACGACAGCTCGTGCGGCTGCTGGAAGCGGGGCTGTCCCTGCGCGACATCGACACGAAGCTCGCCGGGCTCTCTCCGGGCGGCGCCGTCGAGGCGGCCCGCATGGCGGAGCGGATCGTGACCGACGGACGGCGGCTGAGCATTCTCCACAACGATCGCCTGATGGGTGCCGGCGGCCAGCTCCAGTTGGGCTTTTACACGCACGGCCTGACGCCCGCCGATGCCAAGACGGAGCAGCCGGGTGTTGCGACCGTGTCCATCACCGCACTCCTTTCCGAGGACGAAACCCTCGCTGACGATTCGCGTGATCCGGCTTCCGTCACCGACCTGCTCGACCTCGCCGCTGATCTGGAGGCCGCGGGCGCGCTCTCCGAGGCCGCCGAGGCCCTGCGGGCCGTGCTCCAGGCCCAGGGTCCGACGGCCCAGGTCGTCTTCATGCTGGCCGAGTTGCTCTATCGCGCGGGCGACCTCACCGCCGCCCGGGAGCGGTATTACGCGGCCGTGGAACTCGACGCCGATCACCTCGAGGCGCGGTCGAGCCTCGGCTGCGTGCTGGCGGAACTGGGCGAACACGAACTGGCTCTCGCCGCACTCGATGGCGTGCTCCGCCAGCAGCCCGACTATGCCGACGCCCACTGGCACATGGCCGGCGTGCTGCACGACGTCGGCCAAAAGCTCGACTCCCAGCGGCATCTGCGAACCTTCCTGGCACTCGCGCCGGAAAGCCCTTGGGCAACGATGGCGAGGGAGCGGCTGGGCGCCGCGGAACCGATCGTCACCTGACGCTGCGATGAATCGCGCGTGGCCGCAAGTTTTTAACTTGCGGATTCAACAAGATGAAATCTTGTTGCCACGAAAAGCAGGATGCCGATCTGTCACGCGGCTCTAGTACGCGCCCCACGGGCCGCGGACGGGATGCACGCCGAACTGCACCGTGTCGCTCGGCTGGTTGGGCGTCGGCATGAATCCAGCTCCCCCCGGCACGGCTCCCGGCCCCGGATACGGGCGACGGTACTGATGGTAGATCGGTGCCACGCGTGAGCTCGGCACGCCCCACCCGTATTCCGTCGTGAACTCGGCCGTCGGCGGCACGACGAGCGCCATCGGCCGCCCCACCCACGGGTCATACCACGCGCTGTGCCAGCTCTTGCCCTGGCTCCGCAGGAAGTAACGCTTCTCGTAGGCACCCTCGCCACCGGCGAGCGCCGCACGCGTAGCGGCTGCGAGACAGGCCACGACGAGCGTGGCGACGATCACCCGACCAACGACAACCTTCATGAACGGAACGCCTTCCTGTGTGTCTCGTGGGCTCGCGGCTCCCGACCGCTCACCACCAATACGCATGCACGTCAGTCCGCATACCCATCGCACCAGCCGGGCGGACATAGTGCCGGCGGTGCTTGTAGAGAAACTCGTGGGGCATGAACGGCGGATACGTGTACCAGGTGTGGCCCACCCGTGGCGGCACCGGGCGGGGCGCGACATAGAGCTGCGCACCGACGCCGGGATAGGCACCCGCAGGCACGGGGGGCACGTAGAAGTTGTAGAAGACGTCGGGCGTGGGGGCCTCCACGCCGCCATTGATCGGCGCGGCCGAGATCTGGCTTGTGGCCGTCAGCAACACGGCGACGGCCATGCCCTTGATGACGGTTTGCAGACTGGATGATGTCAGCATCGGATCACCTCGTGAGATCACGTCGTGGCTCTGTTCCGGCCCACTGCCGCCCAAAGTCTTAGGCCGGATGCTTAGGCCAGAGGCTCAGGCAGCGGTCGCAACCGGGGCTAATGAGGGAGTTCGGCAAAACCAGGGACGCGCGGCCCGTCCGATCACAGTTTCGGAACCCGCATACGCCATGGCCAAATCCGCAAAGCCTCCGAAGAAAACCCAAGCAAAGCCCCCGAAGGAGGCTGCGGCCGCGCCGGCGTCGGCCGATGGCGCTGCCGTGGCGGAGAGCACGGCCAAGCCGACAGCCACCGCCGCCAAGCCGCCAGCCAAGCGGCGGGCCACGGCCCAGACGCTCGCAGCCGGCCAGCGGGATATCTCGGTGAGCGAGTTCTTCGCCAAGAACCGCCATCTGCTCGGCTTCGACTCGCCCCGCAAGGCGCTGCTGACGAGCGTGAAGGAGGCGGTCGACAACTCGCTCGATGCCTGCGAGGAGGCGGGCATCCTGCCGGAGATCTGGGTGCACATCGAACAGGTGGGTGACTCAGGCAGCCGGTATCGCATGGGCGTGCAGGACAACGGCCCCGGCATCGTCAGCAAACAGATCCCGCTGATCTTCGGCAAGTTGCTCTACGGCTCCAAATTTCACCGGCTGCGGATGAGCCGAGGCCAGCAGGGCATCGGCATCTCCGCCGCGGGAATGTATGGCGTGCTCACGACCGGCAAGCCGGTGAAGATCATCTCGAAGATCGATGCCAAGCACACGGCCCACTATTCCGAACTGCGGATCGACACGAAGACCAACCAGCCCGAGATCCTGAACGGCAAGGGAGAAGGCGTTGACATCCCCGCCGGCAAGGGCGGCGCGGAGCTGATGAAGAAGCACTCGATCGAGTGGGTTGCCGAGAACGACAAGGGCGACGCGATCGAGCACGGCACCCGCGTGACGATCGAGATGGAGGCGAAGTTCCAGCGCGGCCGCGGCAGCGTCGAGGAATATCTCGAGCAGACCGCGATCTCCAATCCCCATGCCCGCCTTCACTTCCAGGGGCCGGATGGACCGGAGCGGATTTTGGAGCGGTCCACCGACGACCTGCCGCCGGAGCCGAAGGAGATCAAGCCGCATCCCTATGGCGTCGAACTCGGTCGCCTCGTGACGATGCTGCAGGAGCATCCGAAATTCACGCTCGCACAGTTCCTCACGCAGTCGTTCTCCCGCGTGTCGCACGGCACGGCGAAGAAGATCTGCGACATCGCGAAGCTCTCCACACGCGTCACCACGGGCAAACTTGGCCGGGGTGAGGCCGATGCACTCTTCAAGGCGATCCAAGACATCAAGATTCCGCCGCCGGCCACCGACTGCGTCGTGCCGATCGGCGAGCAACGGCTCCTAGCCGGCATCCGGCAGGTGGTGCCTGGCGAATTCTTCACGGCCGCCACCCGGCCGCCGGGGGTCTATCGCGGCAATCCGTTCGTGATCGAGGCGTCGCTGGCCTATGGTGGCGGGCCCTCCGCGCAGAAGATCTCGCTCGATGCACTCGTGGAACTCGCCGGCGACAGCGACGCCCGCAGCCTGCGGCAGTTTCTCACCACCACGTTCTCTGGGCTCGGCGGCGAGGCGGCCGACAAGATTCTCGACGAGTCCAAACTCGCGCCCCGGCAGTCCCCCTCGAAGCTCAAGAAGCCGGAACTGCAGGCGTTGCACGGGGCGATGCAGCACGTCAATGCCGACGAGGGGCAAAACATGACGGTGCTGCGGTATGCCAACCGCGTGCCGCTGCAGTTCCAGCCGGCGGCCTGCGCCGTGACGCAGACGATCCTCTCCACCAACTGGCGTTCCTACGGCCTGTCGCAATCCCGCGGCAGCCTGCCGAGCGGTCCGGTGACCGTGATGGTGCACGTGGCGAGTGTCTGGGTGCCGTTCACCAGTGAGTCGAAGGAGGCGATCGCCTCGTATCCGGAGATCCAGAAGGAGATCCGTCTCGCGTTGCAGGCGGTTGGCCGCAAGCTCGGCATGTATCTCAGGCGGCGGCTCCGCGTGGCGCAGGAGGGACAGCGGCGGAGCATCTTCCTGCGGTATCTCAAGGAGGTGGCCGGGGCGGTCTCCGTGATCAACGGTGTCGACCGCGAGAAGCTCTACGAGCAGTTGTTGGCGGTGGCCAAGAAGAAGACGGCCGAGGCCGACGTGAAACTCGACGATCGCGGCAAGCCAATCGTGGATGAGGAAGAACTCGAACTCGGCGACAACTGCATCATCGTGCCGCAGACCGTGTCGGGCCTGCCGGGAGCCGCGGCGGATTCAGACGCGGAGGAGGCCGGTGAGAAGAAGGCGGGCCGCGGCCGGAAGAAGAAGACGGCCGCACGCGGTCGGAAGTAAGCCGCCTGTCTCGTACGGGTTCCGCTTGAGCCACACGCAATTGCTTGCTCTTTGAACGATGTCGGAGGAGGGGCTGCCCATGCCCCACGAGCCGGCGTTGCCGGCCAGCGGAGACAGGATGTCGGAGCGCAGCCGGCATCGAGTGAGCGGAGGGCAGGATGCCCGTAGCGAACGTCCGGCGACGGGGTATGGGTGGCCCCGAGCCAGGCGACCCACCGCCCGACCCCACTCACAGCTTCACGCCCCACACGGCTCCACGGGAGCGATTACGGGGGATCGGTCGCAGTCTTTCGAGTGCCGCGGCCGCTGCGGGAACTGTCACCGCCGTGAAGGTGCCGCCGTGCGCGGTGGCGATGGTGATCAGGTTCTGATTCCGGCCCTGCTGCTCGCGGAGTCGGTCCGGATCGACGATCCCCGTTCGCCGGTCGATCATGCTCTGCTGCACGCCGAAGGCGTGCACGACCGCGCGGCCGAGCACGGCATCGTGAATGCCCTGGCCCCCGCTGCACATCTCGACCGTGCCCAGCCATGCCCGCAGCTTCTGCTTGTTTTCCACCGTGGCCGGCTGGAGGGCATCCGCACCCGACGGATGAAACAGCGGATAGGCGGCGTCGCTGGAGAAGATCACGAAAAACGACTGCTCCGGGCGGAGCGAGTCGACAGCCCGCGCCAGTTCGTCGAGGATCGCGTGGAAGCTGCCGTCGCGATAGCTGTTGGAGTTGTCGCAGATGAAACAGACGCTCCGCCCCTGGCCGGCACGGCCGAAAAACGTTGTGGCCGCCCCGTCGGCCGCCCCACCATTTCCCTGCCCGCCGCCCCACTGCCCGCCGCGTTTCTGCCCACCTTCTCCCGGTCCGCCGCCCGCGACCTCAGCAAGCATGTCTCCGGATTCGAACGACGCCACGTCCATCGCTCCCGCGCCGTCGGTAGACGGCACGTCGGCGAACAGTTCCTCGGATGGCGGCAGCCCGACGTCGGCAAGGGGCTCCGCAGCGATCGCCTCCGCCACTGTCAGTGATTCCATCGCATTGTCGGGCTGCTGCAGATCGTCAAACGCAACAAACGTGACCTCGTCAGGGGTAGCCTCTCCGGCAGGATCCGCTTCTGCTAGCGGATCCGTTTCTCCCAGCGTGATCGCCACTCGCACCGGCTCTGCTTTGACCGTCACATACATCATGGCGAGTCCCAGCAATGCGATCAGGTGCACAAGGCCGCTCACTAGTCCAGGCCCGACGACGAGGGATCGCCGACGATGGGCCCGTAGACTCTTCGGCAAGCGACGCGGCACGACGGCCGGTCGCGAACGGTCGCCGTGACGCTGCTTCGCCTCCGAGGCGAGCTTGGCCTCAGCAGGGCGGCGGCCGGGGGTGCGTGTGGTTCGCTCACGCGGGCTCGTGGGAGCCTTCCTCGGAGTCGGCGGCGACGTCGCTTGGCTGCTGCCGGCGTGTCGCTCCGTTGTCAGCCTGGCCAGTTCGCCGGCCTGCTCGCCGATCCGGCGGCCGAGATCGGCCAGTTCCCGCAACACCGCCGCCACCTGCAGGTCATTCCGCTCCATCGCCGCGCCCCGAGTACGCTTCCATTCCAGATCAACGCCGCCAGTTCGGCGGCGCGGGGTCTGCCGAACGTTCGGTAGACCCCCTGGATGGGTTACTATACAGGCGTGCATAAGCGTGTCAAGCGGCTCACGCAAACACGACGCCATCAGGTACGGAATCCCTCGCTCGCGCGTCGGGCTTGCATGGGAGCCCGCAATGGATTCACGACCCTGACGCGTCCGTCCATTCGGCCGTCCTGACAATCCTCACTGCGCAGCGTGCGTGAACAACTCACTTCCGGCGACCGCATGCACCAGCGAGCGGACGCCGTAGTCGCTGGCCTTGGTCTCAGCCACGATCGACGCGATGGCACGGCGGTCGGCATAGGAAAGATCGGCGCCGGTGGCATACCGCACGAGATGCCCAACAAATGCTTTTGCCAGGCCGCGCGGATGGTCCGCGAGAAGCTGCTTGAAGTCATCGACGTCCTTGAAGCTTTTCCCGTTGGACATACTGCCAGACGCATCGACCTTCGGTCCAAGCTTGTAGGAGGTGTAGTAGGGTTGCCGCGGGTCGGGCGGGGCAGGATCTCCCTTGTCGGTTGAGCGATAGCGGGTACGGAAGCTGCCCACAGGGTCGAAGCATTCCAGTGCGAACCCAGGCGGATCTATCTTCGCATGGCAGACGGCGCAGCTGCGATCGGCACGATGGCGGTCGAGCTGTTCCCGAATCGTCGCCGTGCCTCGCGTGTCGGGGTCAATCGCCGAAATGCCGGGGGGCGGAGGTGGGGGCGGCATGTTGAACAGCCGGTCCATCACCCACACGCCGCGTTTCACAGGCGAGGTGGTGGTGCCGTTGGCTGTCAGCTTCAGGATCGATGCCTGGGTGAGCAGGCCACCCCGATGGCTCCCTTTGGGTAGCGGCACCCGTTGGACTTCGACGCCCTCAATACCCTTGAGTCCGTAGTGCTCCGCCAGTCGCTGCGTAACCATCGCGAAATCGGCGTCGACGAGCGTGCGAATCGGCAGGTCCTTCGCGATGCATTCCCGCAGGAAGGCCCTGCTCTCCGCCACCATGCCCTGGCCGAGCAACCAGGAATACTCGGGGTAGAGAAACCGATCGGGCGTCGTCTCGTCGATGCGGTTGAGTTCGAGCCATTGGTCGGTGAAGTCGTCGATGAAGCGGTCGCTCCGCGGGTCGGCAAGCAGCCGGTCTACCTGGGCGTGGAGCACCTGAGGGTCGCGGAGCGAACCGGCGCGGACAGCAGCCACAAGCTGCTCATCAGGCGGACCGTTCCAGAGCCAGTACGAAAGCCGGGAGGCCAGCGCGTACTCATCAGCCTTCGTCGACTCCACGTCGCCGCCCGCGTCGGCTGGATGAAAGAGCATCTCCGGGCTCGTTAGGACGGCCACGTAGCCGCGACGCATGGCGTCTTCGAAACAATCCTTCTCCTCGAGCCTCTGTCGGACGAGGGCGACATAGGGCTCTCCCTCTTCCGCCGTCACAGGCCGGCGGAAGGCCCGCGGCAGAAATGCCTGGAGCAGCCGCCGGGCATCCTCGAGCGGTCGCTTTGACTGCACGGTTTCCAACGGCGGCTTCCGCTCCGGCACCGGGATGTCGGTGTAGTAATTCGGCAGGTAGCCACCGAGGCCGCGCACGGCGTTCCGCTGCGGCGGGATCGTGTCGGCTGCCGCAGCCGGTGCCAGAATTGGCAGGTCACCGAAAAGCCGCCGGTGGCTCTCAGGCGGCCAATCCCGGTTGATCGGTCCCTCGATTTCGAACCAGTCAATCACGACGCCCGGCCCCTCGTACTTCGCCGCCCGGCCGCCCAACTGCCGCACGGTCAGGCCGCGCCAATACAACGATACCGGGTCGAACACGATCGACTCGAGTGGGTTGATCCACGCCGTGATCTCGTGCTCGCCGGGCTTGAGCGACGGCGCCGTGAAGGTGCCCAACAGCCGGCCCCCCTCCTGCTGCTTTCCCTCCTCGTGAGCCCGAAGCGCGGCGGCCTGCGCCGCGATCGGCTCGACCTTGCCCTGATTCCACTGCATGCCCCAGATCGACAGCCGCATCCGATATTGGCCCGCATAGATGGGCGCGACGTTCAGGGCCGCCTCGAAGCCTGGGCCGTTCGCCGCCAGCAGGCCGACTGAACTGGTGCTCTCTGAAATCTTGTTCGCTGCGTAGAGTTTCTCGCGGTCCTTCATGTCGTCATCGGCGTTGGGCTTGGCGACGATTCCCTTGACGTCCTCGAATCCGCCCCGGAACGGCAGCGCGGGATCGGGCTTGCCGTCTTTGAGCAGCACGAAATTGCCGTTGATGAGGTTCATGTGAAACTTGAACTGGCCGGCCAAGGGAATCCGCTTCCGATACACCGGTGGCGGCGTGCTGCGGGTGGCGATCGCCTGGCCGACTGCACGGTCGGCGGCCTCGGCGTAGGCCGCCAGGTGTACGGGTGACAGGTCGAGCGCCTCGGCCACTTTGTCGAAGCCGGCAACCTCGTCGTCGCGGGGCAGCATCTCCTTGATGTCGAGCCAGTCCAGGCAGAGCAGATCGCGGAGCGTGTTTTCGTACTCACTCCGCGTCATCCGACGCATTCGAGCCCGGCCATTCTCAGCGATCCGCGCGGTGTCGGCGGCGTTAAGTTCCTGATCGAGCCACTGGGTGACCGCCAACAGTTCGCCGGCGTCCGGACGCTCCTCATCCTTCGGCGGCATCTCGCCAGCTGCAATCCGATCGTGAATCCGCACGAACCGCTTCGCAATCGCGGGATCAGACAGATTGCGCGACAAGACGGCCAGGTCGAGTTCCGCTTCGGGAGTGTTGCCAGAGTGGCAGGAGTAACAATGCCGTTCGAAGAACGGCTCGAGTGGGCCCGGACCGGCCGCACCGGCGATGGCCGGAACGAGGAGCAGCACGGCGCCGAGCCTCACGGCGAGCCGGTGGATGGTCGTCACGCGTCCAGCCCCCGCAGTGTGCCCGTGCTCGACGAGAACCGGTCGGTCTCCACTCCCATCCGCTGGAGCATGGTGACGAAAAGATTCGCCAGCGGCTCGTTGCGCTTCTCGTCGAATGCGAGGTGACCGGGGTGCCGGAAGCCTCCGCCGGCCACGAGCAGCGGCAGGTTGTCGTTGGCATGCGAGTTGGCGTTGCCGAGACAGCTTCCGTAGAGCACCTGCGTGTGATCGAGGAGAGACTGGCCCTGCTCAGCCACGCCCCGCATTCCGCTGAGCAACGAGCCGAAGGCCTGCATCTGGGCCTCCTCGATGATCTTGAGTTCCGCGATCTTCTCCGGCTGATTGCCATGGTGCGTGAGACTGTGCGTCTCGTTCTTCACTCCCGGCACGGCCGGCACGATCGAGAAGGTGCTGATCGAGAGCGTGATCACCCGCGTGGAATCGGTCGCAAAGGCGAGGCGGATGAGATCGAACATCAGCTTCGATCGCTCGATCACCTTAGCGACTTGGGCGATGTCTTTGGGTTCGGGAAACTCGACTGTCGGCTTTTGCTTCGTTTCCCATGCCGCCGCTCGCTGAAGCCGCATCTCGAGTTCGCGAACACTCTCGAAGTATTGTTGGAGCCGCTCCCTGTCGGCGCTGCCGACCGCCTTCTCCAGCCTGTTCTTCTTGTCGAGCACGAGGTCGAGAACACTCCCGCCCGCTTTGATTCGGCGGAAGGTCGCAGCCTTCTCGTCGGGCGTGCCAGCGACGAACATCGTTCGATACAGCTGCTGGGCACTCGACTCGGGCGGGATTTCCACGCCGGACCGCGACACCGAGATCGAGTCTGAGTAGTGAGGCGTTGTCTTGAGACTCAGCGTCAGCGATGGAAATCGAGTGTCGCCGCCAATCTTCTCTGCCGCCACTTGGTCAAGCGACAGACTGTTGCGAAAACTTGGACTGCCCGGATGGGGTGCACCGGTGAGAAAACACTGGGCGGCATGGTGGTTGCCGTCGACTCCTGGATGTGACATTCCCGAAAAGACCGTGAACTGACCGCGATGCGCGGCAAGCAGGTCGAGGTAGGGGCTCGACGGCATGCCACCAGCCCCGCCGGCGGCCGCCTTGGCGGGGAAGAAAAACTGCGGCATCATGCCAAGGGGCACGTGAATCGCGAGCAGGCGGCGGGGCGGGGCGGCAGTCGCTGCAAGGCAGGCGCGACGCGGGAGCATGGCGTCGAGCAGCGGCAGAGCAATGCCGGCCCCTGCCGAACGCAGGAGCGTTCGTCGGGAGAGTGGTCGCCCGCCGGTGCCCCATCGGCTGTTCGTCTCGGATGCACTCGCCATGGATAGCCTGTTGGAAAAAGAGCGAACGGGACTCGTCTTTCGTGCATTGCCGGCGCACAATGCAGAGCCCTCTGGGAACCGGGTGTATCGTGGGAGCGATCGCAACGAGCCACGACTCTGTTTGCATTCTAGATTCCGCGGTTCGTCTGTCGCGTGTCGGAAAAATGTTCACATTATCGCTATTTGCAGGGAGCCGCAGATGTGCCCTCCGCCGCAGACGCGGCGGGGACGTGCCCGTGGCGAGTTGGCTTGCGACGGTCGGGCTTGGGCTTCACTGGCTCTTGCTGGGCTGGATTGTGGTGGGGGGGAAAGATGCCCGTGCGGAGGTCGTCATCACGGGCATCGTCGTTGACGGCCGTGAACTGCCGCTGCCTGCCCAGGATGGCGGACGGGATCCTGTGCCGATCCGCATCCCCTCGACGGCACGCCAGATCGTGTTTCGTTTCGAAGGGGCCGCAGAGCGGAAGCATGAGCAGAATGCACCGCGGCCGGCTGGCGAACCCCAGTTGCCGGCTGGCACACGGCTCCGGTTTCGGCTCGACGGCCGGGACGCTTCATGGCGGGACATCCCGGCGTCGGGGCGCGCCGTGCTGCACTTCGTCGACGCAGATGGGATTCTGATCGGCGGCCTCGACGCCGCCATGACCGGCGAGACGCCAGGGTGGCGCGGCACTGCCGAAGCATCCGACTTCGTGCCGCGGGAACTTGTGGCCGTGGCACCCGATAACGCCACAGGCATGTTTGTGTCATTCCTATCGCATGATGGCGCACAGGTGGTGGGATGCATCGGCATCGACGACGTCGCCCTGCGTTGCGAGAGAGACGGTGAGGTGCCCCGCTCACTGCAGTTGGTGCCGCCGCCAGCCGACACCGAGCCGACGCCTCGGACACTCTCCACCGTCTGGCACCGCGCCGGCACCCGGCCGGAAATGAGCGTCATCCGCATTCGCGAGAGACCGACGCCGCATGAGATCCTTGCCTTCATTGACGACGATCCGAGCCGCTACGGCAACTGGGTCTCGACATCGCGACTCTTCTCGGACACGCGGCCGGGGGACAGGGTGACGCTTGCGTGGTCGGCCTCGCACAGCCTCGGCATCGGCGGCCCGAGCACCGCGACCTACCACGGTCTGCCGCCGGGGAGCCATTGGTTCCGGGTCGGCGCCTTCCGGCCGAATGGGGACGCCACCGGGATCGAGGCAAGCATCCCCGTGCTCGTCGTGGTACCCCTCCACATGCGACGCGATGTCTGGGCTGTGGGCGTGGCCGGGCTCACCGGGGCCGCCGTACTCGTGGGACGATCGTTGTCGGCGCAGCGATTGAAGCGGCGGCTGGACGAGCTCGAGCGGGCCCATGCGGTCGAAAGGGAGCGGTCGCGCATCGCCCGCGACCTGCACGATGAAATCGGCGCCGGCCTCACCGAAATCGCCATGCAGGCCGATGCCGTCCGCAGCGAGGTTCAGGGCGTCGCCTCGCCCGAGGCGACGCAGCTCACCGCCGGCATCTGTCGGACGGCGATCGATCTGGTCCGCAGCGTCGATGCGATCGTCTGGGCGGTGAATCCCGCCAATGACACGCTCGACCGCTTCGCGGCCTACCTCGTCCAGTCAACGGAGCAGTTTCTCGACGCTGCGGGAGTCTCGATGCGGTTCGACGTTCCCGCCAGCCTGCCATCTGCGCCACTGGCGGGCGCAGACCGCCACCGTCTGCTGATGGCGGTCCGCGAAGCACTCAACAATGCCGTGAAGCATGCCCACGCCGGGATCGTTACGCTCTCGCTCCACCTGGCCGATGGGCGACTCCAGATCGACATCCAAGACGACGGGGTCGGCTTCGATCCGACACGGTCTCTCACGGGAACGGATCATAACGGTCTGGACAACATGCGTCAGCGGATGAACGAGATCGGGGGCACCTTTTCGATCACGAGCACTGCGGGCCGCGGCACGCTCGTGCGGCTGACCCAGCCCTTCGTGTGCACCGCACCGCCGAGGAGTGAATCCCATGCGTAAGATCAACGTTGCCGTGGTGGAGGACGATGCGCGGCTCCGAAAGACGGTGGAGCGGGTGATCGTCAACGCCGACGGCTGCCGGCTGGCGGGCATGTTCGCCAACGCCGCCGACGCCATCCGGGAAATCCCCAAACTGGCGCCGGACGTGATCCTCATGGACGTCAACCTGCCCGACAGAAGCGGTGTGGAGTGCGTGGCAACGCTCGCGCCGCTGCTGCCTGCCACGCAGATCCTGATGCTCACCGTCTATCAGGATCCGGAGACGACCTTCCAGGCGATCACAGCCGGTGCCCACGGCTACCTCGTGAAGCCGGTCATGCCGAAGCGGCTCGTGGAGGCGATCCATGAGGTGCGCGAGGGTGGCGTGCCAATGAGTCGGGCGATCGCCCGGAAAGTGATCGAGGCGTTTCGAGTGATGCACGAAGGGAGAGCCCACAACCAGCCGCCCGCCGCCAGCCCGGCCGCGTCCGCGAGCGACGGGGCTACAGAGGCCTCCGAACCACTGATGAAGGTTTCCGAGGCGGTGCTCGCCCCGCGGGAAAAGCAGGTGCTCGAACTTCTCGTGGAGGGCTATTCCTACAAGGAGACCGCCGCGCGCCTGGGAATCTCGATCGGCACCGTCGGCACCTACGTCAATCGGATCTACGAAAAACTCCATGTCTCCTGCCGCCGGGAAATGGTGGCTTGGTCGAAGGGCAGCGGCTGAACGCTGCACGAAGCCTGTCGCTGGCACCCTCCCGCACCCGACAGCCGTCAATAACTTTCCGACAGGCGGCGCTGCCAGAGGCTCCTTAAGCTTTTCTCAGTATTCGCGATGAATCGGGTCTTGCCAAATGGCTCGTGGGTTGGGACCCACCGGAGGGTGTGATGCGGCTGCATTCCATGGGTTTCTCTCGTCATTCGCGGCAGGCGTTTACGCTTGTCGAACTCT
>JAPLNQ010000142.1 GCA_026401075.1 Planctomycetia bacterium
GAGCATCCGCCGGACCCCCTCGCTGGCGAGATCGGTCGCCGCGCCCATCGTGGTTGTGAACACGCGACCGGTCGGTCCGCCAGCCACGCTGTAGCTCTTCGTCCACGCCACCGGCATCATCGGCTCGTTCTTCTTGGCATCTTCGCCCTCAACCACCGGCGAGTCAGGCGTCATCCCCTCGAGCACCTGTCCGAGCACGAGCGGCTTCGAGTCGCCTGGCAGCGGCAGGCGGACACCGTAGACGTCGGTATCGCCCCAGATGTCGCCATCCTTGATGCCACGGAGGATCGGATGATCCTTGGCGTCGGGGGCGATCAGGCCCCGCGTGCTCTCCTTGCCGTGGTGGCCGTGATGGTTGATCCACGTCTCGCCAAGCACCTGCCGGCCGAAGCCCTGCGGCATTTTTTCATCCGCCTGATTCCAGCTGTAGTGCGAGTAGGCCCCACCCTTGGGAAGGTTGAAGGCATGGGTCGCAGTCCGCATGCCGATCACCGGCTTGCCCGTCTTGAGATAGTCGTCGATCTCCTTCATCTGCTCGTCGGGCAGGTTGCGAAAGCGTGTGGCGATCACCAGCAGATCGGCCGTTCGCAAGGCCTCGAGGCCGGGGATGTTGGTGGTGGTGTTGGGGCTGATCTCACCCGTCGCCGGATCGATGGCGTAGACCACGCGGCAGTCGAAGCCGTGGTGTTCGGCGAGAATCTTCGCCAACTGCGTGAGGCCCTCTTCGCTGCGGTATTCCTCATCGCCACTGACGAGCACGACATGCTTCGCGTCGCCGGGCCCCTCCTCCCCTTCGAGCGTCAACCACGGATCGGCGGCATGGGCGGGGACACAAGCCAGCACGGTGAGAAGGACGACCGTACGCCATGCGGAAAAGACCATGTGGAAGGCTCCTGAGCGGGAAAAGACGGGGGAACAATTCGACGACAGCCGTTCCCGAGTGTATTACAGGGGGACGAAAAATCCCCCGTCGCCCCCTCCATTGACAGCCCACCATGGCAGAATTCCCGCGTCTTCCCCGCCAGCCGCGTTCCCTAGGTCTTCCCGCCGGCGGCCCGCCCTTCAAGTGGCTGGTGGCGGCGGCGGCATTGTTGCTCGTGCTCTCGGGCCTGGCCCGGGGGGTTTATACGGTCGGCCCTGAGAGTGTGGGCGTGATCCAACGGTTTGGCCGGTTCGCTGGCACGGTCGGCTCGGGCCTGCGGTTCAAACTGCCCTTCGGGATCGACACCGTCACGATCCTGCCGGTGAAGCGGCAGCTGAAGATGGAATTCGGCTTCGGCTCGGCAGCGGCCAGCAATCCCGACCAGACCGCCTCCGCTGCGGATCAGAATCGGGAGAGCGACATGGTGACTGGCGACTTGAACGCCGCCCACGTCGAATGGGTCGTGCAGTACGAGATCAGCGATCCTGAGCAGTTTCTCTTCAACCACCGGGAGCCGGGCCCCACGCTCCGCGATCTCGCCGAGAGCGTGATGCGGGAGGTGGTGGGCGACCGCACGGTCGACGAAGTGCTGACCGTCGGCCGACAGGGGATCGAAAACGACGCGATCTCAAAGCTGACATCGCTCGTCCAGGAACTCGGCATGGGCCTCCGCGTGCAGCAGGTGCAGCTCAAGAACGTGCATCCGCCCGAGGCAGTCCAGCGGTCGTTCGACGAGGTCAACCGCGCCCAGCAAGAACGGGAGCAGATGATCAACCAGGCCAATGGTGAATACAACAAGGTCGTGCCGCGGGCCAGCGGTGAGGCCGAAAAGAAGCTCCGCGAGGCGGAGGGTTTTGCACTCAAGCGGGTGAACGAGGCCGAGGGCGACGTGGCCCGTTTCAAGAGCCTGCTCGAACAGTATGAGAAAGCGCCCGACGTCACCCGCCAGCGGCTCTACCTGGAAACGATCTCCGAGGTGCTGCCGCAGCTCGGCAGCAAGGTGATCCTCGACGCCGACGCGAAGCAGTTCCTGCCGCTGATGAACCTCCGGCAACTCGACGCCGCCAAGCCCTAAGCACCGCCCAAAGCCCTCACACCCGCCACCGAGACCATGAACAACCTCCCCATCAATCACCCGCTTCTGCAACTGGCCCGGCAGTTCGCCGACACCCTCTTTTCGCCGGTGGGCGGGCTGCTCGCCGTGGTCGCCGCGGTGCTCCTGTTCGGCTGCGCCTACTCGATCGATCAGGCCGAGCAGGTCGTGCTCACCCAGTTTGGGCGGCCGGTCGGGCAGCCGATCAACGCGGCCACGCCGGGCGCCGGGCTGCACTTCAAGCTCCCGTTCGTGCAGACGGCCAATCGGTTCGACAAGCGGATCCTCGAGTGGGACGGGCCGCCGAACGAGATGACCACCCGTGACAAGCTCTACGTGGTCGTCGACACCTTCGCACGCTGGCGGATCGCCGATCCGCTGAAATACTTCGAGAGCCTGCGGGATGAACGCAGCGCCCTGTCGCGGCTCGACGACATCATCGGCAGTGAGACCCGCAACGTCGTCGCCCGGCACGACCTGATCGAGGTGGTGCGGTCCGACAAGGCCCGGCAGCCGGAGCAGGATGCGGCGCTGGCCGATGCGGAGACCGCAGTGGGCACGCTGCCGCCGATCGAGTTTGGCCGCAAGGAACTGGAGCGGGAGATCCTGGCGGCCGCGCGGCCCAAGGTCGGCCTCTGGGGCATCGAACTGCTCGATGTCCGCATCAAGCGGCTCAACTACAAGTCTGGCGTGATCGAGAAGATCTACGACCGCATGATCTCCGAGCGCATGCAGATTGCGGAGCGGTTCCGCTCCGAGGGCGCCGGCGAGGCGGCCAAAATCGACGGTAAAAAGGACAAGGACCTGGCCCGGATCCAGTCGGAGGCCTACCGCAAGGTGCAGGAGATCAAGGGCGCGGCCGACGCCAAGGCCTCCGAGATCTATGCAAACGCCTACACGGCCAGCCCAAGGGCGGCCGATTTCTACTCGTTCGTGAAGACTCTCGACACCTACAAGGCGACGCTCGGCCGCGATAGCACGCTCATCCTCACGACCGACAGCGACCTGTTCCGACTTCTCAAGCGGGTCGACGGCCGCAGCCAGCCGCCCGCCACTCCTCCCCTGCAGCCTGCCCCCACAGGAGAAACCGTTCGATGAAACGCATGGATGCGTGGCTCATGATCGCCCTGATTTCCTGCCTGGCCACGATGGCCGCCCTCTCGCCAGTCGCCCACGCCCAGGGTTCCGCGGCCAAGCCCAGTGGCGCCGCCAAACCGACCGGCAAAAAGATCA
This sequence comes from Planctomycetia bacterium, assembly GCA_026401075.1. GTDB lineage: Bacteria > Planctomycetota > Planctomycetia > Pirellulales > UBA1268 > CAMCQY01. Next base: position 3,249 of record JAPLNQ010000142.1, read on the forward strand.
ATCCGCTCGAGGTCAAGCGGCTGGATGCCCGACTCGACGAGGTCCGCGATTCGTTCCTCCGTGACACGTCGAACCTGATCCTGTCGTACGAAAATCTCGGTCAGTACGAGCGAGCGAAGACGTTGCTCGAGTCGCTCCAGAAGCTTGATCCGCGGAACGAGCCGATCAAGGCGAAGCTCAGCGAGCTCAACGTGAAGATCATCGAGAGCAACGAGTTCGAAGTGGAGCTTGCGACGGACGAATCCTGGCAGCCGATCGGCGCAGTGACGAAGGACCGCCTCCTCCGGATACGCGTGACTGGCGACTTCAATCTCACCGTGTCGCTGACGTCGCTGGGGCCCGATGGCCTGCCGACGGCCAACCCCGCCGAGGATCTCGTGGCCAACGTGCCGCTGGGCGCCGTCATGGGCGTGATCACGCCGGTCGGCTCGGCGGGCGGCACCCAGAATGACAAGCCGCCACGACCGTTTGCCGTGGGAGCGAGCTTCGACAAACCGGCCGACCGGGACGGCATCCTCCACCTCAAGGTGAACGTGCCCCCAGGGGCGAGATGCACCGGCTCGCTGAAGGTGAAGGTCAGCGGCCCCGACCGGCCGGGATCCTGAGCCACGGACGACAGCGTGACCGTGAAAGCCACAAGGACCACCAAGCCCGGGCAACGGAAGCCCAGACAGCCGAAGCCCGGCTGGCTCGTCTATCTGCTGCGGTGCCGGGATGGCTCCCTCTACACGGGGATCACGAACGATCTGCCGAAGCGGCTCAAAGCCCATGCTGCCGGCAAGGCGTCGCGATACACTCGGAGCCGGCTCCCTACCAAGTTGGCCTATACGGAGCCGCAGCCGTCACGCTCGGCAGCGCTGAAGCGGGAGGCTGCGATCAAGAAACTTTCCCGGCCGCAGAAGGACGATCTGATCGGCGGGGCGCCGACCCCGTGATCGTCATGGGATTGGGTATGCTGGCTTCCATGATGCGGACACGTGCCTTGCTGTGGCTTTTGTCGTGCCTCGTCGCCAGCACGACTTTGGCGGCCGAGCCGCCCTTGCCGGCGGACAGTCTCGCGGTGCAGGCGGCAGATGGCGGCAGCATTTCGTTCGCCGATCTCATCGGTTCCGAGGGCCGGGCCGTCTGCTTTGCGTTCCTCCACCCCGCCTGCCCGCTCGCTCAGGAATATGCCCCCGTGCTCAGTGCGTTGGCTGCCGATTTCGGCGGCGCGGGCATCCGCTTCGTGGGCGTGATCTGCGAATACGACAAACCCGCGGAAGTCGAGGCATACCGCAGGGAATACGGCGTCACGTTCCCGATCCATCTCGACACCGACTTTCGGCTTGCCGAGGCGCTCGACGCCACAATCACACCCGAGGTCGTGCTCGTCGATCGGGACCGTATCATCCGCTACGCAGGTCGGATCGACGACCGCTACAAGATCCGCGGCGTGATGACGCCCGGTGATGCCGAGCCGGAACTCGCCCATGCGATCCAGGACCTTCTTGCCGGCCGCGAGATCCGCGAGCCGAGGACCAAGGCCGCGGGCTGTCCGCTCGATCGGCCGGAGCGACCGGTGTCGAGTGCCTCGGCCTCAACGAAGCACACGCCGACCTTCTTCAGGGACGTCCTCCCCTTCCTGCATACCCAGTGCCAGAAGTGCCACAGTCCTGGCCAGGCCGGCCCCTTCAGCCTGCTCAGCTACGACGACGCCGTCGAGTGGGTCGAACTCGGCCTCGAGGAGATCGCCGCCCGACGGATGCCGCCGGCGC
>JAPLNQ010000196.1 GCA_026401075.1 Planctomycetia bacterium
GCCGCCCCGAAGCCGGCGATAAACCAACCGGTAGGGCTACGAGCGGCGCTTGAGCACGACGACCGCCAGTGGCGGCAGCGTGAGGGTGAGCGAGTGTTCGCGGCCATGGTGCGGGTGCGGAGACGACTGCAGTCCGCCGCCGTTGCCCACGTTGCTGCCGCCATACCAGGCCGAGTCGCTGTTGAAGATCTCCTCGTAGAAGCCGGCGGCCGGCACCCCGAGCCGGTAGCCCTGCCGAAGCACCGGAGTGAAGTTGCAGACGACTACCAGTGCATCACGGCTGCTGGAACCGCGACGCACGAAGGCCAGCATGCTGTCCTGCCAATTATGGCAGTCGATCCATTCGAAGCCGCGGCCGTCGAAATCGAGTTCGTGGAGCGCGGGCTCCCGCCGCACGAGATTGTTCAGGTCGGCCACCGCGCGGGACAGGCCGCGATGGTGCTCCCCGGCGAGCAGGTGCCAATGCAGGCTCTCGTCGAAGTTCCACTCCTGCCACTGCCCGAATTCGCCCCCCATGAAAAGCAGCTTCTTGCCGGGGTGGCACCACATGTAGGCGTAGAGGAGCCGCAGGTTGGCGAACTTCTGCCAGACGTCGCCCGGCATCTGATCGAGCAGCGATCCCTTGCCGTGCACCACCTCGTCGTGCGAGAAGGGCAGCACGAAGTTTTCGTGGAACGCATAGATGAGGCTGAAAGTCAGCTCGTCGTGGTGATACTTGCGGTGCACGGGATCGTGCCGCATGTAGCGGAGCGTGTCGTTCATCCAGCCCATGTTCCATTTCAGGCTGAAGCCGAGCCCTCCCACGTAGGTCGGCCGCGAGACGCCGGTCCAGGCGGTCGATTCCTCCGCGATCGTGAGCACGCCCGGGTGGTGGGCATGGACCTGAACGTTGAAACTCTTGATGAAGTCGATCGCTTCGAGATTCTCACGGCCGCCGTTGCAGTTGGGCAGCCACTCGCCGTCCTTGCGGCTGTAGTCGAGGTAGAGCATCGAGGCCACGGCATCGACCCGCAGGCCGTCGACGTGGTAGTGGTCGAGCCAAAAGAGGGCGCTCGAAACGAGATAGTTGGCGACCTCGTTGCGGCCATAGTTGAAGATCAGCGTGCCCCAGTCGGGATGCTCGCCCTTCCGCGGATCCTCGTGCTCGTAGAGCGCGGTGCCGTCGAAGCGGCGCAGGCCGTGGCCGTCCCGCGGAAAATGGGCTGGCACCCAGTCGATGATCACGCCGATGCCGGCCCGATGCAGGGCGTCGATCAGCGCCATCAGGTCTTCAGGCGAGCCGAAGCGGCTCGTGGCAGCGAACAGGCCGATCGTCTGGTAGCCCCAACTGGCCGAGAACGGATGCTCCGAGGGGGGCAGGAACTCAACATGGGTGAATCCCATTTCGACACAGTAGGGAACGAGTTCGCGTTCGAGTTCGGCATAACTGAGCCAGCGGTGCGGGGCGTTGCCCGGCCGCCGCCAGCTTCCGAGGTGCACCTCATAGATGGTGAGCGGCGCCGTCAGGCTGTTGTGGGCTGTCCGCTGCCCCATCCACTCCTGATCGCGCCACGAATAGCTGGCGAGGTCGACCACCTTGGAGGCCGTCCGTGGCGGCACTTCGGCCCCGAACCCGTAGGGATCGGCCCGATCGCTGAAGCTCCCGTCCGCGTGGACGCGATACTTGTAGAGCGTGCCGGCACCGATGCCGGGCACGAACAGCTCCCAGATGCCCGACGACGGCATCCGTTTTTGCATCGCGTGCCGCTGGCCGTCCCAGCTGTTGAAATCCCCGACCACGCTCACGGCCTCGGCATTGGGGGCCCAGACGGCGAAGTTCACGCCCGCCACGCCGTCGGCGACATGCAGCTGCGCGCCGAGTTTCTCGTAGCTCTTCCAGTGGCGGCCCTCGCCCAGCAGATGGAGGTCATAGTCGGTGAGCATGGGGCCACATGGTATCGTTCCCGACTGCGGTTCGCCTACCGGAGTTCATCCGTACCGCCGCGAAACGACACGACCGTGACGGCATGGCCGGTCACGCCACACCTCGCCGGAGAGAGGAACCTGCATGGGATTCGAACGGTTTGCGCCGGTGGAACGGCGGATCGACATCAACGGCCGTCCGCTTTCAGTCTGGCGGCCACCCGACATGGAGGCCCTCATCGACCTCGTGGCCTTCGACGAGGACGAGCGGATTCCCTACTGGGCCGACGTCTGGGAGTCGGCGATCGTGCTGGCCGAGGAACTCGCGGCCGTCGACGGGACGGGACAGACCCTTCTAGAACTCGGCTGTGGTCTGGGCCTGCCGGCGCTGGCGGCCGCCCGCGCTGGCTTTGCCGTGACAGCCACCGACTACGAGTCGCCTGCCCTGGAGGGCGTGCGGTTTAGCGCCGCCCGCAACGGCCTCGACACGATCGCCACGCGCGAGCTCGACTGGCGTAAGCTCCCCGCCGACCTGGGCCGCTACGACCGCGTGGTGGCGGCCGACGTGCTCTACGAATCGCACCATCCGGCGGCACTCGCCGACGTGATCGCCCGCACGCTCAAGCCCGACGGCCTCGCGCTCGTGGCCGATCCCTGTCGGCAGAAGGCGGCGGGCTTCGAGCCGGCCGCCCGCGCCGCGGGCCTGGGGATCATCAAGCAGCAGGCCCGCCGGCCGCGTGGTGCGACCGACGGGCCTGCCGTCGAGATCTACTGCGTGACGTTTCCGAGCTGACGTGGTTCAAGCCACCAGCCGCATCTCGGGCACTTCGCCGGTGATGCCGATCACGAATTCCTCGAAGATCTTCACGTCGAGTGCCGAGGCGCTCTCCGCCTCTGGGTGGAACTGCGTGCCGATCACCACCCAGCCTTCGACGCCGCTCTCGATCGCCTCGACCACGCCGTCCGGGGCCCGGGCGGTCACCTTGAAGCTCTCGGCGACATCGTCGATGCCCATGTGGTGCATGCTGTTGACGCGAATCTCGCCGTCGCCATAGACGCGTTCCATCACGGAGCCGGCCTCCACGACGAGGGCGTGCCGGTGGGACAGATCGATCGGATCCTTGTGCGGAATCGCCTTGGGAAGATCCTCTGGGATGTGCAGGAACAGTGTGCCCCCCTCGGTGATGTTGAGCAGCTGCATGCCGCTGCCGATCGCCAGCACGGGCATGTGCCGGGCGCAGATGTGCTTGGCCAGCAGGCGGTCGAAGTCTTCGCGACGGGCGTCCATCGGTCGCACGGATGGGTGCGGCATGTAGCCATCGCGACGCGGGTCGAGGTCGGCCCCTCCCACCAACACCACGCCGTCGAGCAGGTCGAGCAGGCGAATCACGTCTTCCTCATCGGCCAAGGGCGGCAGGATCACGGGGATGCCGCCCGCGGCGGTGATGCCGTCGTAGTAGCCGGCCGCGACGAACGAGAGGGCGGCATGCTCCTTGCGGGTGGAGCGGTAGTCGGTGTTGATGCCAATGAGGGGTTTGACAGCCATGGGATTCCTCTAAAAAAGCGACAAGCCGGCATCCTGCCGACCAGCCCGGCGACGTGGTGGTCATTCAGACCCCCGAGTGCTTGCAGCTGGATCCCTCCCCCCGTGCCACCCCACGGAACGCCGACCGAACGGCAGGGCACGATGCAGACTGCCACGGTGCCACGGAATGGCACACACGGGTCTGGCAGCGTCATCCCTAACGCTTCGACCGTCATCCTGTCGGGGCTGCACGGCGGGCGGGTGCCATCCGGGCACCGAGCTGGCACCCCACCGGGGCACCAGGCCATTTCCGTCGTTCGAGCCACGATCAGATCAACTCAACCGATCACAACGGATCCATCCGTTGATCGCGTTCTGCAAGCCGCCTCATGGCTGCCGCACACGCAACGGGCGAGAACGTATCGGGCCCTCGTCGCAAGGCAAGGATTTTTCTGATTTTGTGGTGGCAACCCCTCCCGCACCCCCACATCCGGTGCTAGCACGTCCGTTGCTAGCAGTTTCTGAGGCCGACCTCGGCGGCTTGAGCCACGAATCTCCCGTTCATGCCCCAATCCAGATGGCCGAGGGGAAGCTCCGCAACCAGGTGAGCTGCCGCTTGGCGAGCTGCCGCGTCCGCTGTTGGGTGAGCAGAATGGCGTGATTCTGCGTCATTTTCCCCACCAGCACCTCGAGCGCCTCGGCATAGCCGGCTGCCTGACGGGCCGTCGCGCCGATGCCACCGGGCCGACTGGCGGCGGCTCGAGTCTCCTCGATGAGCCCCCCAGCAAACATCGCCTCCACCCGCCGGTCGATCCGCGCGCGGAGCGTTCGCCGCGGCTGGTCGAGGACGAGCATCTGCCGGACAAACACCGGGTGCAGCGGCCGCGGATCGGCCCACGACGATGGCATCGGCTGCCCCGTCACCTCCACCACTTCCAGGGCCCGGATAATTCGTCGGGCATCGTTCGGATGGATCCGGGCGGCCGCCACGGGATCGACCTCTGCAAGCCGCGCGTGCAGAGTGCCCGAGCCTTTCGCCTGTATTTCCGCCTCCAGCGCCTGCCTGAGTTCGGGATCGCCGGCCGGCTGCGGGTCGAGACCATCGCGGAGTGCCCGGAGGTAGAGCGGCGTGCCCCCCACGAAGAGCACCCGTTTTCCGCGGCTACGGCATGACTCCACGGCGGCCGCCGCATCGGCCAGCCAGCGGGCCACGGTATAGATTTCGCTCGGTTCCACGAGATCGACGAGGTGGTGCGGCACCTCCGCCCGCTGGGCCGGCGTGGGCTTGGCCGTGCCGATGTCGAGCCCCCGGTAGACCGCCATCGAATCGACGCTGACGATTTCCGCGTCGAGCCGGCGGGCCAGGAGCAGGCTGAGGGCCGTTTTTCCCGCGGCAGTCGGGCCTGAGAGGATCCAGCAGTCGTCCCCCAGCACCGGCGCCTGCAGGGCCGTGGAAGCCGGCTCCGGCCCGCCAGATGCCCCTGTTGGGCATGCTACAGTTGAGGGGCCAGTGAAGGGTCTCGCCGGAGCGGCCGGCGGGGCGGCCTCGTGCTGGTGACTATCTGGAGCCATCGATGCGTCGGTTGGGCGAAACCCTGGAAGAACTGGAGCGGGTGGTGGCGGCGCGGAAGGGAGATCCTTCTGCACGATCCTACACCAGCCGGCTGCTCGCCGGCGGCGTGCCCGCGATCGGCGTCAAGGTCACCGAAGAGGCTGGCGAACTGGTCGCGGCAGCAGACCATGAAACCGACGAGCGTGTCGTCTCCGAGGCGGCCGATCTCATCTACCACATGCTCGTCCTGCTCGCCTGCCGCGGCGTCAGCCTCTCCCAAGTGGAAGACGAGCTCGCCCGCCGGTTCGGCATCTCCGGACTCGACGAGAAGGCGGCTCGTACCGCCGCCGGCGGCGGCCACCCGACCACTGCACCCTCGACCCAACGC
>JAPLNQ010000032.1:0-5368 GCA_026401075.1 Planctomycetia bacterium
CCATCTTCAGCTTGCCGGAGAACGCCGCCGAGAAGTCATGCCCGGTGCGTTCCATCTCCGCGCGGACGGCCGTCACCACCAGTTCCCTGACGACGACCACGACCGCCATCCAGGGCAGGATCGCCGACGCACCGCCCCGGGCCGCCAGCAGAATAAATCCGCCGCAGACGATCACCTTGTCGACGAGAGGATCGAAGATTCTCCCCAGCCGGCTCACCTGGTGAAACCGTCGCGCCCACCAGCCATCGACCCAGTCGGTCGAGGCCGCCACGAGAAAGAGCACCGTCGCCGCGGCATACCGCTCCTGTTCGATCACGCCAAACAGCACGATCGCGAGGACGAGCCGCGCCGCCGAGAGCATGTTCGGCACCGTCCAGACACGGTTCAGGGAATCGTTTTGCGTCATGAAGCTTGTGTTCACTCGTGGCAGCAAGTTTTCAACTTGCTGAACCCATCCCCGAGCCCAACAAGATGAAATCTTGTTGCCACGGTTGGAAGAGAAACACCGGTTGGGCCGAACACGGTTGTTGGTTCAACTGGTTCCCATGTCACTTGGCACGCCCGCGAGGTCATAGCCGCTCGACGCCACGATCTCCACCGGCAGAATCCGGCCCGTGAGCGGCCGTGCAGCCGAACTCCCCGGCGCGGTCACGTAGACGACGCAGTCGATGTCGGGCGCGTCGGCCTGCGTCCTTCCGACCCACACGTCCTCGCGCTCCTCACTCTGCCGGTCGATGATCACGTCGAGCGTCTTTCCTACCTGACGCCGCGTGTGCTCATGCGCGATCGCCTGCTGCACCTCCATGAGCTCATCCCGCCGCGCCGCCTTCTCCTCGTCGGGCATGTGCCCGTCGAGCCGCGCCGCCGGCGTGTCGGGCTCGAGCGAATACGTGAACACTCCCACCCGCTCAAACTTCCACTGCTGTGCGAAGGCGACCATCTCCTCGAACTGCTCGCGGGTCTCACCGGGAAATCCCGCGATGAACGTCGTCCGCAGCACGAGGCCCGGAATCCGGCTCCGCAGCTTCGCGAGCAGTTCCTCCGTCGGCCCCCGCGCCACACGCCGTTGCATCCGCTTGAGCACCGGGTCGCTGGCGTGCTGCAGCGGCATGTCGAGGTAGGGGATGATCTTCGGGCTGGTAGCGATCTTGTCGATGAGGCGATCGGTGAAGTGGATCGGGTAGAGATACATCAGCCGGATCCACTGGATTCCGTCCACCTTCTCGAGCTCGTCGAGCAGTTCCACGAGCCTGGGCTCGCCGTAGAGGTCCATGCCGTAGTAGGTCGTGTCCTGGGCGACGATCACCAGCTCCTTCACGCCGTCGGCGGCGAGCTCGCGGGCCTCGCGGATCACCTCCTCGATCGGCTTGGTGGCATGCTTGCCCCGCATCTTCGGGATCGCGCAGAAGGTGCAGGTGCGGTCGCAGCCCTCGGAGATCTTGAGGTAGGCCATATGCCGCGGCGTGACCCGCATCCGGCCCGAGTCGTCGAGGGCGCGGGCGGGCGCGGGGCGAAAGATGCTCCGCTGGTCGCCGAGGCCGCCGATGAGCCGTTCGGCTGCGCGGGCGATCTCGTCGCGTGAGAAGACGCCGATCACTGCATCCACGCCGGGCAGTTCGGTGAGCAGCGATTCCTTCTGCCGCTCGGCCAGGCAGCCGGCCACGATCACGCCCCGCGTGCCGCCGGACCGCTTCAGGTCGAGCATCTCGTTGATTGCGGCATACGATTCCTGGCGGGATGCGTCGATGAAAGCGCAGGTGTTGACGACCACGATGTCGGAGCCCTTCGGCTCGCCCACGAGCTGCCAGCCGTCCTTGCGGAGCAGGCCGAGCATCCGCTCGCTGTCGACGAGGTTCTTCGGGCAGCCGAGGCTCACCATGGAAAACGTGCCGCGGCAGGTGGCCGGATCGACCGGCTGAGCAGCCGCCATCACGGCGGTTCCGCTTCCGCAGGCTGCGGCCGTGGCTGCTGGATCGACGATCGGCAGGGATAAACCGTGGCTCATGTCAGGACCGCCCACCGATCAACTTGTCGAGTTCCTCGCGGAGCTTCGGCAGGATCGCATCGTAGGGGTAGGCGCCCAGCTCGGCCGAACGCTTCTTCAGGTTTACGTGGGTCGGGCCGCACCAGAGGCCGAGGTCGGCGTCGTCGGTCTCGCCGGGGCCGTTCACGCGGCAGCCCATCACGGCGATCGTGATGGCATGATCCTTCGCGTAGGCGGTCATCTCCTTGACCTGCTTGGCCAGTTCGATGAAGGCCTCGTTCTCCACACGGGAGCAGCTCGGGCAGCTGATGATGTTGAGCGAGCTGAGGCCATAGTCGACGACGCTCCGCACCCTGCCGGCCGCGATGTCGCTCAAAATCGCCTGGGCGGCGGCGATCTCCTCGGGCTTGTCGGCGTTGGGCACCGTGAGTGATACGCGGACGGTGTCGCCGATGCCGCGGCTGATCAGCTGCTCGAAGGCGATCCGGGTTTTGATGATGCCGTCGGGTGGCATGCCCGCCTCGGTCACGCCCAGATGCAACGGCACATCGGGCCGGGCCTCGGCAAACCGGCGGTTCACCTCGATCACCTTCTTGGGGTCGGAGTCCTTGAGCGACACGGCATACCGCGTGAACCCGATCGAGTCGAGCAGTTCGCAGTGTTCCAGGGCGCTGGCCAGCATTGGTCCGATCGAATCGTCCTCGGCGAACTTCTCCTTCTTGGCGGGATCGACGCTGCCGCAGTTCACGCCCACCCGCATGGCACAGTCGTGCTTGGCGGCCACGTCGGCGATGAACCGCACCTTGTCCTGCCAGGGCTTCGTCGGCTCGTGGTGGTAGAGATGGCCGGGGTTGTATCGCAGCTTGTCGACGTGCGGGGCGACGTCGACGGCGAGCCGGTAGTTTTCCTGGAGGTCGATGGCGAGGTTGGCCTGCGTGCCGGCCCGGATGGCGGGCAGGGCTGCGGCGTCTGACTTGCTATCGACGGCGATCCGCACGACGCCCGCCCCGGCGGCATGGAGGGCGTTGGCCTGGTCGATCGTGGCGGCCACGTCGGTGGTGTGGGTGGCCGTCATGCTCTGGGCGGCGATGGGGTGGCCTGCCCCGATCGTGATGCTCCCGATCCGCACGGCCCGCGTTGGATTTCGCTTTAGCTCGACCACGACAACCTCTTAGGCGACACTTTTCCCGGCTGGTTTCCCATGCTCCGACACCCTCAACCATAGCAGACGCCCGTCCCGCGGCGAACCCGCCCCTCCGGCCCCTCATGCGCTACGACCCCGCCCTTCATATCGTCCTTCACGAGCCCGAAATTCCACCCAACGCCGGCAACGTGGGGCGGACCTGCGTCGCCATCGGCGCCAAGATGTGGCTGGTGCGACCGCTCGGCTTCAAACTCGACGACTATTATCTCCGCCGCGCCGGCCTCGACTACTGGGACAACCTCGAGTGGGAAGTGGTCGATTCATGGGACCACCTGCTGGCGGCGCTTGCCGCCGTGGGCCGCCAGCCCAACTGGCTCTTCGAGACGCAGGCCACGCGGAGCTACACGGAGGTGGCCTACCAGCGGGGCGACGTGCTCGTCTTCGGGAGCGAGTCGCGGGGCCTGCCCGAGTCGCTTCAGGCCGCCCACGCCGACCGCGTGCTCGCGATCCCCGCCCGGCCGCAGGTACGTAGCCTCAATCTCTCCAACTGCGCCGCAATCGTCGCCTACGAAGCGGTCCGCCAGTGGGGCGGCAACGTGTGAGTTACGGAGCATCCCATCGCTCACGCTCCGGGCTTCGATGGGACTTGGCGTCTCACTCGAATAAAAGCCCCCGGCGTGAGCCGGGGGATAATGATGTCACGGGGCTTCCGCCTGCTGGGCCGCGTAGAGCGGCAGGTGCCGGTAATACGTCTCGAGCATGTAAACGCAGAAGCTCGTCACGAACAGCCGGCCGCCGATGTGGCCCCAGCGGTCCAGCGAGGGGTCCCAGCTGCCCCGCTGCCTGCCCTTCACGACCTGCTCGCGTGGCAGAACCTCGCGGAGCCGGTCGTTCCACCGCCGCCACGCCTCGCCCTCCATGTGATGGGCCACCTGCGTGATGTAGTACCAGGCATACGCGTCCTTGCTGTCGCTCTCGAAGTCGAGCGGATTCTCCGCCATCAGGAGTTCGAGCCCCTCCACCAGACGCGGGTCCTTCTGCGGCCAGCCGAGATACTGACGACAGAGCAGGCCCTCGGCCGTCACCGCCGCTGTCACGGGGCCGGCCGGCTTGAGCGGGCTGTCGCGCCGATAGCCGTATCGTGATCCGTTGCCATTGGCCACGGTATCGAGGAATCCGCCGATCCCCTCGAACGTGGTCGCCGGCACAGCCATCCCGGCCATCTCGGCGGTCTTCAGTGCCATCATGTACCAGCCGGTGACCGACATGTCGCCGGGTTTGCCGGGCTCATACCGCCAGCCGCCGTTGGGGCCCTGGGCCGCGACGCAATAGGCAACGGCGCGGGCGGCCGGCTCCGCGAGTTTCGGATCGCGGCTCATGCCATAGAGTTCGCAGAGAGCCATCGTGGCCTGCGCGTGTGAATAGAGGGCATGCTGCATCGGCACCTGCCCCACGTCGAAGGAGCCATCCTCCTGCTGCGCCTTGAGAAGGCTCCGCCAGGCGCGGGCCACCACCGCGCGGTGCGGCCCCTCCGTGAGCGTGTTGCCGGCTCCCTGAAAGGCCAAGAGCGCCATCGCCGTCGCCGCGAGCTCGTTCTCCTGCGAGCCGCCGTCGTCATAGGGGCCTGTCAGGCTCCAGAGCCCATCCTTCTGATTCTGTTGCTTCTTGAGCCAGTCGAGCGCAAGCGTCACGGCGAGTTCGGTCACGTCGCCGCCTCCCGCCGCGCCCAGCAGCACCTCCTTGCGGCCGGCTTCGCGGCCGGCGAGCAGCATGCCAACAGCGGGGGCGACCATGGGCTTGTCCGCGGCCGCCGTTCCCGCTGCCGCGTCGGGCAGTTCCGGCTTGGGCGAGGGAGCCGCCCGCGGAGACTTCACAGTCGGCAGTTCCGTCTTGGCGACCTCTGTCACCTTCTCGTCGGGCTGCTTCGTCGGCTCCTTCGCTGGCACGATGTCGATGCCGTTATCGTTCGCCTGGATGCTCGCCGGTCCAAACGCCATGCTGAGTCGGAGTTTTCGCAGTGGCCTCTCCCGCACCACCCAGAGCGTGAGCAGAAGCAGGAGCAGGCAATGGAGCGACAGGCTCACCGAGAAGGCCGGGCTGTTGCGGATGAACTCCGTGAGCCGCTCGCCCAACCCGCCGCTTCCGGACGCGCCGGCGGCTGCGGCCGAGCCCACCGGGATGACCGGGTCGAACACCCGCGGCATTCCGCTGGCTGTTCCATCCGGCTCTGCGGCGTCGGC
>JAPLNQ010000032.1:5380-8321 GCA_026401075.1 Planctomycetia bacterium
GCTCTGCGGCGTCGGCACCAACGCCCGAACGGTCGGCAAACGGTGCCTGTCCGCAGGCTTCAGTGGACCCGGGAACGCCCCCGACGAGCGGCTTCGAGCCCGACACACCGGCCTGACCAAGTGGCCACTGAGGCGACGGCAGACTGGAATCCTGCTGTTTCATGGGGTGAAACCTGCCGGCACGATCGATCCATCCGCACCTGGGCTTCATTTCCTGGCGCGGACAGTGTATTATTCCGATTCAGTCGTCGGAGAAACATCCCGAAACGGATCGCTGACATTCGTCATCGTCCGTTTTGGATGCGACCCCGACTCTGATTCAGCAAAAAACATGTCGCGGGGTGGAGCAGCCCGGTAGCTCGCGAGGCTCATAACCTCGATGTCGCAGGTTCGAATCCTGTCCCCGCCACTTGGCCAGTTTTGGTAACTGGCGCAAACACCGAAGAACCCGCTGCAACCTGAATGGTGGCAGCGGGTTCTGTCGTTTCTTGCGGCTCCGTGCTGCCGGATGCGGACGCCTGCTGCACTGCAATTTGCACACTCGGTGCACTGCAATCTGCACTACAGATCGCTGCCGCCCCGCCCGCCTGCTCCGCTCCCTTGCCCAACGCTTCGCTGCCTCCGCCGCTCACGACGTGCTCGAAGTGGTGCTCGCGGGACATCAGGTAGTGCTGGGCCGCGACCTTTGGCGAGTGTCCGAGCCATTTGGCGACAACATGGGCGGGATACCGCTCTACCCAGTCGGTCTCGCACGACGCCCGGAGATTCTGCAGGAGCCGCGGCCAGACATCGTGCCCGGCCTTTGTGATGATTCGCTCCAAGTACGTCCGGAAATTGACGCTCGCCCGAGCGGCGGACGGCACGACGAGCGTTGCCCCGGGCTCGGCCTGCTCGAAAGCGTCTGCGAGGATCGCCCGAAGCTCGGGGCAGATCGGCACGATTCGCACCGCGTGGTCGCCGCCGTGGTGCTCGGTTTTCTTAGCCAGAACCGTCAGCCGGCCTTTTTGCCAATTGACGGCGCCCCACGTCAGGGCGCCGAACTCGGACGGGCACCGGAGACCAGCCAGCCGTGACAGAGCCACGATGAGCTTCCACTCAATCGACGGGCACGCGTCCAGAACGTCCCGGATCGTCTCCAGCGGAATGTAGCGTGCACGGGCGGGGTTTGCCTGCGAGCCCGGTCGCAGACCGTCAAACGGGCTCTTCTCAATCCACTCCCAGCGGACTGCGGCGCGGAACACCTGCTTGGCGACGCTGACTCGCTTCGCTACGGTCGGCGGCGCGAGCCGGTTGTCGTCAGTGGTCCGCTTCTTCGCTCTCCGACCGCTGCCCCTCTTGTCGCTCATCACCCAACGACGCCAGTCGTCCGCCCCTTCGGCGGTGATGGAATCCAACCGCGTATTCGCACCGAAAAACTCAGTCAGGGAGTCCAGCGTCTGCTTAAAGCCGCGGAGCGTCGCCGGCCTTGCAGAGGAACGGCTCAGGAACATGGCTATGAGTTTGGCCACGGTTGCCGTTTCGCATTCAGTGGCTCTGCGACGCTCGACCAGACCGGCATCCGAAAGCTTTGCATGCGACACGTCCGGTAGGTCACGTACCCACACGGAAAGGTCGGTATCCCACGACGCCCCAGTCAGACGACACGCAAGCAGGTCCTCGACCCTGCTCACCCATGACTGAGCAATCTTTTTCGGCACGGCGCCAAGATAGACAGACCGTCGCCTACCCGCGCCGTCCATGAACTGAATTCGCCAGCCCGGCTTGCCATCTGTTGTACGAGCCTTGGTTCGACTCAAACTCGCCATCGTTGACCTCCTACTGGCTTTTTCACTTTTTACCCGGCGACCAACTCGTCCGTCGAGTTGGCCCCTCCGTCCCGCATGTCATCTGGAACCCCGAAGGCCGTTTTCGCCTCAAGCCATAACCGAAGTCCTTCGATTGGATAGAGCACTACGTTTCCGATCCGTACGTGAGGAATCAATTGCTCACGAGTCCACGTCCACAACAGTCGGTCAGAAATGCCCAGCGCCTTCGCGGCATCCGCGGGGCGCAGCGAGAGCGGCGATCCGACTGTCGGCGGTGTTCGTTGGATTTCCTTCTTCATGCTCCCGTCTCCTCATCTTCGCCGTTGCTCATCCCACGGCGGTCTTCGCTGCCCCCTGGATACGCATTTCTTGCTTCCTCGACGATTATCCCCGCGAGCACCTCACGCAGCCGCTCGTGCTCCTCAAATGTGAACCTTGTCCCCTTCAGGTGTTCCCACGCCCGGGCGACACGCTCGTCGAAGGGCAAGGCAGCGTCGTAGAGCGGGCGGAAGGGGAGCGGTTTGCCCCACAGCTGCTCCGCGGGCATCAGGGCGTGCAGTTCATTGGCAACGCGACGCTGCGGTTTCGTTTTACGATCGCTGCTCATGAGCGGCCTCCTACGCGAACGGAAGCGACTGAGGAGCGGGCGGGGGATTCCGTGGCAACACCTGTCAGTCGGAAAGTGTCTGGCTGATCGTCGCGCCACTGACCGTGCCGGTTCTCGACCAGCCAATCACAGGCCGCCCGTATTTCCTCCACGCTGGAATCCGCGAAGGTTTCACGATCGGCCAGCATCACGGGTGACAGCCGGTTGTCCTTCTGTAATCTCGCATGACGAACGATTCGCTCAACGAGACGGATGCTGTTCAAGGCCCCCGCGGCGACACCTGCGAGCGATTTCAGAACTGGGTCGTTGCCGGGGGTACCTGCGAGTCCAAATGGCTTGTTGTCAGAGCGTAGCTGGCCACCCCGCAACTCCTTGCGCCAGATCAGCCACCGTCCGAGGAAAAACAGAGTCGCCTCGCACGCGGCTGTCGCATCATCTGCGTCAACATCGCCAAGCGGACCGCCGTCACCAAATTCACCGGCGGCCCACCGTAGAACGCGATGAAGCAGCGCTAGCTTCACGGCGCGCT
>JAPLNQ010000032.1:8335-9497 GCA_026401075.1 Planctomycetia bacterium
GCGACTCGGGCACCGCGAGCACGACAGTGATGTTGTTCAGGCGGTCCAGAAGCTCCTTGCAGACCGCCACAGCCGGCGGGGTGAAACGCGACTCAACCTGCTGGCCGATGGCGTCCGTCGCAAGTTCCTCGATCCGCAGCAGCCGCTCCATTGCTCTCGACCACGCGACGTTCAGGATCGGGTCGTCGGCATCCTTCGGCCACTGCGCCTCGCGGGCCACGCCATCGCCCACCAGTAGCAGGCGGTCGAGAAGGCCATCGTCGCCGCGAGCGTTGTAAAGAAGCTTCACAAGCTCAGGCTGTATGCTCCCGACGACGTTGACGTAGGGGGCGTTGAGCGTTGCGGAGCTGCTCTGGGAAGACGCCCTCGCACGACGGCGGCGGCGGCCATCGTACAGTTCGCACCACATCTGCCGGTCGGTCCCGCCCGTGTTGCGAATGAATAGGGCGGTCAGTTCGTCGAAGTGCCCCAAGAGTTGCCGCCGATTGTTGTCGAGGAGCTGTAGCAGGGCTGGTCCGGTGGTGTCGTTGATTACGATGCACGGGTCGACTTGCTCAGCGTCTCTCTTTCGGCACGGCAACCCGGCATCGCACTCGTCTTCCTCCTCGTCGTCGTTGTATCCATCGTCGTACTCGTCATCGTCCTCGTCGTCGGCATCATCGTCATCGCAGTTGTCAGACCGGCAGGCCACGGGGGGGCGAGCCGCCTTGTCCCGCAGTTCGTCCTCCCGGTGAAGCAGGGGTGGCAAGCACTTTTCGGCGAGCACGCTCTTGCCGGTCCCCTTGGGGGCGATCACGGCGACGAAAACGTTGCAACGGACGCACCATCCTGGGTGCACGCAGGCCGACACGTCGCCACCAGCAGCCGTCGCCGCAGCAGCGAGCATGAACGCGATAGCAAATTCGTCGGGCACATCGGCCGCCTCAGCGAGGGACCGCCGATACTCTTCGAGTTGCGGGGGAAAGAAGGCTGGGAACTTGGTCGGCAGACCGAGTTGGGAAATCAGGTTGCTGGGGGACATAGTCGTCCGCGTCGCGTGCGGCTCCAAGAGAGAGGAATGAGGGTGGGGGTAAACCGATCTGCTTCCCGTTTCCAGTTACCCAAAAGGGAAGCGGGGACAACTAATAAAGAGGGATGTCTTGGGGTGTCTTGAGCCTGCTCT
>JAPLNQ010000175.1 GCA_026401075.1 Planctomycetia bacterium
GACTGCGTGGGCGTGTTCATGCGGCATGGCCGGCCGGCCTTGCCCACAGAAACGACGTCGCCCGCAGCCTTGCCGATCGTGACCAGCGGCCATCAGGGCTGCTGCAGCGTCACCGACGCCCTCGATGCGAGGCGGGTGGCCGACAGGCTCGGAATTCCGCTCTTCGCCCTTGATCTCACCGACGACTTCAGCCGGATCATCGATTATTTCGCCACGGAGTATGGCCGCGGCCGCACGCCCAATCCCTGCGTGCGGTGCAACACGTGGATCAAGTTTGGCAGGCTCTTCGATCATGCCGATGCCATCGGGGCCACGCATGTGGCCACGGGACACTACGCCCGGCTGACCCACGCGGCGAACGGCCGACCGCAGATCTTTCGCGGTCACGATGCCGCCCGCGATCAGTCCTACGTGCTCTTCGACGTGGTGCCTGAGCGGCTGGGCCGGATGCTGCTGCCTGTGGGTGGGATGTCAAAAGACGATGTCCGCCGTCGGGCAGCGGCGCTCGGGCTCATCACCGCCGACAAGCCTGATAGCCAGGAGATCTGCTTCGTCGCGTCGGGCGAACATGCGCGGCTCGTCGGCCACCGGCTCGGAGGCTCCCGCGCGGGAGAGATCGTCGCCCGGGATGGTCGCGTGCTCGGTCGACATGATGGCATTGAACACTTCACGGTGGGCCAGCGGCATGGACTCAAGCTGGCCGTGGGCCGACCGCTCTACGTCGTGCGGATCGATGCAGACACCTGCCAGATCGTGGTGGGAGATCGTGAGGAGGTACCCGACACGGAGCGCGTGGCGGGCGAGTCGACCTGGCTCGAGCCGGTGGGCAACGAGTCGTTTGAGTGCCTGGTGCAATGCCGCGCCCAGCGGGGGCCGGCACCGGCGGTGGTGACACCACTGGGGCCGGGCCGGTTTTCCGCCCGCTTCACAGGCGGTCCTGACCAGTCGCCAGGCCCGATTTCGCCCGGCCAGCCGGCCGTCTGCTATCTCGGCGACCGGCTGCTCGGCGGCGGCTGGATAGAGGGCTCGCCGGCCCAGAGTGGCATGGCCCCGATTCCCGAACTAGGCTGGTGAGGAGATCCGCATCTGGTTTTGCGGTCTTTTCCATAGCCACCATCGAGACTCCCGTGAACGAACTGCCATCCTCGCTGCCCATGCCGGTCCTGTTGGGGGCGGGCCTCGTGCTCGGCCTCCTGTCCCTGACGATGCTGCTGCTCATCTTCAACTATGGGCAGCTCTGGTTTCAGGCCTACTGGTCGAAGGCGCCCGTGCGGTTCCTCGAACTGCTCGGCATGAGCCTGCGGAAGGTCAACGCGCGGACGATCGTGCAGGGCAGAATCATGGCCGTGCAGGCGGGCCTCGGCAGCGATATCACGGCGCAACGGCTCGAGGCGCACTATCTCGCCGGCGGCGATGTGCCGCGCGTGATCCGCGCGCTGATCGTGGCCCACCGCGCCGACCTCGACCTCGACTTCGACCGGGCCTGCGCGATCGACCTGGCCGGCCGTGACGTGCTCGACGCCGTGCAGACGAGCGTCAACCCCAAGGTGATCGACTGCCCCGACACCCGTACCGGCAAGTCGACCTTGTCGGCCGTGGCCAAGAACGGCGTCGAACTCAAGATCCGGGCCCGCGTCACCGTACGCACGAATCTCCAGCAGCTCATTGGCGGAGCCACCGAAGAAACGATCATCGCGCGGGTGGGCGAGGGCATCATCACCTCGATCGGCTCGTCTGCCAGCCACTTCCAGGTCATGGAGCATCCCGACACGATTTCGAAGGCCGTGCTGCAGCGTGGGCTCGATGCGCAGACCGCGTTTCAGATCGTGTCGATCGACATCGCCGACATCGAGGTGGGGGAAAACATCGGTGCCCGCCTCCAGGCCGACCAGGCCGAGGCCGACACCCGGGTGGCCCGGGCCAAGGCCGAGGAACGGCGGAGCGTCGCCGTTGCCCGCGAGCAGGAGATGAAGGCCTCCACTGCCGAGAATCGTGCCCGGCTGTTTCAGGCGGAGGCCCTCGTGCCCAAGTCGATCGGCGATGCCTTTCGCGCCGGCCGCGTACGGAACCTTCCTTCAGGGCAGGGTCCGGAGCCGGCCCCAGGTCTCGCCCGGGCCTGACCCGCTCGAGTCTCACTCGCCCAGGCAGATTACCCCGGTTGCCCGGTCTCGCGCCGCACATTCCTCACAGTCCGGGGAATTCAGCCAAACATTGCGGGCTTGAACTGCCGATACCACACGAGGTGTTGGTGCGCGTCAGGATGACGCCCCACCAGCCGGCCGGAGGGCACCTCTCTCCGGCCAGCAACTACGAGTAACAAGGGAGTGTGTGATATGGCCATGCGTCGTCTTCGCGTGTACACGGGCCCCGATCTGAGCCAGCCGAACGTTGCTGTGCTCGAACAGCCCGCAGAAAACAGCATCCGCATCCCGCTGGGTCAGGTGCTGCCCCTGCTGGCCGAGGCCGTGGCGAGCAATCGCACCTGGCTCACCGATTTCAAGGACGACGAAATTTCGATCTCGTCGGATCTGCACGATGTGCTGCTGGCCTACCGGCACTACCGTCGTCCCGGCGCCTGAAAGCCGGTCGTTGTCCGCGCAAGGCGGCGGTGGCGACATGCCAGGTCAGGCTCCAGGAAGGCCTTATCAAGGCCTGAATTGAGGCAAGAGGCACCCCGAGAGGCATGCTGGAGGCACCCGGCACCCCCCTCTTGCGAGTGCCTCATCGCTGGGGCATACTCCTCCGGGGAAATTCTTCACCCTTGATGAGCCCGCATGACCAGTGCCGTAAATCTTTCCGACCTTGGACGACGCGTTCGAACTGCCCGATTGGCCCGGAGGCTCACCCTCGAAGAGGTGGTATCGCGGGCCCAGTTCACTGTGAGCTGGCTCTCCAAACTTGAGAATGGCCAGCTCACGCCTTCACTCGACGGGCTCGTCAAATTAGCCGAGGTGCTCGAGTGCGGCGTCGAAACCCTGGTGCAGGGACTGTCGGTGCCGCCCCAGTACGTCGTCGTGAAACAGGGTGAGGGCCGGACCGAACCCTCTCGCGACAGCCGTGGCGGATACGCGACCGAGAGTCTCGCCGACCAGTGGCGCGATCGCGCCATGAACCCCATGATCGTGAACCTGTCGGGTGTGGGCAACCGCCATCATCCCGATAACCACGACGGTGAGCGGTTTCTGATGGTGCTCGAGGGCGAGGTGAAACTCGAATACGGGAATGAACTCATCCACCTCGACAAGGGGGACACCGTCTACATTTACGCAGCTATCCCCCACGTCCTCGCGCCGGCCGGCCGCGGGACGGCCAAGGTGCTGAGCGTGTCGTACGATCCCCCACTGACGGGCGGCCCCCGACATGCCACCCCGCGTGTCGCTTCGCGGCCCAACTCAGCTGCGACCCCCCCGCGAAAGGCAAAAAGGGCGGCGGCCAACCGTCGCGACCGATCCTGAGCCAAAGCCACTCGACCTCGGGTGGGCTGCACGCTCGCCTGTTGGCTCGTATGCCGCTGGATTTTTCACTGGATTGCCGCTTTGGGCAGTTGGCTGGGGAGAGCGGAAGGGTAGACTCGGCTGAACGCGGGCCGTGCCGCGGCCGTTGCCTTCATCTGCTTGTCGAGCCCGTTGTCATTCCCTTCCCAGCCCCTTCCCAGCCCGTTCCAGGAGGCCGCCGCCGTGCCAATCTCGCGCCGTGATTTCGTGGAAACTGCACTCACTCTCGCAGCCGCCTCATTGGCTGGCATGCCCGCTTCCACATCCGTGGGTGCCGAGGCCGAGTCGGCATCATCCGCAGGCTCTGGCCGCTCCCGCGACATGGCAAAAATCCGCGTTGCCACGATCGGGGTGAACGGGCAGGGGGCGGCGCATGTCGGCGAATGGCTGGCCAATCCCGACGTCGACCTCGTAGCGATCTGCGATGTCGACCCGTCCGCCTACGTGCGGCTCTGCGAGAAGCACTTCAAGGACTCGCTGCACCCGCCGGCCTACGTGCAGGATGTCCGCCGCCTGCTCGACCGCAAGGACATCGACGCCGTCTCGATCGCCACACCCAACCACTGGCACGCCCTGATGGCCATCTGGGCGATGCAGTCGGGCAAGGATGTCTACGTGGAGAAGCCCTGCAGCCACAACGTGGAGGAGGGCCGCGTGATGACGCAGTGGGCGCGGAAGCTCGGACGCATGTGCCAGATGGGTGTGCAGAGCCGCAGCATGACAGGCATGCGGCAGACGCTCGATTTCGTGAGGAGCGGGAAGATCGGCGACGTGAAGGTGGCCCGCGCGATGTGTTACAAGCCGCGTCCGAGCATCGGACTGGTCGATACTCACGCTCCGATTCCGCCCGGCCTCGACTTCGACCTCTGGGCGGGCCCGGCACCGGCCGAGGTGCCAACCCGAAAGAAACTCCATTACGACTGGCACTGGAACCACGTCACGGGCAACGGCGACCTTGGCAACCAGAATCCCCACGAGCTCGACAAGGCCCGCTGGGGACTCGGCAAGCAGGAATTGCCAAAGCGGGTGGTGAGTGTCGGCGGCCGGCTCGGCTACATCGACAATGGCGACACGGCCAACAGCCAGGTGACCATCTTCCAGTGGGACGACGCCCTGCTGATCTCCGATGTTCGGGGCCTCGAGATCAAGTCGCCCGTCACGTTCGGCCTCAAGGCCGGACCGCTGCGGACCGGCAACATCTGGTACGGCACCAAGGGCTACGTCGTCTCCCCCAGCTACAGTTCCGGTGTCGCATATGACCTCGACGGCAATGAACTGGGAAAATGGGAGGGGGGCAGCTACCAGCTGCATTTCGCGAATTTCGTGAAGGCGATCAAGAGTCGCAACCACAAGGATCTCCACCTCGACATCGAGGACGGGCATCTTTCCAGTGCGCTGGCGCACCTGGGCAACGTATCGTGGACGCTCGGCCAGGCGGTGCCCCTCGGCACACGGCGGCCGCTCGCCGCAAACGACAAGCACGTGGCCGACACATGGGACAGCTTCGAGGCGTATTGCAAGGAAGACAACGTCGACTTTGCCGCCACGAAGCTCACGCTCGGCCGGGAGCTCGCGATCGACCCGAAGACGGAGCGGTCGACCGATGCCGAGGCAAACCGGCTCTTCACGCGGGAGTACCGAAAGGGCTTCGAACTCCCCCGGGTCTAACGAGGCTTCACGTGGGCGTGACCAGGATGCGCTGCCAGTATTCCACGTCGAGCCAGCGGCCGAATTTAAATCCCGCCTCGCGGACCGTGCCGCAGTGGGTGAAGCCGAGCCGACGGTGCAGGCTGATGCTCGCCGCGTTCGTGGCGTCGATCACCCCCACCAGCGTGTGCAGATCCCTGAGCCGAGCCTCCTCGACGAGCGCCCCCAGCAGCGTTCGCCCCACGCCGTGGCCGCGAAACCGTTCGTCGACGTAGACGGAATGCTCGACCGTGTGGCCGTAGGCCGGGAACGGTCGGAACGGCCCCCAGCTGGCAAATCCCGCCAGCACTCCCGGCGCGGCCTCGATCCCCAGCACCGGCAGTCCCGCCGCCTGCTTGGCGGCCCACCACGAAACAATCGTTTCGACGCTCCGGGGCTCGTATTCATAGAGCGCCGTCGTGTGCACGATCTCGTGGTTATAAATGCCGCGGATCGCCTCGAGATGCTCGCGTCCGCAGTGGATCACGGCATGCTGCCCACCCGCAACGTCTGTCCTAGCCATGGCGTCGCACCAGGTCGCTGGCCGTGGGTTCCACGGGCTTTGGCGTGAGCAGCGACACGACGACGAGCACCAGGAATCCCAGGGGAATCGTCACGATCCCCGGTTGGCTGAAGGGCACGATCGAAGCCTCGCGGCTCCAGCCATAGACCTTCTCGAATGTGTCGGCCGACATCAGGATCCACCCCAGCGACGAAAGCATCCCCACCGTCACCGCAGCGATGATCCCCTGCTTGGTCGTCCGTGGCCAGAACAGCAGCATGACGAGCGCCGGCAGGTTGGCGCTCGCGGCGATGTTGAACGCCCAGCCCACGAGGAAACTGACGTTGAAGCTGCGAAACAGCACGCCCAGCACCATCGCAATGATCCCGAGGCCCACCGCCGCGATCTTGCCGCACCGCACCTTTTCGTGATCGGTCATCGGGATGCCAAGCACATTTTCAACGAGATCGTGGGCCACGGCGCCGCTGCCAGCCATGATCAGGCCGCTCACCGTGCCGAGCACCGTCGTGAAGGCGATCGCCGAGATGATCGCAAACAGCGTGGTGCTGAACGACTTGGCCAGGAGTGGCGCGGCCATGTTCGTGCTTGTGGGGTCGAGGGCGCCGCTGGTCATCGCGCCCAAGCCCAGATAGAGCGTGAGCACGTAGAAGGCCCCGATCACGGCGATCCCCACGACCGTGCTCTGCCGTGCCGCGGCGGCATCCTTCACGGTGTAGTAGCGGATGAGGATGTGCGGCAGCGACGCCGTGCCGCAGAAGAGCGCCAGCATCAGGCTGGCGAAATCGAGCCGGTCGGCGAGCTTTCCGGTCGAAAGCCCCTTGAAGTAGCCGCCCGGCTTGAGCAGTTCGGAGCCCTTGCGCTCGACGGGCGAATAGGTGGTGTGGGTGCCTGCGGCATCGGTATGTTTCTTGCTCGACCAGGTCACGATCGTCGAGTCTTCCAGGGCCGCCAGATACTCAAGCGGCCGCAGCGGTCCGGTCGAGGTTTTCCCGGCGTAGCGGTCGGGCAGCGCCTTGAGCGTGCCGACCGGCCGCAGGTCATGGTCCTTCGATTGAGGCTTTCCATCGATGAGCACGGTACCGTCGGGTGTGACCGTGCGAACCTGCGGTGTGAGATTCGCAGCCGGGCCGGTGCCGACCACGAGGCCGCGGTTCAAGATCATCGCCGCGAGGATGCCGCAGAAAAATACGAGGAGCGACCCCTTGATGAACTGCACCCAGGTGGTGGAGACCATGCCCGCGGTGACGACGATCATGGTGACGACCACGCCCACGAGGATCACACCGACCGTATGCGGCAGGCCCAACAGCGGCACGATCAGGTCACCCGCACCGACCATCTGCGGAATGAGATAGAAGATGCTGACGACGAGCGTCGAGATTGCCACGGCCAGTTTGATGCCGCGGCTGTTGAACCGGCTGTCGAGGGCGTCGGCGAAGGTGAACTTCCCGAGCGCCTTGATCGGCTCGGCGATCACGAACAGCGCCACGATCCAGCCGGCGAGAAATCCGATCGAATAGAGAAACCCGTCATAGCCGTTGAAGGCGATCATCCCGCAGATGCCAAGAAACGACGCCGCCGAGAGGTAATCGCCAGCAAAGGCAATGCCGTTGACGAACCAGTGGATCTCGCCGTGGGCGGCGTAGTAGCCCTTGGCCGACTGGCCCTTGCGGCCGAGATAGAACGACAGCCCGATGACGCCGAGCACAAAAGCGGCAAAGATCGCGATGGCGGCCGCGGAGGATTCGTAGAGCATCGGCCGGAAATCCTTTCGAAGAACGCTTGTCCAAAAATGCTGTCGCTGGTGCGAGTCAGCCGCGAGGCGGGCCGCCGCCTTCGACGGCCCGGCAGGCGGCCATGTAAACGATGGCCAGGACGAAGGCCCCCGCGATCAGCCCCATCCCGTAGGCGATGGCAAGGTTGACGCCACCGAAGGGCCGCAGCGAGAGCAGGTCGGGCCGGAACAGCACGAGGACCATGAAGCCGGCGTAGAGCAGCACATAGATCCAGAAGAGCGTCAGGCCGATGCGGCTGCTGGCCGAACCGGTCACCGCGCGATTGACCGGTTCCGATCGTGATTCGTGTGCAGACATGCCCGCCTCCGGCTGATGGTTCCCACGCTCTCTATGAGGCCGAGAGTGTAGCATCACCATGGCCACCGTGCGGCGGAGACTCGCTCCACGCCTATGGGGCTATGCGGCGTCCTTGCGATTCGCCTTGGGGGTGGTCTTGCGGGTCGTCTTGCGGGTCGCGGCGGGATTTTTCTTGCGACCGTTGAGCGGTTCCGTGCGCCACCAATCCGGTCCCTCGGCCTCCACCTCGGCCGTGTAGGCCCGCAGTCGCGCCATCATCGCCGCGAGTCGATCCGCTTCCCGGGCGGCCAGATTCGTCGATTCATTCCGATCGGTGGCGAGATCGTAGAGTTCGGGCTTTTCGAGCGCTTCGTCCACGACGATCTTCCAATCCCCCTCCCGATAGGCCACCTTGCCGCCCCATCGCCAGTACAGCGGCGCCTGCCGATGGACGGCACCGCCAGCAAGCAGTGGCAGCAGGCTCGTGCCGTCGAGCGTCCGGCCTGCCGGCGGCTTGACTCCCGCCGCCGCCAGCATCGTCGGAAACACATCGCTGCCGATCACCGGCGCGCCGCTTTTCGTACCGGCTGCGATCTTGCCGGGCCAGCGGACGATCCCCGGCACCCGGTGCCCGCCCTCGTACATCGACCGCTTGCGGCCGCGTAGTCCCCCAGCCAGCCCGCGGCCCGGCCCCTTGTCGCCGTCGCCCTCCGGTCCGTTGTCACTGGAGAAGAAGACCAGCTTGTCACTGGAGAAGAAGACCAGCGTGGAATCGGTGAGCTGCATGTCGTCGACAGTCTTCATGAGCTGCCCGAAGGCGTCGTCGAGCTGCGTGATGTTCGCGCGGTAGGTCCGCTCCTCCCGATCGGCGATGCCGGCATGGAGTTGCTCATAACGCTCTTCAGACGCGATCGGATAGTGCGGCTCGTGCGTCCAGACGGCCAGGAAGAAAGGCTTCTGTGGGTCGCGTTTCTCCTTGAGCCAGCCGATAGCCTCCTTCGTGATGAACGGCGCCGAATAGTCATCGGCCTTGCCGATGGGCTGGCCATTGCGGACGAGGTTCGTAGGAAACGCATGGCTTGGTGCGGCGTTGTTCTGCGTGGCGAGCCACCAGGCGTAGCCGTGGTCGGATGGCTGCGGCTGGTCGGGTGAGTTGAACCTGCCGTTTAAGTGCCATTTGCCGACGTGGCAGGTGTCGTAGCCCGCCTCGCGCAGCAGCTTTGGCAACGCGTGTTCGCTGGTTCGCAGATGGATTGGACTGTCCTCCGGGATCCAAGTGAACACGCCGTTGCGATACGGCGTCCGCCCGGTGAGCAGCGCCGACCGCGACGGCGAGCAGACGCTGCCCGCCGAATGGCAGTCGGTGAGCCGCAGGCCCTCGGCCGCGAAGCGATCGAGATTGGGCGTGATGGCAGCGGCATGGCCGTAGCAGCCGAGTTCGCCGTAGCCCAAGTCATCGGCCAGAAACAGGATCACATTCGGCCGCGGGTCTGCGACCGCGGCAACCGGGTCGCCGACAGCCTGTCGGGCGGCTTTGAGCCGGGCCTCGAGGTCGGCACGACGCGGTGCCTCAGCCGGATCATCCGCACGATTGACCCGTTCATCGGGATCACGCACCAGCTGAAACAGCTCGGTTTTGCACGCCACGGGGTACTCGATCAGCTTCCATTCCGGTGTGACCAGCGCCCGCTGCACATTGCGGTAGGCCAGCAGCAGCTCATCGCGGAGGCCCGGCTGATTGTCACGGAGCAGCGGCGTGAGGCTCTTGCCTTCGCTCTGCTCCGGTGCGGGCACGCCAGCCAGATCCCCCACCGTGGCCGTGAGGTCGTAGAGATAACAGAGGGCGTCGGTGCGCCTGCCGACCGGCACGCCCGGCCCAGCGATCACCGCAGGCGGCCGCATCGAGTGCTCGTAGAGGTTCTGCTTGCCGAGCAACCCATGGCTGCCGAGGGCCAGACCGTGATCGCTCGTGAAGAGAATGATCGTGTCGTCGAGCCGGCCCTTCGCATC
>JAPLNQ010000183.1 GCA_026401075.1 Planctomycetia bacterium
CCGCGGCCTCTGGACCCATCCCGTCTGGATGGCCGCTGGCACTGCGTCGCTGGCCCTCGGTGGCGTGATCACGGCCGCCGCCGTGCTCGTGGCCGAACGCTTTGGCCTGGCCGATGCCGCGCCTGCCGCTCTCGTGGGCCTCGTGCCGATCATCGGCGCCGCCTGCCTCTGGCATTGGCGGCGTGAACCGCTGCGGGCGATCGCGGCACTCGCCGTGACGGGCCTCGTCTACACAGGCCTCGCCGTGGGCCCGGCCGCGGCCCGTATCGCAGGCGCCAATGCGCTGCCCGCGCTCATGCAGGAGGCCCATCGCCATGCCGGTGGCCACGCCCGCCTGGGCACCTTCACGCAGATCACGCCCAACGTCGTCTACTACGCCAAGGGGCACGTCACCGCCTGGCAGGAGCCCCAGCGTGACGACTGCATCCGCTTTCTCGCCTCGGGCCCCGACGCCGTCGTGCTCGTTCGCGAAGACGACTTCGCCGCCCTGTCGGCAGGTCTGCCTGAAGGCGTGGGCGTGATCGGCCGCAGTCGTCCGCTCTTCCGAGACCTCGACTTCCTGCTCGTCGGCACGCACACGACAAACGGGGCCCGCAGCGTCGGCCCGACTGCCGCGCGTGAGAGCCCAGTGGAGACCACCACCCGATGAACGCCCACGACGAATCCCATCCCGCGATCCTGCCGTGCGAGCGGCCCGCGAGGCGCATCGCCGACCGCGCTCCCGGTGGCCTGCTGTCGATCGTGGTGCCCTGCCACAACGAGGAGGCCGTCGTGGCGACCACCCACGACCGGCTCGTCGCCGCGGTGGCGGGCACGGGCATGGACCTTGAGATCGTGTATGTGGATGACGGCAGCCGCGACGCCACGCTCGAACAACTGGAAGCGATCGCAGCCCGTGATGCGCGGGCCGTGGTCGTGGAGCTCTCCCGCAATTTCGGCCAGCAGGCGGCGATGTCGGCGGGGCTCGCCCAGGCGCGGGGCGCTGCGGTCGTGATCATCGATGCCGATCTGCAGGATCCGCCCGAGGTGATCCCCGACATGGTTCGCGCCTGGCGGAGCGGCGTCGACGTGGCCTATGGCCGCCGCCGTTCCCGCGAGGGTGAGACGCGTTTCAAGCTCGTGACCGCCAGCCTCTTCCACAGGCTCTTCGCCAGCCTCGTGCCCCACCCGATCCCGGTCGACACCGGCGACTTCAAGCTGATCGATCGGGCCGTGGCCGATGCCGTCTGCAGCCTGCCCGAGAAGCGTCGCTATCTCCGCAGCCTCGTGCCATGGGCCGGCTTCCGCCACGAACCGGTCTGGTATGACCGCCACGCCCGGGCCGCTGGCGAGACGAAATACTCGACCCGCAAGCTGATCATGCTGGCCGCTGATGCGCTCGTGATCTCCTCCGATGCGCCGGTGCGGCTCACCTGGCTGTGCAGCCTCGTTCTGGCGAAGGTTGGCCTCACGGCCACGGCCATCGCGACATGGTCGAGCTTTCATGACGAGACAACGGGGGCCCAGCACGCCGGCATCTCACTGGCGGCGGTCATCGCGGTGGCGGCGCTCGTCGGCGCAGCCCAGACCGCCGCGGTCGCCATCGTGGGTGAGTATGTGGTGCGGACCTACCGCGAATCGCAGGGCCGGCCGACCTCCGTCGTCCGCCGCACCATCAACGCCACGGGCTCCTCAGCCCCAGGCAGCGCACGGCCCGACCGCTCCTCCCGCGCCGCCTGACACGGCTTCACGCGACGGTTCGGGGTTGCCCATGCCCCGTCGCCGGACGTTCGCTTCGGGCATCCTGCCCTTCGCTCACTCGATGCTGACTGCGCTCCGGCATCCTGCCTGCGCTGGTCAGCAACGCCGGCTCTCGGGACATGGGCAGCCCCTCACGGGTTCCTGAAAACTCCTGATGCTGAGGAGCCGGTCGGAGGCACGCGCAGGAGACGGTGAATTCTGCGACTCACGAGCGATGCACGATTCGTCCAAGAGCATCCTGTAGCAGAATCCGCCGGCGACGAGCATGCCGCAGCCGGCGAACCAATGCGGCTGACTTTATTCCCTACGATCTGGCGTCACCGACCCGTCGCTTGCTCGATTCACCCCGCCTTGCCGAGGGCGGCCTCGATCGCGGTCTTGAGCGTGGCGTCGTCGGGAGCCACTCCCGACTTGTAGCGGCCCACGACCTTGCCGTCACGGCCGATCAGGAACTTCTCGAAGTTCCAGCCCACCTCGCCCTTGGGATCGGCCGACTCAGTGAGCGTCTTATAGAGTGGCGACTTGTCTGCCCCCTTGACGACGATCTTCGAGAACATGTCGAACGTCACGCCATACTTCGACGAGCAGAACGTGGCGATCTCAGCGTCGGTGCCCGGCTCCTGCGCGCCAAACTCATTGGCGGGAAAGCCCAGCACAACGAGGCCTTTGTCCTTGTAGGCGTCGTAGAGTTTTTGCAGGCCGGCATACTGGCCGGTGTAGCCGCAGCGGCTGGCGACGTTGACGATCAGCACGACCTTGCCCTTGTAGCTGGCGAGGTCGACCTCGGTGCCGTCAATCTTCTTGACCTTGCCGGTCAGCGGCGAGCCCTGGTCGGCCTGGGCTGAGGTCGCGAGCAGGGCTCCCACGGCGAGCGTCACGATCAGTGTCACAAGTGTCTTGGTCAGCATCGAATGGTCTCCAGAAACGGGGGATGCAGCATCAACGCACAGACCACATTAGAGACCGGTGCCGCAACAAGTCAAAACATCCGTAGGCAACCGCTCCCGATTCACACAGGCCCGGCCGCCAGCACATCCGGGCCGGCCTGCTCGGCATAGCTCGCGAAATTCTCGCGAAACTTCGCCGCTAGCCCGCGGGCAGCTGCCGTCCATGCAGCCTCGTCGCTCCAGGCCCGCCAGGGCTCGAGGACGTCACCGTCGACACCCGGGACCTGCGTCACCGCGTCGAGGCCAAAGACCGGATCACGGGCCACCGGCGCCCTGGCCAGACTCCCCGAATGGATGCCGTCGATGATCCGTCGCGTCACCGCCAGATCGATCCGTTGGCCCTGGCCGTAGCCACCGCCGGTCCAGCCGGTGTTCACGAGCCATGCCTGGGCACCATGCCGCTGGAGCTTTTCCGAGAGTAGGCGGGCGTAGACCGCAGGATGCCGCACTAGAAACGCCGCGCTGAAGCAGGCGGAGAAGGCTGCCTGCGGCTCGAGGATGCCCATCTCCGTGCCGGCCACGCGGGCCGTATAGCCGGAGAGGAAGTGATACATCGCCTGCTCACTGGAGAGCCGGCTCACCGGCGGCAGCACGCCCGAGGCGTCGCACGTCAGGAAGATGACGTTCCGCGGATGCCCGGCCACGCAGGGTACCTGGGCGTTGGCGATATATTCGATCGGATAGGCCGCACGCGTGTTTTCCGTGATGGCGCTCGACTCGAAATCGACGTGTCGTGTGGCCTGGTCGTAGACCACGTTCTCGAGCACCGTGCCGAAGCGAATCGCGTCGTAGATCTCCGGCTCCTTCGCCGCCGAGAGATGGATGCACTTCGCGTAGCAGCCTCCTTCAATATTGAAGATGCCGTCATCGCCCCAGCCATGTTCGTCGTCGCCGATCAACCGGCGGGCCGGGTCGGCCGAGAGCGTTGTCTTGCCCGTGCCCGAGAGACCGAAGAAGAGCGACACGTCGTTCCCGCCCCCCTCACCCCGAAACTCCTGCGGAGCCTCGTTGGCCGAACAGTGCATGGAGAGCACACCCCGACCGGGGAGCATCCAGTGCATGATCGTGAACACGCCCTTCTTCATCTCGCCCGCGTATTCCGTGCCCAGGATCACCTGCTCGCGGCGCTCGAGCGACAAGTCGATGCTCGTGCGGCTGGTCATCTGCGCCGTCAGCGGGTTCGCCGGAAACTGACCGGCGTTGTAGATCACGTAGTCGGGCGTGCCGAACTGTTCGAGTTCGTCACGCGTGGGACGGATCAGCATGTTGTGCATGAAGAGCGCATGGTAGGCCCGGCTGCACAGCACGCGAACCTTCAGCCTGCAGGCTGGATCCCAGCCGGCGTAGCCGTCGCACACGTAGATCTGGTCCCGCGTGTTGAGGTAGTCGATGGCCCGTTGGCGGTTGAGCAGGAAGGTGTGGTTGTCGATGGGATGGTTGACCGGTCCCCACCAGACATCCGCCTCCGATGCCGGTGCCCGTACGACGTGTTTATCCTTCGGGCTGCGGCCGGTCTTCTCGCCCGAGCAGATCGCGATCGCACCGCTGGCCATGATGGCTGCGTGCTCGCGGGTGACCGCATCCTCGTAGAGTCGGGCTGGCGGAGCGTTGCGGACCACGACGGGCACACTGATCTCATGCACCGACAGATCGACGCGGAGAGGCATCGGTTGCTCCTGGTGGGGCTGAGGGCACGAGAGGAGGAACGGCGGTCGGTGCCGCCGATGGCCGAGCGGCGGGACGCTGCGTGGGAACGCCGGTCAGCGCCGACGGCAACCACGATGGAGCGATCGCCAGACATGTCGCCGCCACGAGCAGTCCGCAGCCGAGGCAGGCAAAAAGTGCCCCCCACGGGCTGCGTCGCACCCGCAGCCCACGGACAGCCCGGCGGAGCCGTCTGGTGAACTCTCCCCATCCTTCGGCCGACGACCGTTCACCAACGTTCACGATGCTCACGGTTCGCAGGGCTCCGTTGCCCTCGATGTGCAGTTGAAAGCCGCGGTCCGGCAGGGCCGCGCTTTCACCGGCCCAGCGGGCCTTGGGATCGAGCGACGAGACGACCTCTGCCACCAGCGGGCGAAACTGCTCCACGGTGATGTTGTAGACCACCATCCGTGGCCGCGAGACGAGCACGCACACCGCCACACACAGGGCGAACAGAAACGCCAGCACGGGCCAGCTCCACGGAGAGCCTCCGGTCACCGGCACCAGCAGCGCCAATGGCCCCACCACCGCCAGCCCCGACACGGCGGCAGCCAGCATCACTCCATCGAAGACACCCGTTACGGCCAACGGCCTCCGACGCAGGTGCGCCCAGGCGAGCACCAGGAGATAGCAGCCCAGCGGCAGGAGGGCGATCCATGGTGCGGGCGTGGCGGGCGATGTGGTCATGTCACTTCAGGTGGAGCACTTCCGGAAATCCGCGAGTCTTCTCCGCGCTATCGGGCCAACGCCATCCATGCCAGCAGCAGCAACCATGCCGCCTCGGTCACGGCCGCTGCAACGAAGGCCCATGACCGCTTAGACCGCGTCGGGGACAACGAATGCGAGGTCGCGGGAGAACGCGTCGCCGAAGTCGTAGACGTCATGGAAGTCCTCCCGCTTATCGCGTCGCGTTTTTCGCATCTGGCCGATCTCGATCATGCTGAACACGATCTCGCCGAAATCGCTCGTGGCGTGCACGCCCCAGGTGCCCAACACCGTGGGAGCCATGAAGCCATACTGCTGGAGGGCATAATGCCGTGCCGCCTCGCAGAGTTCCTGGCCGCTGACATGCCGCTCCACCTGACGCCGCCGCGGTCGGCCCTTCCCCCGGCCCGGGGCCCGAGGCCCCGCCTCCGCCGGCTTCCCGGCAGACGCCTCGAGGTCCTCGGCAGGAGGTTCGGCTCCCATGCCGAGGTTTTCCTGACCGAACGCCAGAGACTCGAGCACGAACAGGTAAGCATCGAGTTTGTAGCGATGGTCCCGCTGGAGCAGCTGGGCCAACGGGTGGGCGGGATCGACGTGCGGCATCACATCCTCGAAACAACGCGACTGACGAAACGAGCTGCCAGTATAGCAGTCGCAGCGCAGGCCCGCCGACCAAGCGCCGTTTCAGCCGCCGGGACGGGCCTGTGGCGCGATGCCGCCTGCGCCCGGAGGCTGGGCCTGCGGGCCTGCCGACACATCGTCGAGGATGAACTTGTAGCCGAGCGGCGTCATGGGCTTCGAGAAATCGCGGAGCATGTCGAGCCCCTTATCGATCAGGCTCGTCCGCGGATCGAACTGGTAGACATCGCGATCCTGCCCGCCCGGCTTGAAGACCTGAATCGCGAACGGCATCAGATCGCGCGCCTGCAGGATCAGCTCCACCTTGGAGAAGTTGGCGGCATCGGCCTGATACCGCGGAAGCGACTCCAGCCAGATCTGGTCGGTCACGCCGGGAGGCGTGATGAGCCGCATGAAGTAGCGCTTCTTGAGGGTGTCGGCCTTGGCACCAAAGACGAACGGCAGCGGACCGTCGCTGATCGCCTTCCCTTGCATCTCCGGCGGTAGCCGCGTCTCACGGAGCTGCCGTTCGCTGTGCCGAAACTCATAGATGCTCGTGCCGTTGCAGACCCAGTGTTCGCCTGTGTCGCCGGTCCGCTTCTCATACCGGCGCGTCTCGGGATTCCACTGCGTCGACTCCTTGACGCGAAACAGTCCCTTGTCGGGCGCGGCATACTTGATCTCGCCGCTGCTCTCGGAGAAGGCCAGCCGCTCGCCACCGCCATCGGCCGGGCTCCAGGCGTTGTATTCCCACTTGTGGAAGGTGCATGACCAGGTCGTGACGGCGGCGTTGCGAGCCTCCCAGGCGGCAAGGAGGCGTTCGAGTGC
The DNA here is from genome assembly GCA_026401075.1 of Planctomycetia bacterium. Classification (GTDB taxonomy): domain Bacteria; phylum Planctomycetota; class Planctomycetia; order Pirellulales; family UBA1268; genus CAMCQY01. Next base: position 6,543 of record JAPLNQ010000183.1, read on the forward strand.
CGCCTGCTGTTCGGGCGAGAGCGGCGCCGGCTGCTGCGGTCGGGCCTGCTGCATGGGCTGGCCAGCCTGTTGCGGCATGGGCTGGCCGGGCACGGCCGCCACCCGCTGCGGCGCCGCTGCCGGCATCGCCGCCGGACGCTGCCCTGGCACGGGCTGCTGGGCCACAGCCGGCACCGGCATCAGGCACGCCAGCCCCCAAGCAGAGAGCATGAGCATCACGACAAGACGCATCGACATGGTCGGCTGGGGCATGAATCTCACGGCGCAGACTCCGGGCGGCGGTTCAGGAAGGGTGGGGAACATAGCACCGGCCGCCCCACCGGGCGAGAGCGTTTCATGCCCAGAAAAAGAGGCTACCGATGGTTGATTCATGCATCCAAGCCCCTCCATCCAAGCCCGCAGCGCCAGCAAGGGAATACGGGCGGCTTCACCCGTCGGCCTGAACCACGCGGATTCCCTCGCTCGCGCTTCGGGCTTGTATGAGAACGGGATTCCCTCGCTTGCGCTTCGGGCTTGGATGAAAACGGTAGAACTTCTCGCGGATCCCTAGAACTTCTCCAGGAGCCCCCCGTGCGTGTCGCCGCCTTTTCCGTGAAGCCCTACGACCGTGCCTCGCTGACTGCGGCCTCGACAGGGCTGCCGATCGAATGGGCGTGGTTCGAGCCGCGGCTGGATCGCCATACGGCCCGGCTCGCCGAGGGGGCCACGGCAGTCAACTGCTTCGTGAACGACCAGCTCGATGCCACCACGCTCGACATCCTCGCGGCCCTCGGCGTGAAGCTGATCACGCTCCGCTGCGCCGGCTTCAACCAGGTCGATCTGGCCGCGGCGGCGCGGCTCTCGCTGCCGGTGGTCCGCGTGCCGGAGTATTCGCCGCACGCCGTCGCGGAGCACACGATCGGCCTCATGCTCACCCTCGACCGCCGGCTGCACAAGGCCTACAACCGGGTCCGCGAGGGCAATTTCTCCCTCGATGGTCTGCTCGGCTTCGACCTCTTCGGGCGCACAGTCGGCGTGGTGGGCACGGGGCGAATCGGCCACTGCGTGGCCGAGATCATGCTCGGCTTCGGCTGCCGCGTGCTGGCATACGACCCGAAGCCCGAGCCCGATCTGGCCGCCCGCGGCGTGATCTTCATGCCGCTCGACGACCTGCTGGCCGCTTCCGACATCGTCACGCTGCACTGTCCGCTCAAGCCAAACACGCTTCACCTCATCGACGCGGCCGCGCTCGCGCGGATGAAGCGGAGTGCGATGCTGATCAACACGAGCCGCGGCGGGCTGATCGACACGCCCGCCGTGATCGAGGCGCTCAAGACGGGCCACCTCGGCCACCTGGGGCTCGATGTCTACGAGGAGGAGGCCGACCTCTTCTTCGACGACCACAGCAACTCCATCATCCAGGACGATGTCTTCACGAGGCTGCTCACCTTTCCCAACGTGGTGATCACGGCGCATCAGGCGTTCTTCACGCAGAACGCCCTCGACGCCATCGCAGCCCAGACAGTCCGCAACCTCGTGCACTTCGATCGCGGCGAACCGCTGGAGGCGGTGGTGCGGGGGTGATGGCTTCGCGCACGCCCGGCACCGCCAAGCCTCGCTCGCCCTGCCAATCGGGAAAAACCAGGCTGAAAGCGGGGGTCCTTGTGGCCGTGCAGACCACCCCGCAGTGTCGCGACAGAACACCTTGCGGCCATAGGGGATTCTGTCTGCAATCGACGTCTTCGGGGCGAATCTTTCTCTCGCGATCTGGAGGGCATGGCGATGAGGGGCGACAACTTTCTGGCTTTGACAGAGTGGAGTTCCCGTAGACGCCAGCGTGTCACGCAGCGGGTCAACCACCGCGATACCTTGGGCTTCACCCTGGTGGAACTCCTGGTCGTGATCGCGATCATCGGCGTGCTCGTGGGCCTGCTCCTGCCCGCCGTGCAGGTGGCCCGGGAGAGTGCCCGCCGCACGAGCTGCGCCAACCGTCTCAGAGAAATGTCGACCGCGGTGCTCAATTACGAGAGCAGCAACGGGCGCTTGCCGCACGGGTCGATGGCTTACACGAGTGCCGCCGGCACCGCCACTGCCCCCGCCCAGTCGACGGGCTGGACATGGATGTATTTCATCCTGCCCTACATGGAGGAGTTGAAGCTCTACAACGACGGCGCGATTCAAACCGGCGAGACGGTTTACAATGCTCAGCGCGGCTACAGGCTCAGGAATTCGACCGCCCCATGGTTGCGGTGCCCATCTGATGGCTACAAGGCGGCAAATTTCCAAAACTTATCGGCCTCAAATTATGCCGCCTGCGGAGGCCCGAAGGGGGGGCCGCAACCCTCTGTCGCAGCATGCACCTGGCCAGATCCGTACTCGGGCTTCAGGGCCGAGGTGGGGGCCAGCGGCGGATGGGGCGGCGATGGCTGCTGGGACTTTTCCACCACCCGAGCCCACATCCTGGGAATGTTCGTCGGCTTCATGGTGGACGAGACCACCACGACGGAGAGCAAGATGATGGTCAGACTGAAGGACGTGGGTGATGGTCTCAGCAAGACGATCATGCTGGGCGAGACAGGCACGTCCTACGCCCGCAGAAGTTGCTGCCGCAGCGGGGCGAATGGGCAGGGGAACGCCTTCGGCGACGCGGACGGATGGCTGCCGGCATCGAACGGGTTTCCAATCAATTACACCAAACCTGATGAAACCGGGGGGCCCGTCGGCTGCGCAGACGGGCAGTGGGCGTATAGCAACGGCTTCAAGTCGATGCATGCCAGCGGTGCGAATCTTTCGTTTGGCGACGGGACGGTGAAGTTTGTCAACGAGAACGTCAACATGTCCGTCTACGTCCGCATGGGGCACAAGAGCGATGCGAAGACCTACGAATACTCGGAGTGACCGTGCCCCGCAGGGACAACTGTGCTTCATGAGCCCGACGCACGTGACGTTTCCTGGCTTCCGCCAGTTGATGCGCATGGGAGCCATGCTGGCCATGGTGGCCTGCCTCCTGTGCTGCCCAGGCTGTGGCGATGGGCTGCACCGCGTCACAAGCGTGGTGCTCGTCGACGGGAAGCCGGCAGCGGAGGGCGTGCAGGTCATGTTTCTGCCACAGGGCGACACGTGGGTCGCCAATGGCACGGTCGGCAGTGATGGCCTCTGCGTGATGAGCACCCGTGACAAACGGGGAGTCATGCGCGGGGACTATGTTGTCACATTGGTCAATTCGAAACGGTCGATTCCGCTTCCCAATACGCCGATCGATGAGTCCAAGGGCAGGCCGCCGAAGGACTTTTTCGCCTACTCTGCGGCGGTGCAAAAACTGCTCGACAATCCACCTGTCGGTCCCGAATGGATTCCCAAGTCCTACGCCGACATGGCCAAGTCGCCGCTCCGCGTGAGCGTGCCCAAGGACGGATTGAACGTGAAGTTCGAGGTCCCCTCCAACACGGGTGACAGCAAGCCCGGCGGGGCCGCGAAATAGCCCTCCAAACAGGCACTGCCGCGGGGATGTGATAAACTGTCCCCAAGGGCATGGGCCTCCTCAGCATCATCGAGGAGGCGACTGAGTGAACCATGCGTGAGGGAACCACGATGGGGCAGCCACCGCACCTGATCCACGCCGCCGCACGAACCAGCCTGACTGGTCGTCTCCCGCCACGCGACTGTTCGGCCCGCGGGTTTACGCTGGTCGAGTTGTTGATCGTGGTCGCGATTCTGGCCACCCTGGCAGGACTGCGCCTGCCTGCCGTGCAAAACGCCCGTGAAGCCGGCCGGCGGGCGGTCTGCAGCAGCAACC
>JAPLNQ010000203.1 GCA_026401075.1 Planctomycetia bacterium
TGGCCGCTGAGACGAAGACGTTGGCGTCAAGTACGGCGCGCACGTGCCTGCTTGCGGCGCTCGTTCCTGATGCCGTGCTGCAGATCCACGACCCAGTTCATCAGCTCGTCTTCGCCCATGGCGTCGAAGTCGGGGTCTGGCTGCTGGTTCTCCCAGAGGCGCTCGAACACGCCGAGCCCCAGGTGCCGGTTGAGGGCTTCCTCAATAAGGTCGCCTTCCTTCATGCCGCGGTGGGCGGCGGCCACGCCAACAGCCGCGACCAAGAGGGCCGCCGCGGGATAGGCCGGCAGCACGTAGTTGGGGAGTTTTGTCGCGGAGAGCGAGAAGCCGCCCACCCAGACGGCAAGCCACACCATCGCGAGGCCCAGTGCGTGTCTGCAGACGGCTGAGTCGGCCCGCTTCCAGACACGCCAGGCCGTCACGACGATCGCCAGCGGCAGGAAGCATGACCACGGAAAGAAGCCGACGAGCAGCGCCAGCGGATGGAGCAGCACGCTGCCACCATGCCGCTCCATCGGAGCGACGAAGCGGCCCACGTTGTGGATGAAGAAGAAGCCGTTGAGCCACTCGCCGTTGGTGCGGAGCGACACCGCCGTGTACCACGGCGCGGCCACCGCCAGCATCGCCACGGTGAGCATGCCCAGACGTGCTGTCCGGATGGTATCCCAGGCTGCCGGCACCGCCGCGGCGAGCCATGTTTTCGCGGGGTGGTCGGAGGTGGTCGTGGCATCGACCCGCCGCTGTGTGGCCAACCACCAGGTCCACGGCAGCACGACGGCGAGCGGGCCCACGAATCCGATCGGGCCCTTGCAGACGACGGCCAGGCCGAGCAGTCCGCCGATCACCGCCGCGCGGCGCCATGAGAGCTTTGTCAGGCAGGCCGCCGCATCGGGGCCGGCCAGTAAGGCCTCCGCGAAGAGCACCGTGGCCCAGGTCGTCAGGCAGGTCAGGATCGCATCAGGTGTGGCGGCATGCGCCTCGATGCCCACCAGGAGGCAGCCCACATAGGCCAGTGCCGCGACGATGCCCGTGGTGCTGTTGAACCAGCGTGTGCCCGCCCGCAACAGCGCCAGTGCCGTGAGCAGCGTGGCGATCGCGGCCGGCAGCCGCGCCGCGATTTCCGACGTTCCGAAGAGCGTGTAGGAGGCGGCCATGGCCCAGTGCATCAGCACCGGCTTGTCGACGGCGAGTTCGTCGTTGAACATCGGCACGATCCAGTCGCCCGTTTCGACCATGGTGCGGGCGATGGCCGCGAACCGCGGCTCGTCTTCGTCCCAGAAAGGCGTGGCCACGATCCCCACCGCGAGGCTGGCGATCGAGGCGACGAGCACGATGATGAGCGGGCGGCGGTCCTGCATGGATGGCTCCGGGAAATTGCCTCGGGAAAACGGTCTCGGAAGAATGTGGGCAAAGAGGGCGAGGATCAGTCGGCCAATGCGAGCGGCGTATCGTGCTCCGGCGGTGTGTCATATTCCGGAAGGCGACCGAGCAGCAAAAAATCATGGTCGGCGAGGGTCTGCACGCGGGACAGCACGCCGCAGCCCGGCGGCAGCGCGTCCGTGACGAGCTTTTTCTGGCGGCTGTCGATCACGACGCGGGCCAGCGGATGCTGCCGGAGATGGGCGGCGACGTCGTCGGCAGTCTCGAGCTTCTCGATCCGGGCGCCCGTATAGAAGACGAGACTCGGGGGCACGTTCCACAGGCAAGCCCATTGGCAGTCGCTTGCCGGCCTGTCGAGCTGCGCGACGAGTGTCCGCGGCCCCTGCGCTCGGCTGAATGATTCGGCGGCGATGGAGGCCATCAGCGTGACAAGCAGGCAGGCGGCCACAGCCATGACGGCCAGCGACCTGGCCCGATAGCCGGCCGACTGGGTCCACCAGGCCAGTCCTGCCGCCGCCAGCGGAATCAGGCCGAGCACACCCAGCCACTCGCAGCCGGGGGCGAGCCGATTGGCTGCCAGCGGCAGTCCGATCGCCAATGCCAGGCCGGTCGCTGCGAGAATCGACCAGGCCACCCGCATCACGAGGTCGATCAAGAGGTCGGGATCACGATCTCCCGTCATTCGGAGTTTTCGGAAACGCTCGGCGAGATACGGCCATGGCAGATCCAGGCGGCCGTCGGCCCAGTTGGCGAGAAACAGCCCGGTGGCGATCGCCAGGGCGGGGTAGGCCGGCCAGACATAGCCGGGCAGCTTCGTGCCGGCGCATGAGAAACCGCCGATCCAGACGAACATCCAGCAGGCGAGGAGCTGAGCCGGTTCACGGCGGGCGTCGGCTACCGGTGACCGCAGCATGCATGCGAGATGGACGAGCATGGCGGCCAGCACGATCGACCAGGGAAAGAGGCCGATCGCCACGACCGCCGGGTAATAGAGGATCGAACCGGAGTGGCCCTCCATCGTCGACGCGAAGCGGCCGATGTTGTGAACGAACAGGAAGCCGCGGAGCCATTCGCCATCGGTGCGAAGGGTCACCAAGACGTACCAGGGCACCGCCATCACCATGGCCGCGAGCACGATCGTGAGTGGCCGAAGACCGCCGAGTGCCGCCGTCCAACCGACCTGCGGACAGGACAGTTTTCGACAGGCGGCGAACAGCAGAAATGCCGTCAGCGGGAGGACGAGCCCGACCGGTCCCTTGGCGAGCGTGGCGGCGCCACAGGCTGCACCGATGCCGATCGCAGACCAGAGCGAAAGCGATGGCGTGCCGACTGGCGGGCTCCCGTCGCCCGCCCGGATGCCGGCACCGCGCACGAAGAGGAAGAATGCGAGTGTCGTGAAGAACAGCAGCGGTGCATCGGGGGTGGCGGCGCGGCCGCCCACGGCGGTCCACACGCAACTGGCCATGGCCAGGCCGCCGAGGAGGCCGCACGTCGGTCCGAGCAGCCGGTAGCCGATTTGCCAGGTGAGCAGACATGTGCCGACGGTCAGCAGGGCCGATCCGATCCGAGCACCGGTCTCGTTGCGGCCGCAGAGCGTGAATCCGGCGATCTGGATCCAGTTCACCAGCGGCGGTTTTTCGACGCGAAGACGGCCGTTGAACGTCGGCACGACCCAGTCGTGCGAGTCGAGCATGGCCAGCGAGCAGGCGGCATTCTTGGGCTCATCGTCGTCCCAGAGGGCCGGACCGCCCAGCCGGACGAGCAGCACGACCATCGCCGTGGCGGCAACGAACCAACCGTGAAAACGCGTTGCTGGCACGGGTGGAGGGCCTCGGATGGAAGAACGGTGAAAACGGGGCGGGAGAGTAGGGGGGGCAGGCGCGCGGGTCAAGCCGTCCGCTTCCCGGTTTTTCCGAGGTTTGAGGCCGGTTGACCGTTCCCACCGGACGGGTATGTTCAAGCGTTCCCACCGGTGAAAACCCCGGGGGTCAGCTGGGAGAAACCCCTTTGGCAGATGACACTGATTCCCCCGAAGACGACGCTGGTGGTTCCAAGGGAGGCGTGCCGCCCCAGGACGGCACCGGGGCGGGCCATGCCGGCGATCACCGCGACGTGGCGGGCGTGCTGCGGGACAATGCGGGAGGACGGCTGGTTGAACAGCCGATCGAACAGGAGCTCAAGGACAGCTACCTGACCTACGCGATGAGCGTGATCGTCTCGCGGGCCCTGCCCGATGTTCGCGATGGGCTCAAGCCCTCCCAGCGGCGGATTCTTGTCGCCATGAACGACTTGAACCTCTCGCCGGGGGCGTCCCGCGTGAAGTGCGCCAAGATCTCCGGCGACACCAGCGGCAACTACCATCCCCACGGTGAGAGCGTGATCTACCCCACGCTCGTTCGCATGGCCCAGGAATGGAACATGCGGCATGTGCTCGTCGACAAGCAGGGCAACTTCGGCTCGATCGCCGGTCTGCCCGCCGCCGCCATGCGATATACGGAGGCGAGGCTCTCGCCGATCGCGGCGATGATGCTCGACGACATCGAACTCGACACGGTCGACTTCGTGCCCACCTACGACGAGCGCAACACCGAGCCGGTGGTGCTGCCGAGCCGCTTTCCCAACCTCGTGGTCAATGGCGCCGGCGGTATCGCCGTGGGCATGGCGACGAGCATTCCGCCGCACAACCTCGGCGAGGTCTGTCGGGCGCTCGTGAAGCTGATCGACGTGCCGGGCACCTCGATGGCCGAGATCCTTCAGATCTGCCCCGGACCCGACTTTCCGACCGGTGGCATCGTGATGGGCCGCGAGTCGCTGGCCCGCGGATATCTCACCGGCCGCAGCACCATCACGCTCCGCGCCCGGGCGCACGTGGAGGAATTTGGCAAGAACCGCAGTCGCATCGTCATCACCGAGATCCCCTACCAGCAGACCCGCGACGCCATCGAGGAAAAAATCGCGGAGCTGGTCAACGAGGACCGCATCAAGGGCATTTCTGCGATCCGCAACGAGAGCGATCTCAACGAGCCGGTGCGGCTGATCCTCGAGCTCAAGCGAGACGCCGACCCCGACGTCGTGCTCAACCAGCTCTATCAGTTCTCAACACTGCAGACGTCGTTTTCGCTGATTTTCCTCGCGCTCGTCGACGGGAAGCCGCGGATCCTGTCGTTCAAGAGCATGCTCGAGGAGTTCCTCCGGCATCGCACGGCGGTGCTCCGTCGCCGCACCCAGCACCTGCTCGCCCGGGCCCGCAGCCGCAAGCACACGGTCGAAGGCTTGCTCGTGGCGCTGGCGAACATCGACGAGGTGATCAAGATCATCCGCAGTTCGAAGTCGCAGGCCGAGGCGAAGGAGCGGATGGTGCAGATCCAAACGCCGGCGGCGCTGCTGGAACGGGCGCTGGGTGCTGAGGGCTTCGCCGTCATGCAGGAGGAGCGGGGCACGGCGGAGACCTACGGCCTCTCGCCGGTCCAAGCCGACGCCATCCTCCGGCTCACGCTCGGCCAGTTGGTGAATCTCGAGCAGGAGAAGCTCGGTGGAGAGCATCGCGACCTTTTGGAGAAGATCGGCGAGTTCCGCCGGATCCTCTCCAGCGAAGCCAACATCAAGGCGTTGGTCCGCGAAGATCTGTTGGAAATCGAACGCAAGTACGCCGACGACCGCCGCACGGAGATCAGCGGCGAGGCGGGCGATATCCGCGACATGGCCGAGTTGATCACCGAGGCCACGATGGTGGTGACGATCAGCCGGGCCGGCTACGTGAAGCGGACACCTGCCGACGTCTACCGGGCACAGCGGCGCGGTGGCAAGGGGCTCACGGGCGCGCGGTCCGACGAGGAGGATCCGATCGAGCACCTCTTCGTGGCCAGCACCCACGACTGGCTGCTCGTATTCACCACGCACGGCAAGGTCTTCTCGCTGCGGGTCTTCGAACTGCCTGAGCTGGCCCGCGACGCGAAGGGGCGGGCTCTGGTCAACCTGCTCGAATTCGAATCGGGCGAAAAGGTGGCCGAGTGCCGGGCCGTGTCGGGCTTCGACGACCCCAATCAATACCTCATGCTCGCCACCCGCAGCGGCGTGGTGAAGAAGACGGCGCTCGAGGAGTATCGCCGGCGCCGCACCAAGGGGTTGATCGCCGTCAAGCTCCGCGAGGGGGATGAACTGGTCGATGCCGTGATCACCAAGCCCGGCGACGAACTGGTGCTCGCCACAGCCAAGGGCATGGCAATCCGCTTTCCGGAGTCGGATGCCCGTCCGATGGGCCGCGACACCAGCGGTGTCCGTGGCATCAAGCTCGGCCCCGGCGACCGGCTCGTGGGCATGGTGGTGGCCGATCCCGATGCCACGCTGCTCACGGTCTGCGAGCAGGGGTATGGCAAGCGGACGCCGTTTGGAGCCGGCACGCCGATCGCCGGACCGGCGCCCGGTGAGGAGGGAGAGGCTCCCGAGGCAGAGCCCGTGGAGGCCGCGGCGGACGAGGCGGAGGGCGACGTCGAGTCGAGCGGCATGCGGTATCGCACGCAACACCGCGGTGGCAAGGGCATCCGCGATATCAAAACGACGGCCCGCAACGGCCAGGTCGTGTCGGTCGTCTCGGTGAAGGACGAAGATCAGGTGCTGATGATGACGGCGCGGGGCAAGATCCAGCGGGTGAACGTCCGCGAGATCAAGGCGATCGGGCGGAACACCCAGGGCGTGCGGATCATGCGGCTCGACGAGAGCGACGCGCTGGCCGCCGTCGTGCCGGTGCCCCCGGGCGAGGCCGAAGAGACGACGGAACCGGTCCCCGGCGAGCCGCCGGTGGCATAGCCGGCTTGGGTGTGGCTGCGCAGGTTTCGGCCGAAGTCGGACGTATTGGTTCGCCGGCTGCGACATGCTCGTCGCCGGCGGATTCTGCTACAGGATGCTCGTGGACGAATCGTTCATCGCTCGTGAGTCGCAGAATTCACCGGACTCCTGCGCGTGCCTCCGACCGGCTCCTCAGCATCTGGAAATTGTCTGTCTCCCGAGACTTCTGGGGCACCGCCCCATTGTTGCGGCAGCTTTTTCCCGTGAAAAGCTGCTCTTTCTTTCGAAGGTAGAGTAGGTTCCGTAGAGATCTCCACCTTCGGTCTTGTCTTCTTTCTAAGGAACGCGTCGCATGCGGATCGCAGTCGTCGGCACCGGTTACGTCGGGCTCGTCACCGGCACCTGTTTCGCCAATAGCGGCAACACGGTGACATGCCTCGACATCAATGCCGACAAGATTGCGCGGCTCAATCGCGGCGAGATCCCGATCTACGAGCCCGGCCTCGAGGAGCTCGTGGTTCGGAGTGCGAAGGCGGGCCGACTGCTGTTTACGACCGACACCGCCACGGCGATCCGCGCTGCGCAGGTCGTCTTCCTGGCGGTGGGCACGCCGCCGTCCGCCGACGGATCGGCCGACCTTTCGAGCCTCTGGAAAGTGGTCGATTCCATCGCGCCGCACCTCGATCCGGCGGCCGTTGTGGTGACCAAGAGCACCGTGCCTGTGGGCACCTGCGCCGGAATCGAGGAGCGGCTCAAGGAACGCACCGGCCGTGAATGCCAGGTGGCGAGTAACCCCGAGTTTCTGAAAGAGGGCGCCGCCATCGACGACTTCCAGAAGCCCGACCGCGTGGTCGTGGGCGTCCGCTCGGCCGCGGTGGGCGAGATCCTACGGAGCCTCTACAAGCCGTTTCTGCGGACCGAGCACCCGTTTCTCGTCATGTCGCCGGAGAGTTCCGAGATGACGAAGTATGTCGCCAACTCGCTCTTGGCCACGAAGATCAGCTTCATCAACGAGGTGGCCAACCTCTGCGAGCGAATGGAGGCCGACATCGACGACGTCCGTCGCGGGATTGGGCACGACACGCGGATCGGTTTCTCGTTTCTCTTTCCGGGGGTGGGGTATGGCGGCAGCTGCTTTCCCAAGGACGTGCAGGCCCTCGCCGCGATGGCCCGCGACAAGGGCGTGGCACACCGGATCCTCACCGCCGTGCACGAGACGAATACCGCACAGAAGCAGGTGCTCGGCGAAAAGATCGTTGCCCACTTCGGTGGCCAGCTCGCCGGCCGTCGGATCGCCGTCTGGGGGCTGGCCTTCAAGCCGCGGACCGACGACGTTCGCGATGCTCCTGCGCTCGACCTGCTCGAACAGTTGCTCGCCGGCGGCGCGCAGGTCACCGTCTACGATCCCGAGGCGATGGCGCATGTGAAGGCCATTCATGGCGACCGCCTCACCTACGCCGCTGGGGCCATGGAGGCGCTTGACGGTGCCGAGTGCCTCGCCATCGTCACCGAGTGGGGTGATTTTCGTCACCCCGACTTCGCCGAGATGGTCCGCCGCATGCGGTCGCCGACGATCTTTGACGGCCGGAATCTCTACGCGCCTGAGGAGATGCGGTCGCGTGGTTTCGTCTATCACTCCATCGGCAGGGTGGCCGCGGCGTGAGGGGCGTTTGACCGGCGAATTGGCGGCGACTACAGTCCTCAGGTCCAGAAGGGGTCTATTCGTTCGCCGCATTTCCCGTGGAGCTTGTCCGCACCGTGAAACGCTCATTTGCTTCTCTCGTCGCCGTGGCGTTGGTCGTGCTTTCTCTCGCTGGCTGTGGTTCGGCCGCGGCGAACCCTGAGGCTGGGCCTACGGGCTGGACGAATCTGTTCTTCGGGTTTTGGTGGCTGGTGGCCGTCGCCGGTTCCTCGCTGGCGCTCTATCAGGCGTGGCAGTTCTTCATTTGGATGGAACGCCAGCCGGCCGGCACGCCCGACATGATCCGGATCGCCGGCTACGTCAAGACCGGCGCCGACGCGTATCTCCAGCAGCAGCGCCGGGTGTTGTATTGGGTGTTTGGCGCGGTCTGCCTGCTCCTCATCTGGATGTCCTTCGGCCTTGGCGTGCAGAGCGGGTGGGTGCCGTTGGCGTTTCTCTCCGGCGGCTTCTTCTCCGGGCTCGCCGGCTGGTGCGGCATGAAGACGGCGACGCTCGCGAGCAACCGCACGGCTGCCGGTGCCGAGCGGTCGCTGAACGATGGGCTCCAGGTGGCGTTTCGCTCCGGTGCCGTGATGGGGCTCACCGTTGTGGGCCTCGGCCTGCTCGACATCATGCTCTGGTTCTTCATCCTCTACTGGCTCGTTCCGCTCTTCGGCAAGCCGCTCTCGCTGGAGGAGATCACCGTCACAATGCTCTGCTTCGGCATGGGCGCCAGCACGCAGGCTCTCTTTGCCCGCGTGGGCGGTGGCATCTTCACGAA
>JAPLNQ010000225.1 GCA_026401075.1 Planctomycetia bacterium
CGAAGTGGCCCGCGGCCCGGGCGGCCTCGACGATCCGAAGCTTCTGGCGTGGCGTCACGCGGGCGAACACCCGTGCGGTGCGGATCGTGTCGGCGAGGCGTTCCGGTGAGAAAGTGGCCAGTTCATCACCCGTGACCACGGCGTCGGCGTCATGGGTCAGGTCGAGCTGACGGGCGATGGCCAGACTCGTCAGCCGGTGGTCGCCGGTGATCATCACCACCCGAATCCCCGCCGTGCCGCACCGCTGCACCGCCTCCCGCACGCCCTTCCGCAGCGGATCCGCGAGCCCGACAAAACCGAGGAAGTCGAGGCCGGCACCCGCGGCGAGGAGCGGATGCGGCCCGGGTGTGGAGCCGGCTGCGGGCACGCGGCCCTGCGCGAGCGCCAGCACTCTCAAACCCTCGGCGGCGAGTGACGTCGCCCGTTCCTCCCATCTGGCGAGCTGGTCGTGACTGCCAACGCACATCGGCAGCACGGCCTCCGGTGCGCCCTTGACGCAGGCCACGCGGCCGTGCGGAAAGGTGTGAAACGTGGCCGCGAAGCGATGCTCCGGCTCGAACGGCAGTTCGTCACACTGCGGTGCCTCTGCCAGCACCGCCTCCCGCTCGATGCCGAGCTTCACTCCGAGTGACAACAGCGCGATGTCAACGGCGTCGCCATGCCACGCCCAGGCATCGTCGCGATGGTGGAGCGTGGCCTCGTTGCAGAGGACTCCGCACCGGGTCAGATCACGGAGCTGCGTCTCCGCCGTGGCGGGCGAGGCGGCGGGGGTGAGCACGACGGCCCGGTCGTCGCGAAACACGCCGCCCGTCGGCGCAAAGCCCTGGCCGCTGACCGTGAGCCTGTCGGGCGTGGTGTCGGCACCAGCCGGGCCGGCGAGTTCGATGGTCGTCACCGTGAGTTCATTGCAGGTGAGCGTGCCGGTCTTGTCGGTGGCGATCAGTGTGCAGCTGCCGAGGCCCTCGACCGCCGGCAGCCGCCGCACGATGGCGCCGCGGGCGGCCATCCGGCCGGTGGCGATGGCCAGTGCGATCGTCAGTGACACGGGCAGTCCCTCGGGAATTGCCGACACGGCAAGCACCACCGCGAAGAGGAACATCTCCCGCGGGCGGTGGCCGACCATCACGCCGAGGAGTCCGATCAACGCAGCGGCTACGACCACCGCCACGGCCACCGACCGGGTGAAGCGTTTCATGCGGGCGACCAGCGGCGGCTGGCCGGCGGGCCGTGTGGCCACGTCGATCGCCAACTGTCCGACGCTCGTGTGCAGGCCGGTAGCGATGACGACCGCCGAGGCGCGACCGCGGGTGATGATCGAGCCTGCGTGCACCATGTCGAGTTGGTCCGCCAGCGGCGCGGCGGGCGGACCGGTCCAGGCGGGTTCCTTCCGCACAGGCAGCGATTCGCCGGTGAGCAACGACTCGTCGACCTCGAGCCCGTGCGCGGCAACGAGCCGGGCGTCTGCCGGCACGCGGTTGCCCGATTCGAGCCAGAGCAGGTCGCCCGGCACGACCTCTTCGGCTGGGATTTCGCAGACCGTGCCGCCGCGGCTGACGGCCGCGCGGATCTGAAGGAGTTTCTCGAGCGCCCGACTGGAACGGTTTGCCTTGGCCTCCTGCCACGTGCCGAGACAGACATCGATCGCGATCACCACGGCGATGATGGCGGCATCCTTGACGTCGCCGATGGCCAGCGACACCAGCGCCGCCGCGAGCAGCAGCAGCATGAGCGGGTTCGCCAGCTGACTGATGGCGAGGCGCCACACCGCCGGCGGCGGCTTGCGGGGGAGCGCATTGGGGCCGAAGGTCGCGAGGCGACGGGCCGCCTCGGTGGTCGACAGCCCCTCGCGGCCGCTGCCCATGCGGTGCAGCACGTCGTCGAGGGGCAACGCATGCCAGGGCTCGTCGTGAAGAGGCGAGCTTCGTTCCAAATTGGATACGGCCGGTGGCGTCATAC
>JAPLNQ010000042.1 GCA_026401075.1 Planctomycetia bacterium
CGTCATACCAACGCTGGAGCCGGTACCTCGACGTACCGGCTCCAGTTGTTGGATGCGTCCTCCATCCAAAAAAGCGCAGGCAAATATTTGATTTCGTGCGATCCGTTTTGGAAAATGAGACCATCGCATCGAACCGACGGAACGATCACGGTCTCAAGGAACGGGACATGAAACGCCAGCTCCCCTCTGCTCTCACCGCCGCCGACCTCGATTTCAAGGCGGCCATCGAAGCAGACGCCGAGGTCCAACTACAGCGGCTCGGGTTCGACGCCAAGTTCGGCCGCAAGCGGCTGCACCACCTCGTTCACGAAGCCTACGTGCTCGAGATCATGACCATCGCCCAGGTGGCCCGTTGGTTTGAGATCGGGCTCGTCACACCGCAGGAGCTCAACGTCGTGCATCCCACGACGCTGATGATCGACCTGCGAAGGCGGATTGCCGCCTCACCGAAGGAGCACATCCGCTCGCCGGCGATGGACTACACGCTCGGGCGGATGATGACGTGGTGGCAGCACCACACGGTCACGTCAGCATGGCGGAGCCTGAAGGCCCACGTCCGCGTCACCGAAAATTCCACAGACCTTGCCGAGTCGCTCGCCGACTTCATCTGGAACGTCCGCAGCATTCTCGGCACACATTCCGATGGAGACCAGCAATGAAGAGCCGACCGAAAAACCGGGCGCTCATGTACGAGCGTCGCAGCGACGATGGACAGGAGGCTTCACTCAAGCAGCAGTTTGAATGGGCCAAGGCCAAGTCGGAGTTGCTCAAGGTACCCTTTCGTGGCACCTACGCCGACATCGAGGAGATGCAACACAGGCGCATCCATCACTACAAGGATATCTATCTCGATGATGCCATCAGCGGTGGTGACCTCAGTCGTCCGGGCTTCCGTCTCTTTCTCCAGCATGCGGCAACCGACATCACGGTGTCACATGCTTTGACTTTCAAACGTGATCGCCTCGGTCGCCCTCAATCACTGCTCGAGATGATGTTGCTGGAGGAGGGGCTCATCCGCAGCGGTGTCACGCTTGTCACGCACGACAAGATCTACACGCCCGAAGACATCAAGGCCGATGAGATGTCCTACCTCCTCTGCGGCCTCATCGAATATCAGGAACACGGCCGATTTTCACCACGGCTGGGCGACCGCATCGTCTACGTCCAGCAGAGCATGGCGGCCCGCGGATTGAGCACGGGCGGCAGGGCCCCCTACGGATTCGGCCGGGCGCTCGTCAGCCCCGACGACACCTTCGTGCAATGGCTCGAGGACGGTGAAAACATCCGTCGCGGCGGCCATCACGTCCGCTTCCTCCCCCAGGACGATGTGAAGATCGGCGTCTGGTGCATGATCCTCGAATGGCGGGCCACCGGCGAAAGCTGCAAGAAGATCGCGGCCCGCCTTAACGAGATGGGCATCCCGTCCCCTGACGCCGGCCGAATCCGGCGCGATCACGGTTCAACGCACCGCGTGCCCGGCAAATGGCATCCCAACACGGTCCGCGACCTGTGCTCGAACCCAATCATCGCAGGCATCAAGGAATACGGGCGCCGATCCGAGGGCCGCTACCGCCGCGTTGGCGTCGGCGGACCACGGGAGCTCGAGGAACACGATCTTCGCCCAGCCGAAGCTTCTCGAAAACCAGGAGGACGTGAGGGTGCGGGCTGCCAGCGGCGGTGACGCTCAGTTCGACCCGGATCGGTGGCGGGCCATGCAGCCGAAGAAGGCGTCGATTGACGAGGTGCGCAGGAAGAATGGCCAGAAGGCCAATAATCCCGATCGCTATCCGCTTTCGACGAGGGTCATCGATCTGACCGAGGGCTGCGGCAGCGTCATGCACGGCATCCCCATCGGGGACAAGCTGAAGTACGCCTGCGGCCGCTACTACAACAGCGGATACACCGAGTGCAGCCACAATACGGTCGAAGCCGCCGCTGTCACGACCATGCTCATCGACGCGCTCGTGGAACTCGTCAACAAGGCGGGAGGCCGAAAAGTTATCCGTGACCGGCTCCTGGCCAAGGCCCGAGCGGAGGTTGAGCAGAACGCCGTGCCCGAGGAGCCCACCGCTCTAACGCACCTTCGGAAACAGCTGGCAGGTCTCGAGGATGACATCGCGACGGCCGAGCGGCGGATGACCACCGAGAAGAACGAGGCCCGCTACGAGGCCATCGCCAAGACGTTCGACAGCCTCGTGGCCGAGAAGGCGGCGGTCGTAGGGAAGATTGCTGAATACGAGGTGCCAAGGCCGGTCACCACGGCCGACCTGAGCCCCGAGGAACAGGTCGACGCACTGATAACGACGATCGACGATCTCGCGGCACTGGCGAAGGACGAAAAGGCGAACAAGAAGATCCGCGATCTCGTGCTCCAGCTGGGCATCTTCGTCGGCCTCGAGTTCGAGGAAGGCCGATGGGGTAAGCGGCTCATCCGCCGGCTCCGCCGCGGCGTGATCGCCTTCGGCGAGGACAACCTGCCCGTGCCGATCCACGGCCGCAGCCGGGCTGACTACCAGGCCTCAGACGCCGTCGGCGACGGCGGCAGCCACCACACTCACTCAGCCCCGGCGTGTTGCCGGGCACCGTCGGCTGACCCCGGTTCCTCCGTAGGCGAGGGAACCGGGATCGACCGCACGGATGAGTCCAACTCCGGGTTGGAGCAGACTCATCAAGGAACAAACGTCGGGGCGACAGGATTTGAACCTGCGACCTCTTGACCCCCAGTCAAGCGCGCTAGCCAGGCTGCGCCACGCCCCGAATCCGCCGCTCGGCAGCCTCTGCTCTCGCATCGACACCGCTCGACCGCCACACTATTGCAGAATTCCCAGCGGCCTTCAACACTCCTCCACCCGGCCCCACGCACACGCTCAACTCCCCGCCATTCTCCCAACGGCTCTCCGAACAGCCAACACGGCAATGAATACCGCCCCATCCAACTCCTCCCCCTTCTCCACCCGCCTCACCGCCTCCATCAAGGCCCGCCGCTCAGCCGCCTGTATCGGCCTCGACCCACGCCGCGAACAACTGCCCTCAATCCTCGGCGCCGACACCGCCTTCGATCCCAAGGACCTCGCCGCCATCTACGCCCGCTTTTGCTGCGATGTGATCGATGTCGTCGCGCCGCTCGTGCCCATCGTCAAGCCCCAACTCGCCTGCTTTGAAATGCTCGGCCCACACGGCATGACCGCCCTCGCCGAAGTGATCCTCCACGCTCGCAGCAAGGGCCTGCTTGTGCTCGCCGACGGCAAACGCGGCGACATCGGCTCAACCGCCGAAGCCTACGCCGAAGGCTGGCTCGCCGGCTGCTGGGGTGCCGACGCACTCGCCGGAATCTTCGTGCTCGTGAAGACCTCGAACCCCGGCAGCAAGGACTTCCAGGACCTTCAGGCCGACGGCCTCGCCATCTACCAGCACGTCGCCGCCGGCGTCGAAGAGTTTGCCGCGAGAACCGCCAACGGCGCAACCTACGGAGCCGTCGGTGCCGTCGTCGGCGCCACCTGGCCCCGGCAACTCGACGAACTGCGGGCCGCCATGCCCCACACCTGGATCCTCGTGCCCGGCTTCGGCAAGCAGGGAGGCCGGGCCGCCGACGTCCGCGGTGCCTTCCATCCCGATGGCCTCGGAGCGATCGTCGTCAGCGCCCGCGACGTGATCTTCGCCCACACCCGCCCAGACATGAACGCCGGGCTCAACGCCAGCCAGTGGCAGACAGCCGTCGATCGCGGCTGCCGCGACATGATCGATCGGCTCGCCGCCGACACGCCCGCGGGCGTGCTGCGGAAGTAGCCGAGCACTCGCCCAGCTTCACTCGCCCGGTGCCTGCAGCCAGCAGCCGAGCGTTGCATCCCACGAGAGGATCTCGTCAGGCTTGAAATAGATGGCGATCTCACGCGTCGCCGACTCCGGTGAATCGGACGCGTGCACGAGATTCATCTGCCGGCTCGACGAGAAGTCGCCCCGGATCGTGCCGGGCGCTGCCTTCAGGCCGCTCGTCGCGCCCAGCATGTCGCGAACCACCCGGATCACCTCCGGCCCCTGGAAGACGGTCGCCACCACCGGCGACGCCGTGATGGAAGGGCTTCTCGACGTGCTCGGCATAGTGCTGCTTCGCCAGCACAGGCGTCACGCGGAGCATCTTCATCGCCACCAGCCGCAGGCCCTTCTCCTCAAACCGACTCACCATTCGGCCCAACAGGCCACGTTCCAGGCAGTCGGGCTTGAACATCACAAACGTCCGCTCCATCGCGCATCGTCTCCAATAAAGAAGGTTGTATGAATAGAAGGTGGGGAATCGAGGTTGTCTGGCAGTCTGGGACGCAGTTTTGTAGCGGCTGGTGACGGCCGTATCCAGCCCACCTTGCTGCCGATTCCCCACACGCCTACCCTCCCGCCCCACGACGGTGGCACGTGCCGCCACGCCCCGCGAACGGATGGTCCCATGCCACTCCTCCACCCGGTGTCTCCCGCCCGCACAAGCCGGCTTCCACGCCGTCTTGTCGAGGCTCTCCAGGGGAGCTTCGTCGCGATCACTATCCTCGGCACCACGCCGTCGCTCCTTCCCGCCGCCGACCTGCCACCCCACCTCATGGCCCGGTTCACGAAGCACGTTCAGCCGCTGATCCTCAACAAGTGTGCCGCGGGCGCATGCCACGGCGGCCCCTCGGCGCATGCGCCCCACTTCAACCGGGGCGACGTCTCTGGCCGGATCGATCGCGGCGTCACGCTCGCCAACGTCGAAACCCTCTTTCGCTCGATCGGCAAGGAGGGCAACGCCACGCCCTTCCTCACCACGATCAGCGCCCGACACCCTGCCTCCTCCACCGGCGCCAGTCTCACCATGGCTCCGTTAACGACCGCAGAGCGAGCCACGCTCGAACAGTGGCTGATCGCTGTAACCGGCCGCCGTGATTTCGAGGCCTCGCGACCAAAGACGCCAGGCACCGCCACCCAGGCCTCCGCGATCCCCACCCCCAACCGCTTCCGCGCCATGCTCGACGCCGCCGCCAACCCGGCACCACTCCCGCCGCCCCAAGAGCCCCAGGGCATCATCCTCGGCAAAGACAGCCAGTAGCTGGGTGGCGCTCGCGCCGAAGCTTCATCAGCACTCCGCAACTCCTGATGCTGAGGAGCCGGTCGAAGGCACGCGCAGGCGACGGTGAATTCTGCGACTCACGAGCGATTCAAGATTCGTCCAAGAGCATCCTGTAGCAGAATCCGCCGGCGACCGAGCATGCCGCAGCCGGCGAACCAATACGGCCCGTCTCAGCATGCGCAACGGACAGCTCACCCCTGCAGCCGAACATCACCGCTGAGCACGGCCTCGAGAAACGTGCGGTTGCCTTCGAGCAGCGTCGGTTCGCGGATCATCTCCTCCGCAGAGAGCCAGAGGATCTCCGCCACCTCGATCGGATGCGGCACAAGCTCCGACTCACCAGACACCTGCACCGTCCACCACGCCAGCGACGTGCCCCACGACGTCACGCTCCGCCACACACACTCGCGTGGCTGCACTATCGCGGCCAGTTCCTCGCGGCACTCTCGCACCACGGCCTCGTGTTCCGTTTCGCCCGGTTCGATGTGCCCTCCCGGAAAACAGAGGCGGCCGGGGGCGGCGACCAATTCACCCCGCCGGATCGCGAGAAAGAATTCGCCCCGCCTGGCGACCGCCACGACGCCGCGTTTCACCGGGATGTCAACAGGCTGCGTGTCTGCCATCGCTCCGCCGCCACTCGAGCCCAGCGCCACTCTGGGAAGGATCGTGCTGCCGGCCGGCCGAGGCTGTTTCTCGCGAGCACGGGCGAGGCCGTTTCCAGGCCACTTGCCTAGACTACACTATCCAGTCCGCATGATCCGCCCGGCCCCCTGCGGCCACCCCCAGCGAGCCACGCTTGATGACTACCGCTCCGGCCCCCAAAAGTCCTGACAATAAGGGTCCCGACAATAAGGGGACCAATAACAAGGGCAACGAGAGTCCGTTCTCGATCTTTGGACCGCCCTTGAACATGCCAGTGATCATCATGCTGATCCTGGGCGCGCTCGCCCTCGCGACCATGTTTGCCCGCGACCAGGCCACGGCGCCGGCCACTGTCAGCTATGACGAGTTTGTCCGCCAGGTGAAGGCTGGCAACGTTGCCAGCGTCGAGATCCTGGGCAACTCACTGGTGGGCGAATTCCGCGCCGCCCCCGCCGCCGAGAATGCGTCGACCACGCCTCGCGGCAAGGCCTTCCGCACCGAACTCTCCGCCTACTTGGGCGAGGGGCTCAACCAGTTGCTCCTCGATCACTCCGTTCGCACAACGGTCCGCCAGCCGAGCGACGGCACCGGATTCCTGCTGGGCCTCTACATGCTCGTGCCGCTCTTGTTGATGGCCGGCTTCTGGATGACGCTCAAGCGGGCCCGTGATCCGCTCGGCAACTCCGGTTTCCTCGGCAGCTTCTCGAAGTCGCCCGCCAAGCGCTACGGCGCCGGCGACAAGCAGGTGACGT
>JAPLNQ010000292.1 GCA_026401075.1 Planctomycetia bacterium
CGGCAGTCCTCAGCGAGATCAGCGACGACTGGGAAACAGAAAGGTCTTACCTGAACATGAAAGCCAGATGACCCGCCTGCTCATCCCGGCATTTACAGAAGAGGGGTTGCTTTATCCACTCGACGAACGCGCGATAGCATTTTTCAAAGATCTCCGGACGCACTTCAAGCTTTCGGGGAGCCACTTCCTTCGGAACGCCGTT
The DNA here is from genome assembly GCA_026401075.1 of Planctomycetia bacterium. Classification (GTDB taxonomy): domain Bacteria; phylum Planctomycetota; class Planctomycetia; order Pirellulales; family UBA1268; genus CAMCQY01. The sequence continues at coordinate 203 of JAPLNQ010000292.1, forward strand.
TTGAGCAGGCGGGGCGGCGTTTGCCCCGGCAGCGGCTGCCGCCGGCTGCGAATCCGTAGATGGCGATGTCGGAGACACCGGCTGCGCTAACTCCAGGACATAGAGCCCTGCTAGCAGGATTCCGAAGATACCGATGACAACGGCCGGAACAGCAAATGGAGGCTGGTTCTGCATGACATGCTCCTTATTCCAGTACCGTGCCGCAGAACCTGCACTTCCGCGCGCCTTCGACCCTGACACCGCCACAATCTGGGCACTTCGGCCGCATGCCTCGTCTCAGCACCGGGTAGGGAGCGGGCCCGCAGTCGTCAGGCACGCTGCCTGAAACATCGTCCCGCTCTGGAAGCGAGCGAACGGGGCGGGAGGGGACACGACCGCGTGTCGGGGAATGACGCCAGGCCCGGATTAACGGGCCCGGATTGAAAAGTGAGGCCAGCCGTTGGGGACGCGGATTCAGCAAGTTACAAACTTGCTGCCACGGGAGAGGAGGCCTTCGGGTCGCGCGCGGAAAAAGGTGATTGTCAGCCGGCCGCTGGCAGGTGCTCGCCCGAGGGGTGCGACACCACGATCCGTGACGAAATGCCGCCACGGGGGGTGAAATGAGCCACGAGCGTCATCCGCCGCGGCTTCAGCACCGCCACCAGATCGTCGAGGATCCGGTTGGTGACGTTCTCATAGAAGATCCCTTCGTTGCGGAACGCCTGCAGGTACAATTTCAGGCTCTTGAGTTCGACGATCAGGGCATCGGGCACGTAGCGAAACGTGAGCGTGCCAAAATCGGGCTGCCCGGTCTTCGGACAGACCGACGTGAACTCCGGACAGACGATCTCAATCTGATAGTCGCGACCGGGATTCTGGTTGGGAAAGACTTCCAGGTGGTCGCGTGACGGCGGGGCTGGCGTGGCTGGTGTGCTCATGATGAATGGAAGTCTGCCATGAAACCCGACGATGCGAAAGCTCGGCTCAAAGACGCCGCGGAGACAGCCGCCACAGCGGCCGTTGTGCTCCTTTCGGGCGGGCTCGACTCGGCGACCGCCGCGGCCTGGGCCACGAGCAAGGGTTACAGGCTCTCGGCCCTTTCGATCGACTACGGCCAGCGGCACCGCTGCGAACTCGATGCGGCGAAGAACGTTGCCGCGTCGCTGGGAATCAGCGATCACGTCGTCCTGCCGATCGATCTGGCGGCCTTCGGCGGCAGTGCCCTGGTCGATCCGTCGATGCCCGTGCCGAAGGACCGCTCCGATGCCGACATCGGCCTCGGCATCCCCGTCACCTACGTGCCCGCGCGAAACACGGTGTTTCTCAGCCTGGCCCTCGCGATGGCCGAAACCCGCGGCGCCGGGGCGATCGTGCTGGGCGTCAATGCCATCGACTACAGCGGCTATCCCGACTGCCGTCCGGAATTTCTCGCCGCCTTTGGTGAGGTGGCCCGACTCGGCACGAAGGCGGGCGTCGAGGGGCGGCCGATCGAACTCGTCGCGCCTCTTGTCACGCTTTCGAAGGCTGAGATCATCCGGCTGGGACTGTCACTCGGTCTCGACTACGGGCTCACGACCAGCTGCTACGATCCCGACATCGATGGCCGCCCCTGCGGCCGCTGCGATTCCTGCCTCCTGCGTGCGGCCGGCTTTGCCGCTGTCGGCGCGACCGACCCGCGGGCGAGCCTCTGACGCCGGCTCCAGCCCCACCTCACAAACCCATTCGCCATGCGCATCGCCGAGATCTACGCGTCGCTGCAGGGCGAAGGCCTGCTCGCCGGCACGCCGAGTGTGTTTGTGCGGACGAGCGGCTGCAACCTCCGCTGCCACTGGTGCGACACGCCCTTCACGTCGTGGGAGCCGGTGGGCGAGCAGCGATCCGTGGCAGAGGTCGCGGCTGCGGTGGCCGCGCTCGGCCGGCGGCATGTCGTGATCACCGGCGGCGAACCGCTGCTCCTGCCCGAGGTGGCCGACTTATGCCACATGCTCAGCAGTGACGGCGTGCACATCACGATCGAGACCGCCGGCACGGTGTTTCTCGATGCACCGGCCGACCTCATGTCGATCAGCCCCAAGCTGGCCTCGTCGGCGCCGCCGGCCGACACGCCCGGTAACTGGGCGGCCCGCCACGAAGAATCCCGCCGGCGGGACGACGTGATCCTCCAGCTCATGGCTGGCGGCACCTACCAGCTCAAGTTCGTCATCGATTCCCCCGAGGATCTCACGGAAGCAGTCTCGTGGATCGACGATCTCACCGCGGCACGGCCCGAGGGCGTGGACCGCAGCAGGGTGCTCTTCATGCCGCAGGGCAGGGGAAGAGAAGAACTCGCCCGGACGACGGCATGGCTGGGACTCGAGTGCCAGACCCGTGGCATCCATCTCGCACATCGCCACCACATCGAGTGGTTCGGCCACACCCGCGGGACTTAGTTCACGAAAAACACGACACCGTGGCGACAAGATTGCATCTTGTTGAATGCATGTGCAAGTTAAAAACTCGCACCCACGTTTCAAAATGTGCACCCACGAATAAACACGTGCACCCACGGGCGAGGGCGGGCTCCCCGGACACCGAAGCGAGCCTCAGGCGCCTCGGCGGAGCACGCGCACCAACGTCCTCGACGCGGTCGCCGAGCCGCCGTAGCGAGCGGAGCGTGTTCGGGGAGTCCGACCGGCGGTATATTCCGCCATCATCGCCCTACTTTGCCGGCGCGGGTGCGTGGCCGCGCGGGCCGAAGGCGAGCACCGTCGCGGCGCCCGCCGCCACCACAAGCAGGCCGGCCAGAAACCAGGGACTGATCGCCGTCGTGGGGGTGTGGGCCAGGGCCAGCGTCGTGAGCGTGTTGATCACCGGCGCACAGCCAAACACGACGGGCATCACCGTGAACGGCTTGCCGCCACAGGCAAACGCGAGAATCGTGCCGAGCGCACCGAGCGCGCCGACCGAGCCCGCGCCGAGGCTCCAGAGCGTGCCGGTGAATTCCCAGGTGCCCTTGTCGCCCATCGGCACGAGCAGTGCCATCGGCACGAGCACCGCGATGAGGAAGTAGGCGGCGCCGATGCAGATCAGCGGCCGCAGCCGGCTCCCTCCCATCGCCGCCTGACCGCGGTGAAGCACAGGGCCGTAGGCGCCCCACGAGAACATCGCGATCGCGATCGATAGGAGGATTTCCAGGAACCGCTCGGCCTTCTTCTCCACCGTGGCGGGCTTGGCCGCCCCGGCCCGCATCGCATCGATCGGCGCGGCCTCCACCGATTCATCCGTCCCCTCGGCCGCCGCCAGTTTTTCCGTGGCAGCCGGTGCCACAGCAGCCACCGGCGCGGCGTGAGCCTGATGGTTGGGCTGGGGCTTGAAGACGAGCACGGTCACGGCGCCCGTGATCACGAGAATCAGGCCGGCGAGAAACGGCGCTTTGAGCTGGTCGAATGCGCGGTTCATGAAGGCGGTGAACAGCGTGTTGACCACCGGCGCGCCGCCGAAGACCAGCGGCATCACGTAGATCGGTTTGCCGCCGAAGCCCAGCGCGAGGATCACGCCGAGCGCCCCGAGCGCGCCGGCCGTGCCCGCAAGCAGGCTCCAGAGCACGCCTTTGCTCGTCCAGCCGCCCCGCTCACCCCCGCGGGCAAGGAGCGCGAGGGGCACGATGACCGCGATCACGAAGTAGGCAATGCCCACGCACATGAAGGGTCTCAGGTTCGAGTGCATCGCCTCACGGCCAAAGTGGAGCACGGGCCCATACACGCCCCAGCAGAAGGCTGTCAGGGCGATGGCGGCGAGCATTCCCAGAAACTGCTTCATCAAACGTTCTCCACAGGGGGCGAATCAGACAGGCGAGCGAGAATCCTTCAGGAGTTGCAACATTCTACTCCCCACGTCGTCCACCGTGAGGAGCCGCATGCAATCGTGGTGCTGGAGCGGGCAGACACGCTTGCCGCAGGGAGAACAGGACAGGTCGAGCCGCATCTCCACGAGATGCCGCTGGTCAGAGCGGCTGAGCCGTGGATCCATGGGCCCGAGCAGCACGATCGTGGGTGTGCCGAAGGCCGCGGCAATGTGCCGCGGGCCGCTGTCGGAGGTGACCAGCACATCGGCCCGTCGCAGCACCGCCTTGGAGAGGCCGAAGGGGAGCTTCGGCTCGTCGGCCAGGCTCTGCACCGCCGGATGGTTTGCCGTGCGCACGAGTGTGCGGGCCTCGTCGCGGTCGCCGGGGCCGCAGTGCACGAGCACGCGGGCACCGGGCAGCCGTTCGATCGCCAGTTTCGCGAGCGCCGCAAAGTGATCGCCCCCCCAGGACTTCGAGGGACCGTAGGCGCCGTTGTCGTTGAACACGATCAGCGGTCCGACGCCCCCCGCGTGTGCCGCGGGAAACAGCCTGCCCATCACGTCGTCGGCCAGCGACTCATCGGCCGGCGTGGTGGCAAGCTCCAGCGTGAGCGGCTGCCGTGGCACGCCGATCCTCGCAGCCAGGTCCATCGCATGGCCGGCCAGCGACACGGGCTCGACGCGAAACCAGGAGCCTGGTGACCACGGAGACAGCCCACCCTTTTTCGGCGCAGCCTGTTGGGCCTCAAGCGGATCGGTGAGGAGCCACCGCCGCCCATGCCTGGCGAAGCCGACCCGACGCCTCGCGCCGCCGGCCCAGGCGAGCGCCGCCGACGAGAGCGAGTTGGGCACGATGACCGCGATGTCGGCCCGATCGGCGCGGAGCTGCCGCGCGACCGCCCGAAACCGCCGCGCAGGATCGCGGCTGTGCCGGTCGTAGAAGACCAGCCGATCGAGCCACGGCGTGCCCTCGAGCAGTTCCGCGAACATCGGCTTGGCCACCCCGGTGATCCGGGCCGACGCACCGAAATGATCGCGGACCGCGCGAAGCATGGGCGTGCTCATCACGAGGTCGCCAACCCACCGCGGTAGAATCACGACGATATGCATGGGGCAGACACTACCCCGACAGCCGAGAAAAACTCAAACGCAATACGGGCCGGTTACGGCCGCCCCGCGGATGGGGCCGGCTCAGCCGGCCTCCGCGAGCACTTTCCCCGGTTCGAGCCGGACCACTCGTCGAGCCGCCGCAAAACCGGCGCTGACGGCCGCCGCGAGCGTGAGGCCCCAGGTGCAGGCGATCCAACCGACCGGAACGCCGGCGCGGCCCATCGCAAACGCGGGAACCAGCGCCAGGCAGCCGGAGAGCGTGCCCACCGCCAGGCCCAGAGCCACCATGAGCAGCGTCTCCAGCACCACAACCAGCCGCAGTCTCGCCCCCGTAAACCCGACCGCGGCCATCAGGCTGAGGGCCCCCCGTCGCTCGAGCACGCTTTGAAACTGCACGGCAGCCACGCCCGCGGCGCCCAACACGAGGCCGAGCGTGCCAAGCGCCTGGAATCCCGCGAGGAATGTATTCTGCACCGCCTGGAGGCTGCGAAGTCGGTCGGTCGTGCGTGTGACCGTGACCCCCGCGTCGGCCCACGCGGCGGCAATCGCCCCCGCCACGCGGTCGGTGGTCGTCTCATCGGCGGCAGCAGCGGCGCCGGCATCGACGAGCGCGAGGGCGTAGCCTGACGCTTGAGGAAACAGCCGTTCGAAATTCCTCTCCGACACGATCAGGAAGCCCTGCAGGATGCCCGGCTCCAGTAGGCCTACAATTTCAAACAGGGCGGGCCCGCCATCGACCGGCAGCTCAAACCTTGCCCCGATGCCGCCAAGCTTGAGCGCCCACTGCGCCGTGGCCTGATCGATGATGACTGGAATCGCCGGCCTCGTCGTGTTCTCCGGCCCAGCCGGAGCAGAGCCAGCCTCACGGTCGAGGAGCGTCCAGGGATTCGCGTGCTTGCCTGGTGCCTGATCAACGAACCGGAATCCTCCCCGCTCGATAA
>JAPLNQ010000190.1 GCA_026401075.1 Planctomycetia bacterium
CGTGCAGCTGACGCAGGCTGAGTCGGCCACCGCCAAGGTGCGGTGCAGATTGCGGCGCGCGCCGCCAATTGCGTCACTGCCGCCGGGAGCAGCGGCGGGCTGCCGGTCCACTGGACTTGGGCTGTATGATCCGGCCGGCGTGCAACAACACGGAACACGTTGCCACGAACCACGAACACTGGCAAGCCGATCCCCAGCCCATTCCGCTCAAAAGGAGGATGCCCCGTGAACCCGCGACTCCCCGCCATGATCGGCCCCCACCAGTGCGGCCCTGACCGTCCGTTGCTGCTGATCGCCGGCCCGTGCGTGATTGACAACGAACGGCTCTGCCTTGGCATCGCCGAGATGCTGGCCGGGCTTGCTGACGTGCTCCCGGTCAACGTGGTGTTCAAGGCGTCGTTCGACAAGGCGAACCGCACGAGCGTGTCGTCCTACCGGGGGCTCGGTCTGGACGAGGGACTGGCCGTGCTGGACCGGGTGCGTGCCAGAACGGGGCTGCCGATCACCACCGACGTTCACCTGCCCGAGCAGGCGACGGCCGCGGGGCAGGTCTGCGATCTGCTGCAGATCCCGGCATTCCTCTGCAGGCAGACCGATTTGTTACTGGCGGCCGCCGCCACGGGCCGTGCAGTCAACGTCAAGAAGGGGCAGTTCGTCGCGCCGGCGGACATGAAACATGTGGTCGCCAAACTGCTTGCGGGCGGCTGCCGTGACATCATGCTCTGCGAGCGTGGTACGTTTTTTGGCTACGGCAGGCTCGTCAACGATTTTGCCGGTCTGATCACGATGCGGGCCATGGGCGTGCCGGTGATCTTCGATGCCACGCACTCCGTTCAACAGCCGGCCAGCCGCGGTGACTCGACCGGGGGCGACCGGGCGTTGGTCGAACCGCTGGCTCGGGCCGCGGCCGCCGTGGGTATTGACGGCTTGTTTCTGGAGACGCACCCTGATCCTGAGCAGAGTCCCAGCGACGGCCCCAACATGGTGCCCCTGGACCAGCTGAGGGGAGTCGTGGAACGCGTGGTGCGGATCCATGAGGCCCGGTTGGATGGTTTGGCAGCCATGGAGACGACGTGATGAACTCGCGGGGAATGGGCGTGCTGGACGCACTTCGGCCAGGGAAGCCAGAGAGGCCAGTCCCCGGCCGTGCGCTGCTGGCGGGATGCGTCGTGATCGGAGGGATGGTGGGACTACTGCTCGGGTGCGGCTCGCCTGCGCCTCCGCCCGCGCAGATGGCCCCGCCGTCAGTCCAGGAAGAAGTTCGGGTGATGCCTGCCGTCTCGGAGGATGTGCGGCAGCAGTTGCTTGACGGCGCCGTGGCGGTGCTCGATCGGTTGGATGACTACGACGAGGAGTCGGCCTTCGCGCAGGTCTTCGATCGGCTCAACCAATGGAGCCATGCCGCCGTGATCGCGGGCGCGCCTGTGGCCGCCACATGGCAGGTCGACCCCCTCTTCACTGCCCTGCCCGACCGGCTTCGGGGCGGCACGAGGACTGAATCCCTCGGCAGCTCGGTGTTCGATGCGGCGACCGACATCAAGGCACTGCGGGACCAGCGGTGGCTGGCCGACATCGCCGCGACCGCCCGGGGCGATGCCGTCGAGGACCTCGACATCGCCAGCAATATTTTTCGCTGGACGGTGCGGTCGCTGGCCCTCGTCAGCGACCCGCCGATGGCGGCGACGGAGGCCACTCCGGGCACGCGTTGGTTTCTGCCCGGGGAGATCCTGCTCTCGGGCCGGGCCAGCCCTGCGCAGCGGGCGTGGATCTTCCTCGAATTGCTGCGGCATGCCGGGCTCGATGGCGTGATGCTCGCCACCGGCAATCCTGAACGCGGCGTTCGCGCCTGGATTCCTGCGGTGATCTCCAACGGGGAGGCCTGGCTCTTCGAGCCGACGTACGGCATGCCGATTCCGGGGCCTGAAGGAGTCGGCATCGCCACCGCCCGGCAGGCGGCCTCCGATCCCTCCATCCTCCAGCGGCTGTCGTTCTCCGACCGGAGCTATCCGGTGCAGGCGGGTGATATCACCGGATTGTCGGTGCTCGTCGCCGCTGATCCCTGGTGCCTGTCACGGCGCATGCGGGCGGTGGATGAGCAGCTTCTCGGCTCGCGGAGCATGAAACTCGCCCTCGACGCGTCGGCGTTGGGCGAACGGGCGCTGCGGGCCCTGCCTGCCGCCGAGACTGCAGTCGAGGGTGTTCGCCGTGTTGGCCTGTGGGAGTTTCCCTGGGAAGTGTTCGCCCGTCGCCGCAGCGATGCCGCTCGCGTGCAGGCGACGGTGGGCCGGGAATTGGCCGTGATGTCGGTGGAGATCGCGCAGTCGACAGGCGGCGACGGCATGGGAGGCCGGCGCAGCACGCGGATCGTGCGGCCGCTGTATGCCGCGCGGCTCCGCGAATTCCGTGGGGACTGTGACGGGCCAAACGGGGCGAAGGTGAGCTATCTGGCGGCCCGGCCCGGCCGGCAGGCGATCGCCGACACGCTCAAGGCGGTTCCTCCGGAGCAGGCCGAGGGCGTGAAGCGGCTCTTCGAACAGATGAAGGAAGACGCCACCTACTGGCTCGGCGTGCTCACGCTGGCCGAAGGTGAGAACGCCACGGCGGTGGACTACCTCGGGCGGATGACGTTGGAAGCGGCTCCCGACAGTCGGTGGACCGATGCAGCCCGTGTCAATCTGGCCCGGGCGCTGGCCGGGCTCGGCCGCACGGAGGAGGCCGTGAAGCTGCTTCGTGAGGATGCATCGCCCCAGCGGTTCGGCAGCCGGTTGCTCGCGGAGGAGCTGGAGAAATCGGCCAAACCGTAGGCAAAACGGCAGCCGCAAAGGGCGGCTTTCCCGCGGTCCCCGCATCCGCGTTGCCCGCCGCCTGCGTAGCCAGTATCCTAGGCCGTTTCCCCGCCGGAAGATTCAAGAAGAACACAAAGAAGAGAAGATCATGAAAGAAGGCATTCACCCGAAGTATCTCGACACCGTCGTGCGTTGTGGATGTGGCAACACGTTCAGCACGCACAGCACCGTTCCCGAGATCAAGGTGGACATCTGCAACGTCTGCCATCCCTTCTTCACTGGGAAGCTGAAGTTCGTCGACACCGCGGGCCGGATCGAGAAGTTCAAGTCGAAGTTCGCCACTGCGGGCTATGCCAGCCTGAAGAAGGCGAAGAAGCCGGCCGACGCCCCGGCCTCCTGAACGGCCGTTTGCGAGAGGCCTCTCAGGTACAGGAGGGCGGTGCTCCGCATCCATGCGCGATCAACTCGAAGCCAAGCTTTCCCGATTCGAGGAACTCGAACGCGCCCTTGTTGATCCGGTGGTGCTCGCCGATCAGTCGCGGCTGTCGGCAGTGGCCCGCGAGCATGGCACGCTCGCCCGTCTGGCGCTCAAGTATCGCCAGTTCGTGGCGCTTGAGCGGGAGATCGCCGAGCATGTCGAGATGGCTGCCGGCGACGATCCCGACCTGAAGGATCTGGCCAAGTCGGAACTGCCCAGCCTGCGGCAGCGGCGCGAGCAGGAGTGGGACGAACTGCTCGAACTCGGTTCCGATGACGAGGACGCCGACCGGGCCCGCTGCATCATGGAACTGCGGGCTGGCACTGGCGGCGACGAGGCGGCGCTCTTCGTCCGCGACCTCTACGAGATGTATCGCCGCTACTGCACCGAACAGGGCTGGGATGTCGAGGTGCTCGACGCCAGCCCGACGGAGCTGGGTGGCTTCAAGGAACTGGTGCTGGGGCTCTCGGGGGCCGCGATCTACCGGAAGCTGCAGCACGAGAGCGGCGGCCACCGCGTGCAGCGGGTGCCCGACACCGAGACGAAAGGGCGGATCCACACCTCGGCCGCCACCGTGGCGGTGCTGCCGGAGCCGGAGGATGTGGAGGTGTCGCTCTCGTCCGATGAATACCGCAAGGATCTGTTCTGCGCAAGCGGTCCGGGCGGGCAGCATGTCAACAAGACCGCCTCGGCCGTCCGGCTCACGCACATGGAAACCGGCATCGTCGTGCAGTGCCAGGACGAGAAGAGCCAGCACAAGAATCTGGCCAAGGCACTTCGTGTGCTGAAGACGCGAATCTATGAATACCGACGGCAGATCGAGCACGACAAGCGTTCGGCAGAACGCAAGACGCTCGTGGGGTCGGGCGATCGCAGCCAGCGGATTCGCACCTATAACTTCCCGCAAAACCGGCTCACCGACCACCGTATCAACGAGAGCTTCACGCTCGACCAGGTGATGGCCGGGCGACTGGTCCTCGTCATCGAGGCGATCGAACAGCATGCACGGGAGCTGCGCAGGAGCGAGATGGAACGGTCTGCCAAAGCAGCCACGACCTGACCGCCCGTGGCTGATTCGTTGATCGGCACCGAGGCCGATCCTCCCCGACCAACTTTCCGGACAAACCTTCATGGACGAAGTGGAGATTCAAGCATGGCAGGCGAACAACCAAGCGGCGATGTCTGGACGGTGGGGCGGCTGCTGACCTGGACGACCGACTGGCTCTCGTCCAGGGGGAGCGAGTCGCCGCGGCTCGACGCCGAGGTGCTGCTGGCATGCGTCCGCGGCTGCCCGCGGATCGCGCTCTACACGGCGTTCGACGTGCCCGTGAACGAGGAGGAGCGGGCCCGCTTCCGGTCGCTGGTGAAGCGGCGCGGCGAGGGGGAGCCGGTGGCCTATCTTGTCGGCAGCCGGGAATTCTTTTCGTTGTCGTTCGCCGTGAGTGCGGCGGTGCTGGTGCCCCGGCCTGAAACGGAACAGCTGGTTATTCGCGTGCTCGATCTCTGCAAGACGGCCGGGGCGATCAGTGAGAAGCCGCGGATCATCGACGTCGGCACAGGGTCTGGTGCCATCGTCGTGACCTTGGCGAAGCGGCTGCCGCAGGCGGAGTTTGTCGCCACGGATATCTCGCCGGAGGCGATCGCCGTGGCCGCTGACAATGCGAAGCGGCACGGGGTCGCGGACCGGATCGAGTTTGTGAAGTGCGACCTGCTCGGTGATCCGCGGGCCGCGGGGCCGTGGGATGTGATCGTGAGCAACCCGCCCTATGTCCGCGAGGACGAGTTCGATGCCCTGCCCCGCGATGTGAGACTGCACGAACCGCGGACGGCGCTTGTGTCTGGGCCGACCGGCGTGGAGGTGGTCGGCCGGCTGGCGGCGGCGGCCGCCGAGAAGCTCGTGCCCGGGGGCTGGCTGCTGGTGGAGATCGGGCCGTCGACAGCCGCCGCGGCCGAGGCGGTCGTCGCGGCGCAGGCGGCCTTGAGCCTCGAACCGACGCTCAAAGACATGGCCGCGCTTCCGCGGATCGTGCAGGCCCGCCGCCGCGGGTGACCAATTGTGGCGGCAAGTTTTCAACTTGTCCGTGTCCCGCGCCGCCGTGGCGGCAAGTTTTCAACTTGTCCGTGTCCCGGCATCGATTCCACAAGTTAAAAACTCGTGGCCACGGGCCGAACTCCTTCGACCGCGCCCCACGTTTCGGCGGCCCAGTTCCCTGCTCCCCGTGGGGGCGAGTTTTTAACTTGCCCTTTCTGCCGTCCTCGCTCGCCATGGATGGTATGGGAGATGCGCAGCAATTCTTTTCGCTGATTCGTGAACTGGCAGATGACACGGTCTGTTCGTGCGCCGAGTGGCTCCGCCGCTGCGTGCGACGCGAGCCGCTTCCTGAGCGGCCGCTCGTGGTCGTGGCTTCGGCGGTTGCGGCCGGCTGTGCGCTGCCGGCGGTGGTTGATCTTTCACCAGTCATCTGGTGGTCGGCGGCCGCGGTGGCGTTGGTGGCATGGGCCGCGTTGGCCCGTTTGGGCCGATATTCGTTGTCGGCGGTCGCGCTTCTGGTGGCGGTCGTCGGCGGGGCCGGAGGCTGGTCGGCAATTCGGTCCAACCTGTTCTCCTGCGACGATCTTGCCTGGAGCCTGACGTTGTCGCCGCAGCCGGTGGCAATCGAGGGGATTGTGGAGGAGTCGCCCCGGCGGCTGTCGGCCCCCGTCATCGACCCGCTGCGGAGCGGGGCCGCGCAGGCTGCGATGCAACGGCCGTCGAGCGAATGCGTGATGACGGTGCGGGCTGTCCGCCGTGGTGCCGCGTGGCGGCCGGCCGGTGGGCGGGCGGCGTTGATCGTGGATGGTGAGCCGCCCGATCTCGCGGCAGGATGCTGCGTGCGGGTGCTTGGCCGTGGGATGCGGCCCCCGCCGCCGCTCAACCCAAACGAATTCGATTTCCACGAGCGTGCCCAGTCGCTGCGGTGCCTGTCGATCGTGCGGGCCCATTCGGCGGAGTGCGTGCGGGTGCTGTCGCGGCCTGCGGCATGGTCGCCCCTGGCCTGGATCGATCGTCTGCGGGACGGCGGCGTGGAGGTGTTGCGGCGTCATCTTTCGCCCGAGCGGGCGCCGTTGGCGGCGGCCTTGCTGATCGGCAGTCGGGAGTCACTCCCGCGGGAGGAATCGCTCGAATTCCTGGTCACCGGCACGATCCATATCTTGTCTATCTCCGGACTCCACGTGGGCTTTCTGTCGCTGGCCCTGTTCAAGGTGCTCCGCATGCTCGCCCTGCCCCGTGGCTGGTCCCTGGTGGCTGTCGCCTGCTGCACGGGGCTCTACATGGTGCTCGTGCGGGCGGAGACGCCCGTCGTGCGGGCGACGCTGCTCATCTGGCTGACATGCCTGGGCGCGGCGATCGGCAGGCGATCGCTGGCGACCAATTCTTTGGCGCTCGCGGCGATCCTCGTGCTCCTCTGGCACCCACCCGAGCTGTTTCGGATCGGCTCGCAACTCTCGTTCCTATCGACTGCCGTACTGATCGGGGCCTCGGCGGCACTTCCCCGTGCCGACACCGATGATCCCATTGAGCGGCTCATTGAACGCAGCCGTTCGCCCTGGGAGCGACGGCTCCGCCGGATCGGTCGGCAGACGTTCGAAATGGTGGTCACGGGGGCTGCAGTGTGGGCCGTGACGGCGCCGGTGGTGGCGTCATCGTTTCACCTCGTCAGTCCGGTGGGGCTGGTGCTCAATCCCGTGATCGCGCCGCTGGTGGCGGTGGCGATGGCGTGGGGGTTTCTCTGTCTCGTGACGGCGACGGTGTCGGCCACGATGGCGGCCGCTTGTGGCTGGGCCTGCGACGGCACACTGCAATGCATCGGCGCGGTGGTGAGTTGGGCCGCGGGCCTGCCCGGCGGGTATTGGTGGGTGGCCGGGCCGCCGGCCTGGTGGGTGGCGGGATGGTATCTGCTGCTGGCCGCGATGCTGCTCGTCGTGTCGCGGGAGCGGCTCACCCGCATCAGCACCTGGGGGATGGTGGCGGCGGCATGGGTGGTCGTGGGCTGGGCTGGTGTGGCCGCGCCGCGGTTGAGCTGTCTTCAGCACGCCGGAATGGGCGGCCCTCAGCACGCTGGAATGAGGGTCGTGGTGGCAGCGATGGGCCACGGCTGTGGGATTGTGGTCCGGAGCCCGACGGGGCGGTGCCTCGTCTACGATGCCGGCCGGCTGGGGGCGCCATCCGCGGCGCGGCGGGCCATGACCGGCGTGCTCTGGCACGAGGGGGTGAGCCGGATCGACACGCTCGTCATCTCGCATGCAGACACCGATCATTTCAACGCCGTGCCCGAACTGCTCGAGCGATTTGCCGTGGGCGAGATGGTGGTGCCGCCGCCGTTTCTCAAGAGTGGTTCGTGGGCGGTGGGGGAGGTGCTGCGGCTGGCGCGGGCGGCTGGGATCCCGGTGCGGGCCGCTACGGCGGGGGATTCATTCGCGCTTGATCCTCTCTGCCGCGTCCGCGTGCTGCACCCGACCGCCGGCCGTGACGATCCGCACGTGCATGGCGTGGCGCTGCAAGATGCGAGGGGCGATGCGATGGCGACAGACAACGAGACGAGCCTCGTGCTCGCCGTGGAGTCGGCAGGCCGACGGCTGCTCCTCACCGGCGACCTCGAAGGGCGGTCGCTGGCTC
>JAPLNQ010000241.1 GCA_026401075.1 Planctomycetia bacterium
TAACTTAAAAACTGGCGTCATTCATGGGGGCAGGTCAATGGAATTGCTCCAGGCGACTTCCTCGATGTACGCACCTATCTGCGTGTACCACCCATGATCGTCGTACCAATCGCCAGGGCCCACGCGTTTCCCGACGTACTCCCCGACCCATGTGATAGCGCCCGGTGGAAATCGGCCCCGTGCGCCCTCGTAGGTTGCCAGCCCGAGCGCGAGTTGCTTGAGTGTGTTCATGCATACTGTCGCACGTGACGCCTCCCTCGCTCCTTGGACGGCGGGCAGGAGCAGTCCGACCAGTGTTCCAATGATGGCGATCACAACCAGCAGCTCCACGATCGTGAAGCCTCGTCTGACAAGTTGTTTTCTCATGGCCATTCTCTCCGAACGAGGACCCCAGAGCGCGGGGGAAGTATGCCACAAAGAGTGGGGTCTTGTAAGTAGGTGCAAGATGAACCCTCGTTGCTGCAACGAGGCCCTGGCGAATCGGCAATTACGGGTGGCCGAAACCAACGCCGGGCTGACGATTCCTGCCGCTGCGAAAAGCATTTCGCAGCGGGTTGACCTATCCGGTACGATCTTGCCCACTCGGTTTCGGTTCTCGCCGCGAGTCGCCACCGTATGTTTGGGTCATATCCCCGTCATGAAAACCAACAGGGCCCCGACCATGAAACCACGCGTCTTCTGCCTCATCACCCTGCTCGTTGGCCTCGCCACTCCGGCCATGGCCGAACAGAACGTTCCCCCTTCGGGCTTCACGGCCCTCTTCAACGGCCGGGACCTCTCCGGCTGGTATGGCTGGGGCACGCAGGATCCGACCGATCTCTGGAAAATGACGCCGGAGCAGCGGGCCGACTACAAACAGAAGTCGATCGATGGCGGCCTCGTCGATGGCAAGGGAGTCGACAAGGGGGAACAGCTCAAGGCGCACTGGCGGGTCGAGGACGGCGAGCTCGTCAACGATGGCAAGGGGCTCTACCTCACCACCGACAAAGACTACGGCGATTTTGAGATGTGGGTCGATTACAAGATGCTGCCGCTGGGAGACAGCGGCATCTATCTTCGCGGCATCCCGCAGGTGCAGATCTGGGACTACACGGAGGAAAAGAAGTTTTCCATCGGCGCCGACAAGGGGTCAGGTGGCCTCTGGAACAACAAGAGCGAGGAGGGCAAATTCCCGCTCAAGCGGATGGACAAACCGTTCGGCGAATGGAACACCTTCCACATCCGCATGATCGGAGAACGGGTCACCGTCAGGCTCAATGGCGAGGTCGTCGTCGCCAATGCACCGCTGGAGAATTTCTTTGCCAACAAGAACAACAAGGCGGCAGCCGATGTAGCGAAGCTGCCCAACGGCTTCATGCCCGACCCGGCCTTTCCCAAGGGGCCGATCCAACTGCAGACCCACGGGAGCGAGATCCGCTGGCGAAATGTCTTCGTTCGCGAGATCCCGGCCGATGAGGCCAACCGCGAGCTTGCGGGCCGCGCCGCCGACGGCTTCGTCGAATATGTCGGCAAGGACCTCGGCAACTGGCAGGGTGCCGTGGATAGCTATGAAATCAAAGATGGCGCCATCGTCTGCAAACCCGGCAAGGGGGGCGATCTGCTCACGAAGGAGCCGTTCGAGAACGGCACCATCCGCATCGAGTTCAAACTGCCCAAGGCGGGTAACAACGGCATCGCCCTGCGGACACCACTTGGCGGCCACTCGGCCGGCGACGGGCTCGAACTCCAGATCATTGACAGCGATGGCTACAACGAAAAGCAGGCTGCGGCAGGCAAGTCGGGCCTCGAGCCCTACCAGTATCACGGCAGCCTCTACCACTGCGTCGCCGCCAAGCACGGCTACCTCCGGCCAGTGGGCGAGTGGAATTTCCAGGAGATCGACGTCGATGGCCAGAAGATCAAGGTCACGCTCAACGGCACGAAGATCCTCGATGTCGACATTGACACCTTCGACCGCAGCCAGATCCAGCATCCGCCGAAGGGGCTCGACCGCCGGTCGGGCCTCATCGGTCTCGCCGGCCACAGCGATCCGGTGCCGGTCCGCAGCTTCAAGGTGAAGCGACGCTGAAATCGCCGTTCGTGGCAGGCGGCGTCAGCCTTGCCGCCGGTCCAGACTGATTGCCAGGGCCATGCTGGCGACCACGGAACTCAGCGCCGTGATGAGCAGGTCGGAAATGGGCCGCTCGGAATAGACTGCCAGCACGCCGACGAGCCCATCGGCGACCAGCAGTGGGTAGCCCACGAACGATCTGATCCCGTGTCTTGCCATGCGGTCGCGATCGAAGCCCAGCCAGGCATCGTGCGTGTCAAGAACGTGCCGCGGCTGCTTATTCAAGGCAACGCCGCCGATGGGGCCCTCACCCGCGGCGATTCCGCCGAGTGATCCGTCCGGCCCGACCTCGACGCCGGCGCTTGTCAGCAGCATGAGCCGGCTCAAACCGCCATCCCATCCCCAGATCTGCACCGCGGCGATATCGAGCTGGGAAACAGCCTCCGACGCGACGTCGTGGAGTCTCTTTCGCAATCCTCCCTCCGCCGTCAGGTAGAGCGCCGAAGCGGCGGTGAAGGCCGCCAGCGTCGCCCGTTCCTGCGACAGGTCCTCGATCTTTTTCTGATGGGAGATGTCGATCGTGAAGCAGCGGCTGTGGCCGAAGCGGTCGCCTTCCGCGTAGGGGCTCGAGTGGATGGCAACTTGCTTGATCGATCCGTCTTTCGCCACCAACCGGGCCTCGCGGCCCACAAGGCACTCGCCATGCTTGAGCTGTGCGAGAATCTCGGCGATAGCATCCGGATCCGCGTGGTAGCGTGTGATGGGGGAGCCGATGTATTCGCTTCGCGTGTATCCCAGAAAGTCGAGTTCGGCCTGATTGGCCCAGACGATTCGTCCGTCGGCGTCGACCCAGTGCATCGCCACGTTCGCATTCTCGGTGAAATCAACCAATTCCTGGCGGCTCTTCTCGAGCGATGTTTGGAGCCGGCGATGGTTCTCGGCCGCGGTCACTCGGTCGGTAATATCGCGAGCCACGGCGTAAATGGCCGCTTCGTCGGGCTCGCTCCGGGCGTTCCACTCGAGCCAGATGTAATGGCCGTCGACATGGCGATAGCGGTTTACAAACTGGATCGCCTGCTCGCCGCGGGCCAGCCGGCCGACTTCAGCGGTCGTCTTCTCGCGGTCGTCCGGATGCAAGAAGTCCATGAACTGTCGCGACTTCAGCTCGTCGGCCGAGTAGCCGAGCAGCCTGGGGAAATTCTCGTTGATCCGGCGGAAATACCCGTTGAGTCCCGCGATGCCGAACAGGTCGAGCGAGAGGTCGAAGAATCGCACCAGTTCCTGCTCGGCCCGCCGCTGGCCCGACTCCAGATAGTCTGTCAACTCCGTCACGATCGCGGCGGCGCTGTCGGGCCGCGCCGCAGGATCGGCGGCCAGACACCGCTTCGCAAGCCTGACGAGCGGGAACGGCGCTGTCGACGTATCGAGCCGCGCGAATGTTTCGGCGACGTCGCCCGCCACGGCTTTGGCCCAATTGGCTTCGGCGTCGGTGGCCGCGAAGGGAGGGCTGCCGGTGAGCATTTCGCAGAGCATGCCGCCAAGCCCGAAGACGTCGGATCTTCTGTCGATACGGTCGATCTCTCCTCGTGCCTGCTCCGGAGCCAGATAGGCCGGCGTGCCGCAGATTGTTCCGGCCGAGGTGGGGTGAACGACCGTCTCACGGCCGGCCCCTGACGACAACCGTGGCACTTCGCTGCCGAGCTGCGCGTCACCCTCGTCTTCAGATTGCCCGAGAACCTTCGCCACACCCCAGTCCATCACCGTCACGACGCCAAACTGTCCCACCATGATGTTGGAAGGCTTGAGATCGCGATGGATCACTCCCGCCCCGTGCGCGGCGGCGATCGCCTGGCATACCTGCAGGAAGATGGACAGCAGGCCCGGCAGGTCGGCAGAGCGGTCCTGACGGTTGGCCAGGATGTGCTTGAGCGTCTGGCCGGTGAGCAGTTGCATCACGATGAAGGCCTGGCCGCTTGCGGTCAGGTCGAACTCATGGATCGCGACGATGCCGGGATGCTGCAACTGGCTCGCGAGGCGGGCCTCGCGGAAAAACCACCGCAGCCCCACGGTCCGGCTCTGCTGCACACGATCCATGATCTTGATGGCCACGCTCCGCTGGAGCTGGGCATCCCAGCCCTCGAAGACGATGCCCATGCCGCCTCGACCGATTTCCCTGCCCACGAGGTAGCGATGACCGGCGCTCGTGCCAGTCGGCCCGCCAGCCTCGCAGGAGGGCTCATCACGCCGCCGCTGGAGCAGGTTCCAGAGGCCGTCGCTGACCCGCAGATTTCCCAGGGGCACCCAGCCCCGCTCGGTCTCGTCGTTGAAAAGGGTGACGAAGTCCTTGTGCACGCCCTGTCGGTGCGGCTCGTCCTCCGAAATCGTGACGGTCAGGTTGTCGTCCATGCTGTCCAGAGTCTGGTCTTTGCGGATCGTCTTCAGTAAGGCTATGCGGATCGCAGTGACGGGGCAAATGACTTGACAGAACGATGGTCCTCCCATCGTTCGGCGCCGCGCAGCGAAACGCTTCCCTCACCGAGGCGGCGCCGCTAGCTGGCCCGTCGGCTCGCCCTTCGCGTCGAAGAACTCCACGACACCGTTGCGGTCGTCCGGGGTCGTGCCCACGGCGATGGCGTCGACGCCGTCCTTGTCCTTGATCTCGATCCGACCGCCGCCACCCTTCACGACACGCCCCATGTGCAAGAGGATCGTGCCGTCGTCGTTCTCGATCACGATCTCCTTGCAGACCAGCCGGGTCGATTCGAGGGAGTCGACGCGGGCCGCTCCAAACTCTCCCTGGGGCACTGCGATCGACCGCACCGCCAGCCCCAGCGCCAGAAACAGCAGCGGATAGACCGTCCAACGCTCACGACTGGTCATCGGCTTTCAGTCCCCGTGGATTTGACGCAGGCGGGCTGAGAGCCGCAGGATCAAGTGCACCCGCTCGAACTGGTCGAGCCAGTCTGAGGCGACCGCGGCGATCTGATCGGCCGGCGGGGGGGCCGCACCGCTGGCGCAGCTGTCGCCCAGTTGGGCCTTCGCCGCGGCCCGATAGGCGGAGAGCGTTCTGTCGCCGTAGAAGAGCACGGGCGAAAAGTCTTCACTGAAAAAAGCCGCTACCGGCACCCGCTGTCCGCCACACACCTTGAGATGCGCCGCGATGTCGGGGCGGGAATCGCGGTCGAGGAACCGCAGGTCGAGGGACGGGGCTGCGGCGGCAAAGTGGGCGAAGATCGGGCACTGGTTCACGCCGTCGCCGCACCACGCACCGGCGAGAACGAGCACCGGCATCCGCCGGACAAAGCTTCCCAGCACCGCCGTTTGGGCAGGAGTGAGCGTCACGCGGGCATGGAAGGCATCCCAGCGGCTCCGCTGATCCGGGGTCGCGTGGCGGGCCAGAAAGTCGTCGTAGGAAAGTGCCGCGTCGAATGCGGCTTTCCAGGCTTCGGCCGTTGGCGGGGCACCGGCTCCCGCGATCGGCGCGGCGGTGGCGGTGGGCAGGATGGCGTGGGCCATGAGTGACGATCTCCAAAGTGATGGGAAGCCGCGAGCATATCCGTTTGTGGTGGGAACGGGGGTCGCAAGCCTCGCTCCCGGGGAACGCCTTCGAAAAAGTGGCCAAAAACGCGAGAAATGAATGCTGAAAACGCCCTTGACCCGTAAAAAACCGTTCCCTAATGTCCTTCCAGCCTGAAGGCTCGAGGGTGGACCAAACGCCCCGCTCGAAGTCAGGCAGCGGCACGGATGCCAGCTGTTACTTCGAGTCGGTCCTTGAGATTCCGCGAAGTCTCCGTCCAATCGCTCCCGGAAACGGTTCAGCTTCCCCGCCCCCCTGGGATCTGGACCGTTCCGGGGGCCTTTGTTTTTTCAGGGCTGTTTTTTCTGGGCCGGTGGTGACGCGACGGCCTGCGGGCGTATCCTTGCTGATATGTCCAATCCCACATCGCCGCCGGGTGCTGAACGAATCATCACCTGGATCATGGTGGCGCTCGTCGTCTGGGGCCTGTTCCACGCCGCTGGCGCGTGGATGCTCAACCACGACGCGCGGCGCCCGCTCATCGTGATCGCCTGCATGGCCGCGTTTCTGGGGTTCTGGCTGGCGCTCCTGGCGTCCCGCAAGAGGCGGCTGGCCCACCTTCAGGATGAGACACGCGAACCAAGGAGTTGACCCTTAACGCTCGTACTCGGCGGCGGCATCACGGGGAGTTGCTGGGCTTTCAACCGTGGCAACAAGATTGCATCTTGTTGGGCTCGTGTCCGCATTCGTGGCCACGCGTTTTTAACTTGTGGAATCGATACTGGGGCAACGGACAAGTTAAAAACTTGCCGCCACGGGGGGCAGCACAGCCCGTGCCGAACAGGACTGGCTGTGTTCCCTTTTTCGCTCCGCAATCATCCTGCCCGGCGTCGTTCCAAGAGCGCGAGCGATCCCACGACCAGGGAGATCACGCTCGCCAGCGAGGTGGGGTCGATCTCGGGCACGGTGGTCACCTGGAACGTCGCCGAAAAAGGCTCCGTCGACGATGCCGAGGAACAGCCGCGTGGCGCCGTCCGGAACCCAGAATGTCTGAACGCTTCCCGTTCCCTCACCGGTGAGGCCGTCACCGATATAGAAGGTCTGCTGCAGCAGGGGAGAAAGTTCGGAGAAGGACGTACCGAGCGCCGTGCTGCTGAAGTCGAGGCTCGCCGGAGCCGGAGCGGTCGGCGCGTTATCGGTGAGGAACACACCCGCCAGGTACATCACTCGTCGGTCGCTGGGGGTGCTCTCGAAGAGCTGCATCCCCGAGATGCCGCCGAAGCTGTCCATGTCGACGTAGAACGTGGTCGACGGGGCTGTGAACGGGGCTGGCCGCGACGGGTTTGGTCCCATCTCCCACGGGGCGATCAGCCCGGGCGTGCCCGACGTGGTCAGGAAGTTGTTCGGAAAGTTACTGTCTGCAAACCACACGGCGCCGCCGTCGGGGCCGTTGAACTGGCCGAGGTACGGGGGCGGGGCATCGGTGTTGTTGTACGACACCGATCCGCTGACGGAGAGGAACCGCAGCACGCGGCCGGTGCCGGGGACGAGCGTCACGGACGGCGGAAGTGCGCCGGCGCCGTTGGGATGCGTGATGCTGGCGGGCGGCACCGACGTACTACCGGAGAGGTAGATGTTCGACTTCGAATCGACCAAGACCGTCTGCGCACGCGCCTCGGGCATGGCGACGCACAGGCAAGCCCATGCCGCAACGGAAAGGGTTATCGCAGCAACGCGATTCGGCACACACACGGGAACGAAGCGACGCATGGGGAGTCCTTTTGCGAGACCGAGTACGGCACAGGAATGGGACCGGCGATCGGCATTTGACCACCTCCCAGCTTGCTGAGGCTAGACGGTGACGTGGTGTTGGTCAAATTGGTCAAAAAGGGGAAAGGGGCTCGTTTGTTGAGCCAGCAGCAGCCGAGACCACGAGGCCTCGGGGCATTTCCATCCCGCCGCCGGATCGCCTATTCTGCGGGGGGTCGTTCTCCTCGGGGCCACCGCCATGGATCACATGGATCTTTCTTCCCGCGAGTTCGTTTCCCGCGACCTCGTCGAATCCCTCGCGCAGGCCACCGCCGCCGACGAGCAGTTGGCCATCCTGCGATCCGCCTTGAGCGTGGAGCTGATGCAGCCCGACCAGCGCTTCGATCCGGGAGCCTTCTACTTCGTCATCGGGGCCGCGAGCAATTCCCTCATCCAGACGGAGTCGCCTGCGGTCGTGGATGGGCAGCTGCATTTTCGCTCCTGCATGCACGACGCCCCGATGAAGCCGTTGCCACTCGATCGACTGCAGGCAGCGATCGAGCGACAGCGGGTCTATCTCGTGCGGCAGAAGCAGGTCGATCCGGCCGAACGCGATCAAATCATGGACGTCGGCTCCCTCAGCCAACTCATCGACGCCGCCCAACGCAGCGGCCTGGTGTCGGGCATCGCCACCATCATCCAGGTCCGCGACTGTGAATTTCGGCTGGGCCGCTATCAACAGGCGCTGCAACTGATCGAGTCGCAGTTTCAGGGGTTCCAGGGGAGGGCGGCTCAGCGGTTACAACAACTGGCCCGTGAAGACCTCGACATTGCGTCGGGCCGCATCAAGATGTCTGGCAGGGAGCTCCAGATCAAACGGCAGCGTGACAGACAGCAAACCCAGGCCGTCGACCGCGCACGCACGCGATTCTCGCGGGTGTTGGAGGGCCTGCGGACGCTCGTCAAACGCGGCCTGTAGCCTGTGTAGGAAAAGGGGACGCAGCTCGTTTGCCTCAGGGGCAAACGAGCTGCGTCCCCTTTTCCTACTTTGAGGCAAACGAGCTGCGTCCCCTTTTCCTACTTGAGGCCGGGCACGCCGATGGCTTTGCCGTAGGCGGCGATCAGGTCGGCGAGCGATGCGTCGAACGATGCCTTCAGGCTCTCGTCGACCGACATCCCCTCCTTGATGCCGCGGACGAACGCTGCGAACCTCTTCCGGTCGCGGGCCACCATGAATTTGATAAGGCTCGACGCGATGCCGTATTGCACCGCCTCGATGTGATGGTCGGGATCGGCCGCGAAAAAGTTCACGCCGACGCCGCCGTTCGTCTTCATGAATTCAGCCGCGCGGGCCTCCTTCATCGGCACCTGCCGGCAGGTCGGCACGACCTGCGCGCCGACCCACTCGGCGATCCCCTCGTTGAGCCAGTTCGGCAGGGGCTCCGGTGACATCCAGCGATGGTTGAAGCCATGGCTCGTCTCGTGGACGAGCATATGGGCGAAGGCAGACTGGTCGTTGCCCCGATGGCAGGCCATCACCACGCGGCCATCGCTCCGCTGGTGGCAGAGGCCGTGTGCCCCTTCTGTCTCGACCTTCATGAACCGCGGCTCAAAGGCAATAAAGTCCTCCTCTCGGAGAAAGGCGATCACCAGGCACTTTCCTTTCCAGACCGGTTCTCCCCGCGGGATGCCGTAGAGATCGCAGAGAAAATCGTGCATCGCGTCGAGCTTCGCCATGTATGGCGCCATCTGGGCGGCCGGGATGTCGGTGGCGACGAGAAACTCGTGCGTTTGGCTCACAGCGAGCGCCGGAAAGTCTTTTCGCACCTCGGCCACGAAGGCCTCAAGTTCCGTGACCTGCGCGGCATGTTCCTCGGCCGTGAGCGACGGCCACGACTCGGCGCCGTGCGCCTTCATCCGCTCCAGTGATTCCGCCTGCTGTTGGTCGTGGATCTCCCGGGCGCGGCGGCTGCGGGCCAGTGCCGCGCTCGACGCCTTGGCGTCGGCCTCGTGGATCGTCTCGCGGCCTGCGATGATCCTGGCGATCCCACTCACGGGCACGCTCATCGTCTTCGACTCACCCTCAGCACGCAGGCGGATTGCCGTGGCCCGGTCGCCGCGGGTCGTGATCCCCTCGAGCACGGGCCGTACGAGCCGTTTGCCCGTGCCCAGTTCCACGAGGTCGAGCGTCTGGCCGACGAGGGGCTCGAGCGTGCTGGCGAGTTCGTCGGCCGGGGCCCAGCCCGCGCAGGCGAGCACGAGCGTACCGCCGACAAACAGGCGGGCGACGTGCAGGATCATGCGGAAAGGTTTCATCGTGTCGCGATGCCGGGGGTGTCAGTCGGTCGAATCACATTGTCGCCTGAGTGCCGTGCTCGAAATGTCCATGCGAAACTCCCGCTGTGACACGAAATACGTCGCCTCACGCAGGGCCGGCGGCACGTCGAACAGCGAGGGATCCTCGAACACGCCGTTGTGCTCTCTGCCAAACACGATCAGGCCGCGGGCCTGCGTGGCGATCCGCTGCACGGCCCAGCCGGCCGCTTCGGTCGAACCGCCATAGTATGTGGGGTTGGCAAGCCGCGCATACGTGTCGGCCCCCATCACGAAGGTGCCCTCCGGGAAGACATCGAGCTTCTCCACGAACGTGGCCGCCCGCGTGAACCAGAGCGAACGGCCGGCGAACTGTGCTGCCCGCGACTCCATTTCGAGAGAATCGAGCGTCGGCTTGTCGACGTTCGTGACCGACAGTTCGAAGTCGATCGGCCGCTCGGCGATCTCCTGGGCGACGATCGCCATCCGCAGGTGCCCCTCGTGAAGCGGATCGAACGATCCGGGAAAGATGAGCATGCCGGCGGCCGGGGCGGCGTCGGCGGAGGACGAGGCGGAGGCAGGCCGATGCCGCGACGGATCGACTGCTGCATGCACCGCGGTCCGGCTGCCGGCGAGCAGTTCCTGCCATGCCACCGGGGGCTCGCAGCACTCGATATCCAGTCGCTCGTCGTCGAGCAGTTGCAGGAGGCTTTTGGCCGAAGGCGAACGGCATCCGCTCGAAAAGCTCGCGAGCCGTTCAAGCAGCAGTGCCGCTGCCACCATCTCCTCATCAGCCCGTGACCGGGCCTCTTTGCGAAGCACGACTGTGGCTACGCTCGTCGCGCCGAGCCCGTGCGTGGCAACGACGATGCGGTGCTGGCCGCGCTTCGGCGTGCGGGATCGCAGGCTGGCAGTCACGGCGGCTCCGATCGCGGTGGCCGGCGGCGCACCGAGGGTGCAGGCCCGCTGCCATGCCATCACGGCCAGTCGCCTCGCAGACCGTGATGAGCAGTAGCCCTCTTGCGGTCCTCCCAGCAGCCGGTCGACGGCCTCTCTGGCATAGGGCACCAGGCACTCGAGCACCACGCCGCTCGCCCCGGGGGTCGTCAGGAGGTGGGGGATCGCCTGCGAACCGCCCCCGGTCGCAACGATGACGAGCTTCGAGCCGGATCCCTCCAATGCGGCGAGCAGGGCAACGGAATCGATCAGTGGCTGCGACATGAGAGGTGCCACGTGCTTGCCCGCTTCGCCGATCCTGCGCCGTTTGACGGTGGTCGGTCGATTGCGGCACTCGATCTCCAGCGACGGTTTCCCAACAGCCGATGTGGATGCGGGGAGGACGACATCATGATACCGCAGTTTTGGTCGAGATTTGGGGTGGAGCCGTGGGGCCGCCATCTGTTTGTCGCCATGGCACTCGCCGCTGCGGTCGCGCAGTCGACGCCGGCGGCCGATGAGGCCAAAGACTCTGTCGGCAAGCTGCCCGATCCGCTCAAGGGCACGCCGAAAATGAGCCCGGAGAAGACCGGCCAGGAAGCCAGCAAGGTGATGGCAAAGATGCTGAAGCCGCGAAGCGACTCCTGGGCAGATTGGTACGCGCCGCTCGAGCCGTTGCATCGGTGTGGTGAGCCGATGGCGCTGCCGCCGTGCGTGCCGCCGCCGCCGTGCCATCCGAGCATGCCTCCCGCTCCGTACGATCTCGTCGGTGTGCAGGGCGCGCCATCGGGTGGGCCGATCTATGAAGGCCCCTGCCGGCCGAGGACAGGCACGCACGACGACTGCCCCCATCCCCATCTCCACCGGCTCTACGACCGGTTCTTCGACGCCTTCTATATGTGGAAGTAGCCGCCCGAGACGGCGGGTGAGCGTCTGGAGTGAAGTCGCGGCGGTTTTGGGCTATGATCCGCCGCTGCGCCTTCGGTTCCGGAAAGTCTCACAGGGAAGAACCCTCATGGCCGACCTGCCCCATTTTGAATCCTCGGGTTCGACCGTCCACGATCCGGCCGACGGTCCCTGGTATCGCGGCATGACCCGCTACCACTGGTTCGTGCTCATGGTGGCGGCGCTCGGCTGGCTCTTCGACTGCCTCGACCAGCAGCTCTTCAACCTGGCACGCAAGCCGGCGATGCAAACGCTGCTGGCGACGGCGGATGTCGCTGCCGACCCGAAGGCGGTGGACTTCTACGGCGGCCTCTCCACCTGCATCTTCATGCTCGGCTGGGCGACCGGCGGCCTCATCTTCGGTGTGGTTGGCGACCGGCTCGGCCGCGCCAAGACGATGATGATCACGATCGTCATCTACTCGCTCTGCACAGGCCTGTCGGCGCTCTCGCAGGGCTTCTGGGATTTCGCCTTCTACCGATTCATCACCGGGCTTGGTGTCGGCGGCGAGTTTGCGGTGGGCGTGGCCCTCGTCGCGGAGGTGATGCCCGACCGGGCGCGGCCCTATGCGCTCGGACTGCTCCAGGCGCTCTCGGCCGTCGGCAACTTCCTCGCCGCGCTGATCGGTATCGGCCTCGGCCAGGCGCAGCTCCACATGGGCAGCAAGCTTTTCGGCTGGGAGCCTTGGCGTTGGAAGTTCGTGATCGGCGCCCTGCCGGCCCTCCTGGCGCTGGTCATCCGGGCCGGACTCAAAGAGCCGGAGCGTTGGCAGGAGATGAAGGCGCGGGCTGCGAAGACGGGCGAGAAGCTCGGCGGCTATGGCGCACTCTTTGCCGACCCACGCTGGCGGAAGAACGCCATCCTGGGCATGCTGCTGGCCTGCTCCGGCGTGATCGGCCTCTGGGGCATCGGTTTCTTCGCAATCGACCTGCAGCGGAGCGTGTTCGAGAAGTCATTCAAGGCGCAGGGGTTCACCGGCCAGGAGCTCGCCGGACGGCTGACGATCTGGACGGGCGTGGCGATGATGATGATCCAGATCGGCGCGTTCATCAGCATGATGCTGGCCGCTCGGATCTGCCAGAAGATCGGCCGCAAGCCGTTCTTTGCCCTCGCCTTCACGGCGTCCATGCTCTCGACGGCGATGGTCTTCCGCTACCTCGACACCATATCCGAGATCTTTTGGATGCTGCCGATCATGGGGTTCTGCCAGCTCTCGCTGTTCGCCGGCTACGCCATCTATTTTCCGGAACTGTTCCCGACCAGGCTTCGCAGCACCGGCACGAGCTTCTGCTACAACGTCGGCCGCTTCGTCGCAGCCAGCGGCCCGTTTCTCCTCGGACAGTTGTCAAGCACCGCGTTCGCGGGCATCCAAAGCCCAGAGTGGATGCGGGAGCCGATGCGGCCCGCCGGTCTGGCGATGTGTTCGGCGTTTCTGCTGGGGCTGGCCGTGCTGCCGTTCCTGCCGGAAACCAAGGGCCGGCCGCTGCCGGAATGACGTCGGCTGCCTCCAGTCCAGGGACGTGTTGACGCCGCACCGGCGTGGTACATTGCCGGCGTTGTTGCACGTCCACTGTCTTGGTCCACTGGTTTCATTAGCCACTTGTTTCACAGTCCGCTTGTTTCATAGTCCATTTGGAGAACAGAGTCCATGCGTTGGGAAGGCCGTCGGCAGAGTGAAAACGTCGAGGATCGTCGCGGAATCGGTGGGCCTGTCCTCGTGGGCGGCGGGTTGATCACGCTGCTGCTCATGGTGGCGATGATGTTCCTCGGCTTTGACCCGCAGATGGTGGCGCAGATCGCACCCGAAATCGCGGGGCCCCAGCAGCAGGCGCCTGCCAAGCCGATCAATGACGAGATGACCAAGATGGTGAAGGTCGTGCTCGCCGACAACGAAGACGTCTGGGGCCGGCTCTTCCCCAAGCACTTCCGCGGGCGCTACGCGCCGCCGACGCTCGTGCTCTTCTCCGGCCGGGTGCAGAGCGCCTGCGGCATGGCGAGCGCCGCTGCCGGGCCCTTCTACTGTCCGCTCGACAAGAAGGTCTACATCGACCTCGCGTTCTATGACGAACACGTGCAGAATCAGCTTGGCATCAGCAACAAGGTGCAGTCGATGCGGCAGCGGCTCTCAGACCGCGACTACAACAAACTCTCGGTCCGCATGGAACTGCAGGCCGACTTCCTCGCCGGCGTCTGGGCGCACCATGTGGCCCGCTACGCCGGCATCCTCGATGAGGAGGATATCCGCGAGGCAGTCAACGCGGCCGCGGCCATCGGCGATGACCGCATCCAGAAGCAGTCGCAGGGCTATGTCGTGCCCGACGCCTTCACGCACGGCACCAGCGAGCAGCGGGTGCGGTGGTTTCTGTACGGCCTCAAGACGGGCAACCCGGAACTGATGGACCGAGCCTTCGAAGTCGACGAACCGTGAGCTAAAAGACAACAGATGCACTGGCCCGCTGCAACAGCCGCTCCACCTTTGGGTATTTCTCCTTCATGCGAATTCTCCTGACCGGCGCGACTGGCTACGTGGGGGGCGTGCTGCTGAAGGAGCTTGAGTCGCGAGGCCACGCCGTGCGGTGCCTCGCCCGTCGCCCCGGCAAACTCGACGGGCTGACCGGTCCGTCCACCGAGGTCGTGGCCGGCGATGCGGCCGATCCCGAGGTGCTCGCGCGGGCCTGCGATGGCGTCGACGTGGCCTACTGGCTCGTTCACTCGATGGAGAGCGGCGTCGATTTCGAGCGGTCCGACCGGCTGGCGGCCGAGCGATTTGCGGCCGCGGCCAGGGCCGCCGGCGTGCGTCGCATCATCTATTTGGGCGGTTTGGGTGCTGAAGATGACAGGCTCTCTGCGCACCTGCGGAGCCGTCACGAAGTGGGAGCGATCCTGCGGGCCAGCGGGCTCGACGTGGTGGAATTCCGGGCGTCGATTGTGATCGGGGCCGGGAGTTTTTCTTTCGATCTGGTGCGGACGCTGGTGGAACGACTGCCGGTGATGATCTGCCCGGCGTGGCTGGCCACGCCCACGCAGCCGATCGCCATCGCCGATGTGGTCGCCTATCTCGCGGCGGCCATCGACCTGCCCTCCGCAGGCCCGCGGATTTTCGAGATCGGTGGGCCAGACAGGGTGTCGTATGGCGCCATCATGCAGGAGTATGCCCGGCAGCGGGGCCTGTGGAGGCTCATGATCCCGGTGCCGGTGTTGACGCCGCGGCTGTCGAGCCTGTGGCTGAAGCTCGTCACACCAAAGTATTCGAAGGTGGGTCGCAAGTTGATCGACGGACTCAAAAATCCGACCGTCGTCACGAGTGATGCGGCGATCCACGACTTTGCGATCCGGCCCCGATCGCTGTCGGCCGCCGTCCACGAGGCGATGCTCCAGGAAGACACCGCATTTGCGGGGAAGCGCTGGGCTGATCTCACGGATCTGGAGGACCTGCCGCACCGCTACGGCGGCAAGGCCGAGGGCACGCGACTCGTGGACCATCGGCACGCCGTGGTGGCTGTCTCGCCTGACCGGGCGTTTGCGGCGATCGAGCGGATCGGCGGTGCGAATGGCTGGTATGCCTGCGACTGGCTCTGGCAGCTGCGTGGCTGGATGGATCGAATGATCGGTGGCCCCGGCATGGCACGCGGCCGGAGGGATCCGGAGCGGCTCGAGGCGGGCGAGACGCTCGACTGCTGGCAGGTCGACGTCTGCGATCGGCCGCGGCGGCTGCGGCTGGCGGCCGAGATGAAGATGCCAGGACGCGGCTGGCTGGAATTCGAGGTGGTGCCCCGCGATGGGGATGTCACGATCCACCAGACGGCCATCTTCGATCCGCGGGGCGTCGGCGGCCTGGCCTACTGGTATGCGATCTGGCCGCTGCACGAACTGGTGTTTCGCCTCATGCTCGCCGGCATCGCGAGGTCCGCCGTCCGCGGCCATCCTCACAGCACTTCTGCTGGCCGTTGAACGCAGGCCCGGCAGGCGTCGTCGCACTCGAGCTGGATCGTGGTGTGGGCGATCCGAAAGCGGTCGCGCAGGAGGTCGTTCGCCGTCAACAGCGTCGGCTTGTGCGAGTCTGCATCGGGCACCACGAGATGTGCCGTGAGCGAAACTTCCGACGTGCTCGCTGCCCAGACGTGCAGATCGTGCACTTCTACGACGCCGGGAATCGCGGCGAGCGCCTTCATGATCTCGTCGGGGTCGACCCCGCGGGGAACCGCATCGAGTGCGAGATCGATGCTTTCCCGGAACAGATCCCATGTGCCGACGACGATCACCAGCGTGATCACCATGCTCACCAGTGGATCGATCCATGTCCGGCCCGTGAGCATGATGGCGATGCCAGCCAGCACCACGCCCGCCGACACGGCCGCGTCGGCCGCCATATGCAGAAATGCCCCGCGCAGATTCGCATCCCTTTCGCGGCCCCGCATGAAGAGCAACGCGGTCAGCGTGTTGACTGCGACGCCCACCGCGGCCACCGCGATCATCACCGGCCCGGCGACCGGTTCCGGTGACTGCAATCGATGCCATGCCTCCCAGACGATCACCCCGCAGGCGGTGAGCAGCAAGACGGCGTTGGCGAGCGCGGCGTAGATCGTGGTGCGGCGGAAGCCCCAGGTGTAGCGACGGGAGGGGGGGCGTCGTGCCAGGCGGCTGGCGCCCCAGGCCAGCAGCAGTCCGATGACGTCGCCAGCGTTGTGGCCGGCATCGGCCACCAGTGCCAGCGATCCGCCCCAAAGGCCGCTGGCGGCCTCGATGATGACGAAGAGCGTGTTGAGGCCGACGCCTGCCGCCATCGCCCGGTCGAACTGATCGGGCGCGAAGCCATGAGAATGGCCGTGGCCATGCGAGTGACCATGTGAGTGGGCATGCTCGCGGGCATCGTGATCGTGGTCGTCGCAGGGCATGCTAGGATCATACCCATGACCGCCTTGTCTGCCGCAACCCCGCGGTTTTTCGTGATGGACTGGAATGATCGGAAGAACGAACGACCTGCACGAGGAGAACGACGATGAATCGATTCAGGATGGCGCCGCTGCGGGTGGCGGCGATCGGTCGGTCGGGCCGCGGCGACTGGGGCCACGCGATCGATCAACTCTGGGGCGGCGTCGAGGGCGCGGAACTCGTCGCCGTAGCGGACGAATCCGAGGAGGCCCTTGCCAAGGCGGTCGAGCGGAACAAGCTCGACGCATCGAGGCCGGGCGTCGTCCATCGCGACTGGAAGGCGATGCTCACGGAGGCCAAGCCCGACATCGTCGCCATCTGCATGCGGCACATCGACTGCCATGCGGAGATGGCGATCGCGGCCGCGGAGGCTGGCGTGAAGGGAATCTTCATGGAGAAGCCGTTCGTCCGCACGCTCGCCGAGGCCGATGCCGTGATCGCGGCCTGCAAAAAGTCGAACAGCAAGCTCACCTTGGCCTTCGTCAACCGCCATGCGCCGGCCTACGCGGCCGCCCGCGACCTGATCGAGGACGGGCGGATCGGGAAGGTGCTCGAGCTTCGCGGCCGCGGCAAGGAGGATGCACGCGGCGGGGGTGAGGATCTGATCGTGCTCGGCTGCCACATCCTCGACATGATGGTCGATCTGGGGGGCACGCCGCAGTGGTGCGAGGCATCCATTTCGCAGGGCGGCCGGCCGATCACGCGTGCCGATGCCACGGCCGGCCCCGAGGGCATTGGCCCCATCGCCGGCGACTCGGTCAGCGCGATGTTTGGCCTGGCGGACGGCCCGATCGGCTACTTCGCGACCGTTCGCGACGCGGGCCTCAAGCAGCCGAACTTCGGGCTGACGGTCGTGGGCACGAAGGGCGCGATCCACATCTGGCCGGATCACCTGCCGCAGGCCTACCTTCGCGAGGCGCCGCTGTGGCGGGTCGACAAGGAGTTTCCGTGGAAGCCGATTGGCGCAGAGGGCGTCGAGTCACCGCCGATGAACGCGAGCGATGCCGACCGTGCCGCCGAGCGGGTTGGCTGGGGCCGCCGCGCCGCAGCGGACCTCGTTGACGCGATTGCCGAGGATCGCGAGCCGGAGACCGGTATGTATGCCGGGCGGACGGTGCTTGAGATGACGACGGCGGTGTATGGGTCGGCGTTGGCTGGAAAGCGGGTGACGTGGCCCATCACCGCCGGTGGCAATCCGCTAGGGTGATGCGCCGGTCCCCGTGGCGGCAAGTTTTTAACTTGTCCGTGAACAAGGGACGGATTCCGCAAGTTAAAAACTTGCGGCCACGGGTCGAACGGTTGCGGCCACGGTTAAAAACGTACCGCGAAAAAAGGCCATGCCCGGGGGAGGTCCCTTGGCAGCATCCGTGCTGTGGGGCCCGCTCCGTGGTTTTCGAGTTTCCTGATCGGATGGTTCCGCCAGGTTAAAAATCGCTTCCTCTCACCCGGGCATGGCCAAAGATCATCATGGGTTCGTCAGTAAGGTCTGGAGGTCGTTCAGTTCGGTGTGTCAGGTCGTCAGTTCGTCGATGCGGCGACGAAACTCCGGCATCTCGGCCGTGACGAAGGCGGCCCACGCCGCCGGCTGCCAGAGTTCCACGCACACGGCCGCTCCCACCACGAGGAGGTCGGCCCCAGGCTCGACCGCCAGGAACTCGCGAAAGCCTTCCGGCACCACGAGCCTGCCGCGTTCCGCCAGCGTCACCGCCTTGTGGCGGGTTGAGAGCAGCCTCCCGAGATCCTGGAGTTGCCCCACCCGCTGCGTGAGCAGGCCCGCCTGCAGTTTGCTGCGGACGACATCCACAGCCGCATCGATCCGCGGCTTCCAGATGGCCGCGGGCCACAGCGACAGGCAGCCCGCCCGCTCCTTGGCGAGCACCATCCGTGAGCCCGATGCGGTCAGCGAACCGATGAATTCCGGCGGCAGCGACAGCCTGAAGCGATCGTCGAGCGTGCGTGAAAACTCGCCAATCAGCAGGTCCGTGGAAGTATTCATACGCGACGGTCACGGTCTGCCAGGCTCCGTGGGAAACCCGGTCAACTGGCCGTTGCTTGCCGGGGCGATTCCATTCGCTTTGGGTCAGTAACCCACAATTCAGCAGCTTTTTACTGCTAAATGGGCTGTGATCCCACGAAGGCGAATTCTACCGGGCGCCGCCGAAAGGTCAACCACCTGGCTGAACAGGGGCCTACTTGCAGGAACTGCAGCCGCCGCCACCGCAGCCATCCGGGCATTCGCCCTGTTCCTTCTTGTAGGCCTTCAGGGCCGCGGCTTCCTTCGAGAGTTTGAATTCGGGGCCGGCGGGGAAGTATTGGATGTCGTCCTGCAGGTAGTACGCGCTGGGGAGCGTCTGCCCGCCCACGTCGACCTGGCAGCCCGTGAGCGACAGTCCGCCGGCGGCGAGGAGCAGCAGACCGACGCGGATGGCAGTCTGACGGCGACGCGAAGGCAAGGTTCTGATGCTCATAGGTCTCTTCCCGGCGGATGGACTGAAGGGCGTTGGCAGGAACCGCGATTCGGGCTGCATGGTCGACAGGGGAACTATCGACCGATTCAACCGGCAAACTTTGAACAACCGTCAGGACCCCAATGTTCGGCATGCCCAATTCGCCAGGGTGACCGCCACGCCCCCCCAGATTGCCGCCAGTCGGCCACTGGCCTGAGCCCGTGCTGGCGGCGGTTCGTGCTACAACACCAGACATGCCCCCGACTTTTCCGCATCCGTGTCGGATCATGGCCCTGATGATGGCCGTCATCATGGGCCTGTCCGCAGCAAGGTCAGGGGCGCAGATCGTGCTGCAGCCTGGTTTTGGCATGCCGGGAGGGCAGGCGGTGCCGTCGCCGGGATACGACCTCGCGCTCACCGCGTTGGCATCGGGTGATTTCACCAACGGTTTGGAAATTGCCGTCCGTGACCATCAGGGGGGAATCCGCGCAGGACCGCAACGGTGGATCGATTCGATCGCCGGCGCCACGGTCGTCGGTGAATGCCACTACGAACTGGGGAGCCTGCGCGAAGCAGTCGCCGCCTACGACGAGGCACTCTTGCTGTCGGCCGCCCATGCCGAGTGGCTGCTCGCCGTGCAGTTTCCGCCACAGGGACCGCGGCCGCTCGCGCAACAGCGGGTGGCGACGTGGGGCCGCAGTCAACGCAACACGACCCCGGCCGGCATTCCTGGCACGATCTCGATCCGTCTCGGCGGTGCCGATCCGAACGAGGTGCTGCAGAAAGGAGGGGTGCTCGCTGCGCCGGTCAACTATCCGGTCCGGCCGCAAGAGATCATGCGCGCGCTCGTGATCGCGCTCTACCGCCGCGGTGTCATCCTTGGCGAACTCGCCCGCGAAGGCGCGGCCATCGACGAGGCGGCTAAAGCCTTGCTGCGACGGCCCGCTCCCCCCAACCATTATTCGCAGTCGTGGATCGACATCGCCCTCGGCACGGCGCTCTGGTCGCAGGGCAAGGCGGAGCAGGCGCAGCCGCTGCTCACCCGCGGTCTGCTCATCGGAAATCAGTTCGAACATTCACTGACGTCGTGGGGACTGATCGTGCTGGGACGCATTGCCCTTGATGGCGACCAGCCGGCAGCCGCCGCCCGCTATTTCGAGGAGGCCACCTACACCGCCGCCGACTACGGCGATGCGAGGGCGCTCGAGGAGGCGTTTCGGCTCGCGGCCGCGGCCCATCTGGCCGCGGGAACGCGGGGCATGCCACCGTCGATTCGCGGCGGCGCGGAGTGGTCGCGGACAACGCTCCCTGTCTTGCGGGCGACGCTCCTTGGGCTGGAGGCGGAAGCTCTGGCCGTGGCAGGCGACGCGAAGGCGGCGGCGGCGAGCTTGGCAGAGATTGACGGCCGCCTCATGCGTGGCGATCCCGGTCGTGGGCTTGCCGGCGCGCAACAGGCCTACGCCATGGCGTTGACCGCCTACGACTCCGGTGATGTGGCAGTCGGCGATCGGGAACTCGACCGCGCCATCACGATTGCAAGGCGACGCACGCCGGCGCTCTTTCAGACATCGCGGCTGGTGGAAATGCTCATGGCCGGCTTCGGTGGCATTTCCGATCGTCAGGCCGATCTCCTGTTTGCGACATTGCTCGGCGACCCTTCGCCGCGTGATACGGCCGTCGATCCCCTCGGTTCGCTTGCCAGGCTGAGTACGCCGCGGGCCGAGGCCTTCGAGGCATGGGTCGCAGCCGCCTCGCGACGCGGCAGCGACGCCACGCTCAACGCCGGCGAGGCCGCCATCCGCAGCCGTTGGCTGGTCAGTCAACCGCTCGGTGGCCGACGCACGGCGGTCGAATCACTGCTCGGCGCCGACCCTGAACGCTTGCCACCGGCTGATGCCGCACGACGGGCCGCGGTGCTGGCCCGCTATCCAGAACTTTCTGCCGTGCTCGATACCATGACCAAGGTGCGGACGCCGCTCACCGCCAGCTTGCTTACGGTTGCGGGTCCGCCTGCCGAGGCCGCCGCGGAAGGGCAGCGGCAGCAGCTTCCCGGCGACGCGGCTGCGTGGCGGGAATACCAGCGGCTCGCGGACCGCAGCCGGCAATTCGTCGCGCTGATCTCCGCCGGCCGCGCGGCTCCGCCGCTCGGCATGCCGCCGCTCACGCCCGCGCCGGAAATTCGGCGCCGCCTCGCACCCAGGCAGTTTATGCTGTCATTTCACTGGACTTCAGCGGGGCTCCAGGCGGCGTTTGAATCGCATGATCGCGTTGCCACGTGGCAGGTGCGGCAGCCGGCGGCGGTTGCCAAGGAGATCGCGACGCTCGCCAGAAACTTGTGCCTGTTCGATCCAATCGCGCCAGTGTCGACGGAGCGGCTCGTGGCAAGCGAATGGCAGGCTTCTGCCGAGCGGATTGAACGCCTGCTCTTCGAGAACTCGAAGGTCGAACTGGCCGAAGGCATCATCGATGAACTCGTGATCGTGCCCGATGGCATGCTCTGGTATCTGCCATTCGAACTGCTTCCCGTTGGATCGGCGCGGGCTGCCGTCGCCGGCCAGCGACCACCCCGCCCGCAGACACCGGCCGTGGAATCGACCGCGGCACTGAGCGGCGCTCGTATCGACAAACAGCCCGATAACGAGCCCGAGTTGAGGCGGCTCCACGATGTCTGTCGCATCCGCTACTGTCCAACCCGCAGCCTCGCGGTGCTGCGTTTCGAGACCCCCAAGACCGGCGGGCCCGTCGGGATCTACACCGGGCGGTTGGTTCGCGGTGACAAACCCGCGATCGCGCAGGAATGGGGCGTGCGGCTCGCCGGTTCGATCGATCGCGCGGTCTTGCTTCCGACTCCTGCCCCAGCGGCGCCGATGCCACTGGTGGCGTCGCTCGTCGACACGCTCCTCGTGTTTGACGAACTGTCGGGCGACGGTCCGGTCGCCACTCGGCCCCTGTTCTCGATGCAGAGCGGCAAGCCAGCCATGACGTTTGGCGATTGGCTCGGTTCTCCGAGCAAGCGGCCGCGATGCATCGTGCTGCCGGGCTTCCAGTCTGCGATGGCAGGTGGATTGACGAAACAGCCGGCACGGCCGGGTGAGGATATCTTTCTGGCCGTCACCGATCTGGTGGCAGCCGGCGGCCGCACCGCGCTTGTGAGTCGCTGGCGGATGGGTGGGAAGACGAGCATCGACCTCGTGGAAGAATTTCTCAGGGATCGCACGGGCGTCGACGGTGAGGCTGAGCCGCCGCCAGCGGCGGAGAGTTGGCAGCGGGCCGTCGAGATGGCCACGGCCGAACAGCCCGACGTGGACCGAGAGCCGCGGCTGAAGCAGTCGCCTCAGGCGGTGCTCACCGATGCCCGGCATCCGTTCCTGTGGGCGGGGTATCTGCTCGTCGATTGCGGCGTGGGACGCTACGACGATCCGCCCCCCGCCGGTCCGGCCCCGCAGGCAAAGCAGGCCCAGCCGCCGGTGGCCCCCAATCAACAGGCCGCGCCGCAGCCGGCCGGTCAACCCCCGGCCGGTCAGCAGGCGCCGCAACCCAGGGGCCCTCTCAATCCGGCGCTGCCTCGTCAAAAGTAAAAGCGGCATTCACGCAGAGGATCAGCCTCGATTCCATGAACGATCTCCTCGCCTCCGCCTCACTGCCCGGACTCGTTGCACTTGCCGCTGTGTCGTTTGTGGCTGGTGCCGTGAATGCCGTGGCCGGCGGTGGCACCATCCTGACGTTTCCCGTGCTCGCGGCGATCCTGCCGGCCGATCCGGCGCGGCTGGTGATCGCGAACGCGACGAGCACGATCGGGCTCTGGCCGGGTGCGATCGCGGGGTCGTGGGCGTATCGGGGTGAACGCGTCGGGCAGCCACCGTGGGCGGTATGGCTCCTGGTGCCAAGCCTCGCGGGGGCGGCGGTGGGGGCCGTGCTGATGCTGGTGCTTCCGCCGCAGTGGTTCACCGCCTGTGTGCCGTGGCTGATCCTCACGGCGGCGGTCGTCTTCGCCTTGCAGCCCCAGTTCTCGCGACTGGGCGCGATGGCCTCGCGGTCCTCTTCGAGCGCCGGGCCATCGTCTCCGGGGGCGGCCGCCGCACAGGCACCGACCGCTTCGCGTCTCGTGCTCGCCTGCGTCCTCCAATTCGTCGTGGCGGTCTATGGTGGCTACTTCGGCGCCGGGATTGGCATCATGATGCTGGCCGTGCTCGCCGTGCTTGGACTGGGTGACATTCACAGGCTCAACGCCGTGAAGAATGTGCTCGGCATGTCGATCAATGGGATGGCGGCCGGCCTGTTCGCCGTGGGCTCGTTCCTCGGGTCGAATGATGTGTCGTGGGGGCACGCCGCGATCATGGCGGTGGCGGCCGTGTTCGGCAGCTTCGCCGGGGCGGGCGTGGCCCGTCGTCTGCCGGCTCCTTTTGTACGCCGCGGCGTGGCCCTCATCGGATTCGCGCTGGCCGCCTATTATTTCTGGCCTTCCTAAAAAAGGTGCCAGCCACCAAATTTGGGCAATTTGGCATCTTCTCCAGTTTTGGTGGCTGGCACCTTTTTTTGGAAGCGACCCGCAATGATCGTCCGCACCGCACACCTCACCAAACGCTACGGCAGCTTCACCGCGCTCGACGGCTGTTCGCTGGCGGTGCCGGAAGGGGCGATCTTTGGACTGCTTGGGCCCAATGGCGCAGGCAAGACCACGCTGCTGCGACTGCTGATGGGCTACATCACGCCCACGTCGGGAGCGGCGACGGTGGCCGGTTTCGACTGCGTGAAGGAGTCGCTTGAGGTGCGGGCCCGCACGGCCTATCTGCCAGGCGAGGCACGGCTCTTCCGCCGTATGGACGGCCATCGCGTGCTCAATTTCTTTGCCAGTCTGCGGCCCGGTTGCCGCCGCGACGTGGCCGCGGGCGTGGCCCGGCGGCTCGATCTCGACTGCTCCAGGCAGGTGGCCCGCATGAGCACGGGGATGCGGCAGAAACTGGCGCTGGCCGTTGTGCTCGCGATGGAGACGCCGCTGGTGATCCTCGACGAACCGACTGCG
This sequence comes from Planctomycetia bacterium, assembly GCA_026401075.1. Classification (GTDB taxonomy): domain Bacteria; phylum Planctomycetota; class Planctomycetia; order Pirellulales; family UBA1268; genus CAMCQY01. The sequence continues at coordinate 23,913 of JAPLNQ010000241.1, forward strand.
AATCTCGACCCGACGGCCCGGGCCGAGGTGCTGGAACTCGTGCTCGAGGCCCGTGCGGCGGGCCGCACGGTGATCTTCTCGTCGCACGTGCTCTCGGAGGTGGAAGACACCTGCGACAATGTCGCCATCGTGCGCGCGGGCCGCGTCGTTCACGAGCAGTCGCTCGAGCATCTCCGCCGCTGCCATCGCATCCGCGCACACCTCACCGGCCCGCTCGGGGAGGTCCCACCCGAGTTGGCCGCAAGCGTGACGATCGCGGAGCAACGCGATGGCACGGTGGTCCTCGAGGCGGGCGACTCGCTGGCGCCGCTGTTGGGCTGGCTGGCAACGCTCCCGCTGGAAGAAGTCCGGATCGAGCCGGTGGGGCTCGCCGCTGTCTACGACCGATTTCACCGCTCATAAAAATGGGGACGGGAGCGATTTTTGTCTCGTATCCCTGTCCTCTCCACCAGCGACGACCTTGACATCCGCGGTTACCGAAAAATCGCTCCCGTCCCCATTTTTCTCTGATAGAAAAGAGCCATGTGGAATACCGCTATCTGGAAAAAGACGTGGGGTGATCAGCGGGTGCTCGTGCTGTCGCTCGTGGCCCTGTGGACCGCGTTTCCCTGGATCTACATCTGGCTCTCCGCGCAGATTCCGATGCCCGCGTTTCAGGACGTGCTCCTGCGGGCCATTCCAAAGGACTGGCAGCGGCTCTCGGGCGTGCCGTTCACGGAGGTGGCCACGCACGCCGGCCGCGTGGCCCTCGCTTTCGTCGATCCGGTGGTCGTGCTGGCCGCCACGGTCTGGGGCATCACCCGCGGCAGCGATGCCGTCTCCGGCCAGCTTGAACGCGGCACCATGGAGATGGTGCTGGCGGCGCCCGTGCGGCGAGTGGCCGTGTTCGTCACGCAGGCACTGGCGACGACGGCGGCTGCGGCCCTGCTCTGCGGAGTGCTGTTCGCGTCGGTCTGGGGTGCGATCGCCCTTGGGCCCTGGGCTGGCAAGGTCGACCCGGTCCGGTTCCTGCCCGCGGCGGCGAATGTGTTCGGACTGATGGTCTGCATGGCCGGCATCGCGGCCGGTGTCTCCGCCGCCGACAGCTACCGCTGGCGGACCATCGGCATCCTCTGCGGATTTTACGTGTTTTCGATCCTCGCCAAACTGGTGGGGCGGCTCAGCAGGCCGCTTGGCTGGGTTGGCTACCTGTCAGTCCTGAATGCCTATGAGCCGCAGCGGCTGGTCGGCGACGCGGCCGAGTCGTGGCGGCTGCTGGCGCAGTACGACGCGGTGCTGATTGGCGTGGGGGTGGCGGCCTACGTGATCGGAGCCGTCGTGTTCGCCAAACGCGACCTGCCTGCACCGCTGTAGCATGGATGGAGCATGGATGGATCGGGGCCGGCATTCGCGAAAAAGCCAGCATGGCGGGAAAGCGGCCGCTTGCCCCATACTATTGGCGGATGAGGCTGTTACCGGATGAGCAAGAGGGCCCCGCGTCCGGGGCCGGTCCACAGGAAGCATCGATTCCATGAAGAATTCTTTCAGCTACCGTCTCCTGCTCGTGTCTGCCCTCTTCGCGGCTCCCATGATCGCCGCCGCCGCCGCCGCGGAGCCCGCGGGTGCCGTGGTGGAACCGGCCGCCGCCGCGGATTCGCCCGGCCAGGACGACCTCGATGCCGCCGTCGATGCGAAGCTGTCCGCGCAGAGCATCGACGACTTCGCCAACGTGCTCGACCTCTGCAAGCGGGCCATCAAGAAGGGGCTC
>JAPLNQ010000165.1 GCA_026401075.1 Planctomycetia bacterium
AGGACTGCTCCTGCCTGCCGTGCAAAACGCTCGCGAAGCCGGCCGGCGGGCTGTCTGCAGCAGTAACCTCCGCCAGTTCGGGCTCGCGGTACAGGGCTACGAGTCCAAGAGCAAGCGGCTGCCGAGCAGCCGTACCGCCCAGAGCCTCTCCACCCATGCGGCGATCCTCCCCTTCTGCGAAGAGGCAGCCGCCGCGACGTCAATTGACTGGAATGTCGCCTGGAATCATGCCAACAACACCGCGGCGCGGGCCGTGCGGATCGGCATCTTCACCTGCCCATCCGACCGCACGACGGCGGTGCCGACCGGCTGGGCCGGCACGAACTATCGGGCAAATCAGGGGTCGGGCCTGCTCAATGCGATGGCCCCCACCGACTCGAGCGATCCGAATTTTGGCATGCCCAACCCCAACGGCGTGTTCCTGCCATCGATATCTCTCGCCTACAAGGACATCACCGACGGTCTCTCGCAGACGGCCGCCTTCAGCGAGCACGGGATCGGAGACTTCGACAACGCCATCTCGAGCCCCGCCGACACGTTCTGGCCGCAGACCTATCCAGCGACGCCCGACGAGGCGTTCGCGCAGTGCGAGGCGATCGACCCCAAAGACCTGCAGTTCCAGCGGGTCAGCGACGTGGGGGCCCCCTGGCTGCAGGGATACCATTCGACCACCATCTACTTCCACGTCGCGCCCCCCAACAAGCGATCCTGCATGTTTCCCCCGGGACGCATCTCGACGACGGCCAAGAGTCAGCATCCCGGCGGCGTCAACGTCTGCTTCGTCGACGGCTCCGTGCGGTTCAAGGTCGACGCAGTCGATCTGGCCATCTGGCGGGCACTCGGCTCCCGCAATGGCGGCGAGGTCACGCGTGCCAACGACGATTGACCCATCGAGACCGCACGTGACAAGAGCCTCTCCTCCAGCCTTTCGGATTCTGCCCATGACGAGCATGACGAGCATGAAGAGCATGATGAGGATGACCTTCTCGATCCTGCTGGTCGCCATGGCGATGCCGGGGGTCGCCGGCTCTTTGGCGACGGCCGACGAGGCATCGCCGCCCAAGGCCGTGCCGCAGACGAGGCGGCAGATGCTGGACGCGCTCGAATCGCTCAAGTCCCGCACGCCGCGAATCCCGCTGCCGCCGCCGGATACACGCGCGGCCGAGAATGCCGGCCCGCTGGGAGTCGTCAACAACGGCCTGATGCGCAGCCACTACCTGCCGGCCGAACTGCGGGCGGGCGGCTTCGCTCGGCAGCCCGATCCGGCGCTCGCACTCGACAATCAGTTCGCCGTCGAGCTCTTCTGGATCGTTTCGCGTGTCAACAACTGCCAGTATTGCCTTGGGCACCAGGAGGCGAAGCTCGCCACTGCGGGGATGACTGAAGCGGGCCTGCTGGCGCTCGACACCGACTGGAGGAGTTTCCCGGCGGAGCAACAGGCCGCATTCGCATTCGCCCGCAAGCTCACGTCGACTCCTCATGCCATTACCGACGCCGACATCGATGCACTGCGGCCCCATTTCCAGCCGATGCAGATTCTCGGCATCGCGATGCTCGTCGCCCGCTACAACTCGACCAACCGCTGGACCGACAGCCTCGGCATTCCGCAGGAGGCCCGCCGGGAGTTTCGCTCCCACCTGACCACCGACGAGCAGGATCGACCTTCGCAGGTGACGATCAAGGGCTATCCAACCCGCGCCGGATTTCGTGACTTCACGGCCTGGAAAACGGCCTTCGACCGGGCCGCCAGTCGGACCTCGCGGCTGCCGCTGGCCGATGCGGCCGCAGTGGCCAAGCTGCTGGCCACGGACGGCGTGACCTCGGCGCCTCGCGCGTATGAACGCCTACTCGCAAACTTCCCCGTGGCGGGCAGCCCATGGATCACGCAGGTGCGGGCCGCGGAGTCGGCCGGGCAGCTGCCACGCGACCTCAGGGAAAAGATCGCCTGCGTGGCGGCCAGGGCCGATCAGGCCTGGTACATGCAGCACCGCGGCCGCCAGGCCCTCCTGGCACGGGGGCTCGACGAGCAGCAGATTTTCGCACTGGGTACGAATCTGGGGTCGAATCTGGGATCGAATCCTGACGCGCCGCCTGCCGAGGCCGTGGCGCTCGCATTCACCAATAAGCTCACCATCGATCCGCAGGCGATGACCGACGCCGACATCGAGTCGCTGCTCGTCCATTTCACACCGCACCAGGTGGCCGAGATCGTCTACCACGTCGGCGTGGCGGCCTTCCTCGACCGGCTCACAGAGGCTGCAGGCCTCGGCTGGTCCGAGGAGCAGCCCTAGCCGCGGCTGGTCCGAGGAACAGCCCCAGCCTCGTCACAGACCGGCCGCGGCCCGCAGCTCCGCCAGTTCCCGGGCGAAGCCGCCCGAGAGGATCGGGAACCGACACCATGTCTTCGGGTCGAGATTCTCGTCGTCGAGATGGAACGACGGGGCGTAGCGTTCCCGCTTCCACTGGTTGCGGCTCCAGAGCGTGAAGAACCGCTCGGTCCAGAGGGCGAGCTGCCGGGCCGAGTGCGTCGGGAAGTCGACCTGCAGCCGCTGCCAGGTCTCGAGCGGTGTCTGCTTGTCGCGGATGGCGCACCGCTCGGCGGCATCGAGCACGTCGTAGGGCATGAGATCGGCTTCGTCGGTCTGATGCTCGGCCGGTGGCCGCAGCTCCGCCGTCGGCGCCTGCACGTTGACGGCGTGCAACGCCGGAAACGAACCGATGCCCTCCGGCCCGGAATGCTCGAGCCAGATCAGCCAACGCCGCAGATAGGCCTTGTCGATACCGGCGATCGGGGCCAGGCCACCGGAGGTGTCGCCGTCCATCGTCGCGTAGCCGACGGCCGCCTCGGAACGGTTGCTCGTGGAGACGAGCAACGCCCCGCGGATGTTCGCCAGCATCCACACCCCCGGAGCCCGTGCTCGCGCCTGGATGTTTTGCAGGGCGATGTCGTCGGTCCGCCAGTCGAGCGGCCGGCCCACGGCCGCTGCGGCCAGGGCACAATACGCCTGCACGATGCGGTCCACGTCAAACTCATGGAACTCGGCACCAAGGCTGTCGGCGAGTCCCTTCGCGGCATTTCTGGTCACGGCGCCGGAATGCAATGTCGACGCGAATGCCGGCTTCAGCATCACCGGCAACGGCGTCGCCCGAGGCTCCATCCACTGAGGACGGTGCCACCCCGAGCCGGGAGGCCACCGCGGCCACCGGCATCTCGCGCGCAGCGAACCGCACGGCGAGGGCCACGAGGCTCGCCACGGCGGACGAGTCGGCGCCGCCGCTGGCCGAGACGACGAAGCCACGCGAGCGGCTCTTCAGCTGGTAGTCGAAGAGCCCGATCGCCACGGCCCGGGCGAATTCCTCCTCCTTCACGTGGGAGCCGGTCTCCCAGGCATCGCGGGCATCGCCCGCGGCCAGTTCCCGCTGCGGAGCGAGCACGGGCGGCGTGAACGGAACCGAAACGCATTCACTGTCGCCGTCACCCTTACGATCGGACAACGCCGGCTCGAGCGACAGCCGCGTCTGCGCCAACCGCGTGGCATCGACATCCACGACGGCCGTCGTGCAGACCTGATCGGTGAAGGAGAACCGCCGGCCCGCGGCGGCAATCCGGCCGCCGGTGGCGATGATCACCCCGCCGTCGTAGATCGCGCGGCCCGCCTCGTTGCCGAGCAGGTTGGCATACACATAGGTCGCCCCGAAGGCCCGCGACCCCTCCAGCACGAACCGGCGGCGGATCTCGTCCTTGCCGAAGGCAAAATGGCTCGCGGATGGATTGAGAATCAGGTCCACGCCCCGCGCGGCCAGCCCCGCCCCGGGCCGGTCAGCCGCCCAGGCATCTTCGCAGATCTCGAAGCCGACACGGATGCCGCCACAGTCGAATCGGAGGTCACCGAGCGGCACGCTCCGCCCGTCGACGGTCAGCAGAGCACGCCGCCCTTTCGGCCACGGTCGAAACCATCTCGGCTCGTAGTGGACGCCCTCGCCCGCAAGATGCTGCTTGCAGGCGATGCCCGTCAGCCGGCCATCCGCCAGCACCGCGGCCGCGTCGTAGACGCCGTTCTCAAACCGCACAGGCAACCCGACGGCCACGACGATGCCGGTTGTATGCGGCACGATCTCCTCGAGCACCCGCCACGCCATCCGCTGCACGCCCGGCGACTGGAAGGCGTCCTCACAGCCGTAGCCGCTGATGCAGAGCTCAGGCAGGCAGAGGATCGCGACACCGCGATCCCGCGCCGCCGCGATCGCCGCGATGATGCGGTCACGATTACCGTCCCAATCGAGCGGCGTCTGGTTGAGGGCGATGCCGCCCACACGGATCAGGTGCATTGGGATGTATGAAAAAGCGGAAAACGGGAGCGAAGCCGGTCGGGGTCACGCGCAGACGCCGGTGAATTTTGACTGAAAGAGTTGGCGAACCATTCCAGAGGAGCATGAAACGTCAAAATCCGCCGGCGGCGAGCATGAGCCCCGCCGGCGAAGCGGCCGAGCGTGACAAGCGATAAGCCGATGCAGTCGGGGGGATTCACGAGCGCAGCCTGTAGCCTGCAGCCGGCGTTCAACCCGGTTCCTCGAGGTAGGTGTAGCCGCCAAGCCCCTCTTCGTAAAACTTCAGGAACCGGCCCGCCTGGCCGTCGCAGATCCTGCCCTCGCGGACCGCCTGCTCGATCGAGGCCCGCAGTCGCTGCACCAACTGGTTGGCGTCGAATTCGACATAGTCGAGCACTTCCCGGACGGTGTCTCCCTTGATGACGGCATCGACGACGACCTCGCCCCGTTCGTCGGTGCTGACGTGCACGGCGTTGGTGTCGCCGAAGAGATTATGGAGATCGCCGAGGATCTCCTGATAGGCGCCGATCAGGAACGCGCCGAGGCTTCACGTCCCGGCGGTCGATGAACTGATCGATCTTGCCGTCGGAATCGCACGTCACGTCGCCGAGGACCGCATTGTGCGTGGGCCGCTCGCCGAGCCGATGGATCGGCATCACCGGAAAGAGCTGCTTGATCGCCCAGCTGTCGGGCATCGACTGGAAGAGCGAGAAGTTGCAGAAGTAGGTGTCGGAGAGCGAGGCCTCGAGTCCCTCCAGTTCCTCCGGCATGAACTCCAGCTGCTTCGACATCTTGGCGATCTTCCGGCTGATCGCCCAGTAGAGGTTCTCCACGGCAGACCGCTGGTCGAGCGGCAGGTAGCCGCTGGCAAACAGGTTCATCGCGGTGTCGAGCGACTGTTGCGCGTCGTGATAGCTCTCCAGCAGGTTGCGGATGTTGATGTTTTGGAAGGTTTCCATCAGGTCGTGCAGCGGCTGCTCGGCATCGGCCGCCGGCTCGACCAGTTCACCGTTGCCCCCCTGCTCCGACACTCCCAGCACGCCGAAGATCAGCATGCTGTGGTAGGCGACCACGGCCCGCCCGCTCTCCGAAATGATCGTCGGGTGCGGAACCCCCGCCTCATCGCAGGCGTTCTGCACGTGGTAGACGACGTCGTTGGCGTATTCCTGCAGGCTGTAATTCACGCTCGATTCGAAGTTCGTCTGCGAGCCGTCGTAATCCACGCCCAGGCCGCCGCCCACGTCGAGATACTTGAGCCCAGCCCCCCGTTTCACGAGTTCCGTGTAGATCCGCGAAGCCTCGTTGAGGGCCACCTTGATGTGGCGGATGTTCGTGATCTGGCTGCCTTGGTGGAAATGCAGCAGCTGCAGGCAGTCTTCCATCCCCTTGGAGGCGAGCAGTTCGAGCCCTTTCATCAGTTCGCTCGCCGTCAGGCCAAACTTGCTGCGAAAGCCGCCCGACGCCTGCCAGCGGCCGCTGCCGCGCGTGGCGAGTTTCACCCGCATGCCGATCCGCGGACGCACGCCGAGCTTTTCCGCGTATTCGAGCACCATGTGCAGCTCGGAAAACCGCTCCACGACCGGGATGATATGGCGGCCGATCTTCTGTGCGAGCATCGCCGTCTCGATGAACTCGGCATCCTTGAAGCCGTTGCAGATGATGGGCGTATCGTTGTCGGCCAGCGCGATCACGGCCAGCAGTTCCGGCTTGCTGCCCGCTTCCAGCCCGAAGCGATACGGCCGGCCAAACCTCAGCACCTCCTCCACCACCTGCCGCTGCTGGTTGACCTTCACCGGATAGACGCAGCAGTAATCGCCGCGGTAGCCGTTCTCCTTCATGGCCGACGCGAACACCCCGTGGATCTCTCCCAGCCGGTGCTCGAGGATCTCGGCGAATCGCAGGAGGATCGGCAGGTCGATGCCGCGAATCTGCAACCGGTCGACGAGCTGCTTGAGGTCGATGCTCTTGGTGGGGTTCTTGTCGGGGTGCACCAACAGGTGGCCGGTGGGGCCCACCGAAAAATAGCCGTTGCCCCAACGGGCCACCTCGTAGAGATCGGCCGCATCGGCCGTGTCCCAGTGTTTGACATCGAGATCTGCTGCTGCCATCGACGGCCCTCTCAGCACGCTGCGCGGGAGCGGCATCAAGCGACCGCCTCTAAGTAAGAGTGTAGCGTTCGCGAGGCGAGGGGCCATGGCAATCACACTGCCGCACGTGACCATGACTTCCTGGAGAAGAGGAGCAGCATCACCGTGCCGCGAACCGTCAGGTCGGCCGCCATGGCATACCACGCACCAATTGCCGCCAATCCCAGTCCCGGAACGGTGCCTAGCCCGGCCGGCAGCACGATCGATTCCCGGGCCAGAAAGACCGCCAGCGGCAGCCTGATCAGCAGCATTCCCAGGAAGTTGACGGCCAACGGCACCCGCGTGGCACCGGCTCCGCGCAGCCCCCCGGAAAACACCATCAGGAGAGCCAGAGGCGGCTGGGCAAACGCGACGATGCGGACGAGTTGGGCGGTCAACGCCGCCACCTCCGGCTGCCGGGAACCGCCCCCCACGAACCAGGCAGCCAAGCCGTCTGCCGTCGCGAGAAAACCGATTCCGGCGGCCGACATCAGCGTCATGCAGGCCATGGCCGCCAGCCAGACACTCCGCCGCGCCCGGCGTTCATCACCCGCCCCCAGAAACTGGCCGGCCAGCGTGGCCGCCACCACCATGAAGGCACTGCCCGGCAGGAACGCGAGGGATTCGATCGTGATGGCGACGGAGTGGGCGGCGGCGGCAACATCGCCCAGGCTGTTCACGATCGACAAAAATGCCAGGTGGCACGTGGCGTTGGCCACGGCATCCACGCCGGCGGGAACGCCGACGTGCAGGATGCGGCCGAGCCACTCCGTGTCGGGCCGCCAATCCGCCCGCGCCGGCCGCAGGCCCCTGCCCCGTCGGTAGAGCAGCCCAATCACGCATGCTGCCCCCAGGCAGTAGCCGACGGCCGTTCCCCAGGCCAGGCCCTCCCAGCCCAGCCGCGGCAGGCCGAATGCCCCCACTGCCAGAGCAAAACTCGCCGCGGCGTTCACGAGGTTGACGACCGACATGGCGAGCAGGCCAGCCCACATGTCGCCCGCCCCACGGAGCACGGCCACGCCAACATGGATGATCATCATCGCCGGGAGTGCCGGCAGAACGATGGCCAGATACCGCGTGGCCAACGCGGTACTGCCGGAGGGGAGGCCGAGCGCCCGCACAAAACTGTCGCCACAGACGGCCACCACGCCCAACACCGCCGCGGTCAGCGCAGCAGCCACGAGCATCGCCTGCGTGGCCGCCCGTCGGGCACCCGGCAGGTCGCCCGCCCCCACGCTCCGCGACACCAGCGCCGTGGCGGCGACGGCAGGAACGGCGAAGAGCCCGGGAAGAAAGCCCAGGCAGTAGGCGACGAGGCCCACGGCCGCCAGATACTCGGCGCCCTCGAGCAGATTGCCGGCCAACCACTTGTCGGTAAAGCCCACCGACAGCCCCAACACCTGCTCCAAAAGCACCGGCCAGACCAGACGCAGCACCGGCCGGACCGTTCCAGTGGTGCTGGCCACGCCGCCCGCCTGCCCAGCCGCCTGTCCGCTCAGGAGAACAACTCCTTGATCACCTTGCCGGAGTTGGCAATCTTCATCGGTCGGCCGTTCTTGGCCGTGAAGGTTGTCTCCAGCGAAATGCCAAGCGACTTGAGCACGCTCGCCATCACGTCTTGCGACGAGTAAGGCTCAGTGACGACCTCCTTGCCGTCGGAACTGGTCTCACCCACCACCACGCCTCGCTTGAAACCGGCCCCGCCGACCACCACGCTCCAGCTCCGCGCCCAGTGATCACGGCCACCGCCGCCGTTGATATTGGGGGTGCGGCTGAATTCACCCATCCAGATGATGGCGGTGTCGTCGAGCATGCCACGATCTGCCAGGTCGCTTACCAGTGCCGCCATCGCCTTGTCGAGTTCCGGCAGTTTCCGATCCGCCAGCGTCGGGAAGATATCTGCGTGCATGTCCCATCCGCCGAGATCGACCTCGACGAACGGCACTCCGGCCTCGACGAGCCGACGGGCTAGCAGGCAGCCCCGACCGAATCCGGTCGTGCCATACTTTTCCTGCACCTCCTTCGGCTCCTTCATCACCTTGAAGGCCTCCATCTGCTTGCTCGTCATCAGCTTGACCGTCTTGTCGATCACCTTCTTGTGGTCCTCGGCCGATCCGCCGCGCTTCTCGCCGATGAACTTATTCTCGATCGTCTCGAGCATTCTCAGCCGCTGGTCCAGCCGGGTGGGATCGATGCCCATGTCGAGGTTGCGAACATTCCCGTTGGAATCGACCACGAACGGCGCCCACGTCATGCCCAGGAAGCCCGGGCCAACGCTGCCGCTGCCGACGGACACGCAAGGCGGGATCTCCAGGCCGGAAACCTGCTCGGCGAGTTCGTGGGAGATCACGGACCCGTAGCCCGGGTGTTCCACGTTGGGATTGGGAACGTAGCCCGTGTGCATGTAGTAGCGACCACGCATGTGATCGGCTTCGCGGGTGCTCATCGACCGCACGATCGACATGTGGTGCATCTGCTTGGCCATCATCGGCAGGTGCTCGCAGATGGCAACGCCATCGGCACTGGTGGAAATTTGCTTGAACTGTCCGCCGGTCGGCGCTCCGGGCTTCAAGTCCCAGAGATCCATCGTGCTGGGGCCTCCGCCCATCCAGAGCAAGATCGCGGCCTTGTGCCGCTTTTTGAGATCGGTGGCATTGGCAAGCAGCGAGTTGGTGAACGCGGTGGCGGGAGCGGCCATCGCCGCCGACCCGGCGAGGTGGCTCATAAAGTGGCGTCGATTCATGCCGGCCGGAAGATCGAACATGCTGGACATGGTCATGGTTCCTGGAAAGGGATCGCTTTAGTGATTGATGATGAACTCGTTGGAATTGAGGACCGCCCACCAGATGTCCTGGAGGGCGCCGATGGCGTCGCCTTTGCGGGCGACGAGCATCTCGTTGGCAGCCGAGACCTCCTTGGGCGACGGATGTCTCGCCAACGCCGACTGGTAGAGCGTGGTGATTTTCGCGGCGTTCTTCATGTCACTTTTCGCCACACGATCCAGAAACCCGCCCTTCCCCGTATTCGTTGCCTGCTTGATGAGATCGCCGTTGAACATCATCAAGACCTGGGGGATCGAGCCGTTGAACGTGGTGGAGTCATCGCCTTCGTCAGTGCCAAACGCGATGACGAACTGCGAGAGCCATTGATCCTTCTTCTTGGCGGCTTCCTCGCCGCCGCGGGACTGGTCGGCCTCCGTCGCGATCAGGAGCGATTCGTAGAGATCCTCCGCCCGCATCTGTCGGAGATAGAAGTGCGTGAACTTCGGCTTCTCACCGAGCGAAGGATCGTCACGCTGATTTCCCTTGGACGCCTTGCTCGACAGCGCATACGGCCGAGACAGCACGATCCAGCGGATCAACTCCTTCAGGTCGAAGCTCTGCTGCCGAAACCGCTCGGCGAGCCCGTCGAGCAGTTCCGGATGAGACGGCGGATTGTGCTCGCCCAGATCGTCGATCGGCCTGGTGAAACCATACCCGAGAAAGTGCCCCCACATGCGGTTCACGATGGCCTTGGGCATCAGTGGGCTGGCCTTCATGAGATCAGCCAGTTCCCTGCGACGGTTCGCACCAATCTCTCCACTCCCCTCGACCGTGCGGGGCACGTAGCCGGACCGTGAGATTTCCGTGCCGTCGACGAACACCGGATAGGCGACCTTCATGAGCCCGTTGCGCAGCTCGTAATACAGCTCCGCCTCCTCGGCATTGCCCCCTTCACCCGGAAAATCTTCGTCGACCAACTCAATCCATTGGATGTCCCTGGTGCCGTCGAATCGCCGCAGCGACCGCACCTGGCGAAAGAAGGCGTTGAGTTCCCAGAACTGATTCTGCTTTCCCTTGTTGAAGGGATGGTTGTGACACTGCGTGCACTGGACCTGCATGCCGAGGAAGATCTGAGCCGTCTTCGCCGTGGCCTGAATGCCGTTCTCCTCCATCTTTCCAGTCAGGAAATTGGCGGCGCCGTTGAAGCCGTCCACGTCCTTGCGGTTGGCATTGGCCCCCGTGGCGGTGACAAGTTCCTCCATGAAGCGGTCGTACGGGATATTCTTCGAAAACGAACGCCGCAGGTACTGCCGCATGCCCGGTCGACTCACCATCTCGTTCTCTACATCGCGACCGATCAGCACGGTGGTCCAGACGTCGGTCCAGTTCCGGGCATAGTCGTCGATAAAGTCGTCGCCCAGCAGACGGTCCACGAGATCAGGCCGCTTCGAGGGAGACGAGTCGGCGACAAACGCCTGCAGTTCGACCAGCGACGGGATGCGGCCGATGATGTCGAGGTGCACCCTGCGGCACCACTCAGCATCCGTTGCCGCATCCGACGGCTTGAGCCCTACGTCGGCCCAGCCAGCCGCGATCTGCTCGTTGATGAACTTCACCTGCGCGATGCCAAAATGCTCGCCCTCCGCGGGGCCGGCAGCCTGGACACCGGCCGCGAGCAACAGGCAGAGACCCACCACCGGCCAAGCAGATCGGCGAAATGGCTGACTACGCGGGAAAATTCTGGTCGTCCACACCATATCGGAGTCCTCTAAAACACCGAACCTCGCTGGAAGCGGAGCCCTCTGCAGTTGCCTGCAGTTGCCTGTGGGTACCCTGCGACGCATGCACCACCTGCCGCCGCTTCACCTTACGGCAGTCTATTCGCAGTCTGCCCTTCAGCCTATTCCCGGGGAAATTACCAAGAAACTTGCGGGACCATCGCCCCCCTCAGAAAGGCGTTTTCCCGCGTGTTTCCGCAGTTTTTCCCCAGGCCCCTGCCAGGCCCCCTCATCAGGCGCGGGCAGGCCGAGCGGACTCGACCCTGGGCGCCTGAGAACGGCCGGCGGCCACTTCTGGGCCAACGAATTCCAGCATGGCTCGGGGGCCGGCGTCGCCCAAACGGGGAGTCGCGAGCTTGAGAATCCGGGTGTAGCCACCCGGACGGTCAACAAACCGGGGGGCGATCTTTTCGAAAAGGATCCGGGCCGCATGCTTGTCGCCTAGCAACGTCACCACGCGACGGCGGGCAACAACGGCGGGCGAGATCGTCTTCGCCCACTGCGACCACTGCGCGCCCGTCCGCCACTTCTTCCATTCCGCGGAATTGCGGTCGGCCGTGGTGGCAAACTCCTTGGCCTTGTCGAGCGACACGAGTCCCCGCTTGGCGATTGTAATGCAGCGCTCGACGAGCGGCCTCACTTCCTTGGCCTTGGCAACCGTGGTGATGATCCGCCCTGCCACCTTCGGGGCCCCCACCTCGCCAGCCTCAGTCTCGCGCTCGGTGAGCATCAGGGCAGAGGCGAGATTCCTGAGCAACGCTCGCTGATGAGAGGGACTACGTCCAAGTACGCGGCCTTTACGACGGTGACGCATGGGTGGGCTCCTCGACGGTCTCTGGTGTGTTCAGGAAGCTGATGAAATGGATACTGGAAGGAGCCGAGCCCGCCTCGCGGCGACCTCGCAACACGTCTCTCTCAGGCCTCGGCGCCGGCGGGAAGCGGCATACCGAGATGGAGCCCATGCTCCCGCAGTTTGCCCTCGATCTCTTCCAGCGAAGTGTCGCCAAAGTTCCGCAACTCGAGAAGTTCTTCACGGGTACGGGACACCAGCTCGCGAAGCGTGGCGATAGCAGCCTCCTCGAGACAGTTGCTGGATCGCAGCGAAAGCCGCAGATCGGAAACGAGCATGCCGAGACGGCTCTCCAGCGGAGCCTCGATCGACAGCACGCTCCCGGCAGCAGCCAGGCTGACAGCAGGCCCGGGCTTGGTGTACCCGACGAACGGGTTGAGGTGCTTGCGAAGAATCTTGGCCGCCTCGACGAGCGCCATCTCCGGGGTCACGGTGCCATTGGTCCAGATCTCCAACGTCAGCCGGTCATAGTTCGTCTTCTGGCCGACACGCGTCTCCTCGACCTCGTACTTGACACGGGTCACGGGGCTGAACACGGCATCGACCGGAATGATCCCGATCTCTTGCGAGACCTGGGTGTGCTCGCTCGACGGCACATAGCCGCGGCCATTTTCAACAACCATCTCGAGTTCGAAAGGCACGTCGTCGGTGAGCGTGGCCAGCACGAGATCCTTGTTGACCACCTCCACCGCATCGTCGGTGATGACGTCGCCGCCGGTGATCGGGCCTTTGGTGCTCCGCTCCACCCGAATGACTCGCGTGGAATCACTGTGGTTCTTGACCACGAGACTCTTGACGGCGAGGACGATATCGGTCACGTCCTCGAGCACACCCTTGATGGTAGTGAACTCGTGGAGGGCGCCCGCCATCTTGATCTGAGTGACAGCACTTCCCTCCAGACTCGACAGCAGCACCCGCCTCAGACTGTTGCCGACGGTCGTGCCGAAGCCGCGCTCGAATGGCTCGGCCACAAACTTGCCGTAGGTCCCCGAAAGTGTTTTCTGATCGGGCACAACCGAGCCAGGGAGCTCGAGGCCTCGCCAACGAATATGCATGCGGAACTCCTTCTTGCCACAACGAAAGAATGATGGTGAGAAACGGTGTTCGAAACAGCCGCTACGGGAGCGGCGCCACTACTTGGAGCAAAGCTCGATGATCAGATTGGCCTGTACTGGGATCGACACGTCATCCGAAACAGGCAGGCGATCGACACGCCCCTCCGGCACGCCACCTTCACTTCTGGAGAGGAAGTCGGGCACATCACGGCGAAACTCGGCCAGGGCCGAATGCACGAGTTGCAGGCTGGGCTTGCGATTCTTGACACGGACGACGTCTCCCGCACGCACCGAATAGCTCGGCACGTCGACTCGCCGACCATTGATCGTGATGTGGCCGTGCATCACGAGTTGCCGGGCGCCGGCACGCGACGGCGAAAAGCCGAGCCGATGCACGACATTGTCGAGCCGCCGCTCGAGCAGCGACATCAGCGTCTCGCCCGTATTGCCCTTCCCGCGTTCGGCACGGGAGAAGTAGGTACGAAACTGCCGCTCGAGCACGCCGTAGTAGTGCTTGACCTTCTGCTTCTCGCGCAGGTGAACACCATATTCGGTGGGCTTCGAACGCCGCTTCTGCACCATGCCCGGAGGCGTGGGCCGACGCTCGAAAGCACACTTCGGCGTGTCGCAACGATTCCCCTTCAAGAACAACTTGAGGCCGTCGCGGCGGCAGAGTCGGCAGACAGGCCCGGTGATGCGTCCCATGAATCGCTTCGCTCGATTGAGTAAGTGTTTGCCCCGACAACCTCGGGACGTGGTGTTTTGACAGTGTGCTATCGACAATCGACGAATCAGCCTCGAGCCATCCCGTCCAACCAACGCTCCCGCTCGCCACACAAACAAGCGGCAGCACGGGCAGCGACAGCCATCAGACCCGCCGCTTCTTGGGCGGACGACAGCCGTTATGAGGCAGGGGCGTGATGTCTTCGATGCTCTTGACGTTCATGCCCGCAGCCGTCAGCGCGGTGATCGCGCTCTCCCGACCGCTTCCTGGCCCGCAAACCCGGACCTCAAGGTCCTTGACGCCAAACTTCGCAGCCTTCTCGGCCGCCTGCTGGGCGGCACACTGGCCGGCAAACGGCGTGCCCTTGCGACTGCCCTTGAAGCCACAGGTGCCACCGCTGGCCCAGCAGAGCGTATCTCCGCGCGGATCAGTGATGGTGACCGTTGTGTTGTTGAAACTCGCGCTGATGTAGGCGATCCCAGCCGAAACACTTTTTTTCTTGGCTTTGGCGACCTTGGACATAGGTGATGCTGAATCTCAGGAAGGAAGATGACGAAACGGGATTGAATACGATAGTGAACGATCGGGGAAGTCGGGCAGCACAGTCCGGCAACGGCCACGCCACTGGCTTACGTTTGACGCGACTCGGCTACGCAACTCGGTTACGCAACTCGGCTACGCAACTCGGCTACGCAACTCGGCTATTTGAGGTCCTTCACGCCCTTCTTGCCTGCGACCGTCTTCTTCGGGCCCTTGCGGGTCCGGGCGTTGGTGCGTGTTCGCTGACCACGCACCGGCAGGCCGCGGCGGTGACGCAGCCCACGGTAGCTGGAAATGTCTTTGAGACGGGAAATGTTCTGTGCAACCTGCCGGCGGAGCTGACCTTCAACGACGTAGTCCTTGTCGAGCAGGGACGCCATGCGGGCCAGTTCGTCCTCGTGGAGATCACGGGCGTTGCACAGCGGGTCGACGCCCGCCTTATGGCACAGTTCGCGGGCAATCCGCGGCCCGACGCCGTAGAGATACTGCAACGAATAGATCGTCTTTTTTTCCGAGGGGATGTCGACGCCGAGCAGACGGGGCATGTCAGGAATCCAGAGCAATGAATGGGGCACAACAACGAAACCGGCGATCAACCGCACGAAGGTCTCGCGGAAGCGGTTTCCCGCGACCAACAGCCTTGCGCCGGCCTCCACCAACCATCACCATCATCCTGTTACCACCAACCCGTCGCCATTAACCCTGCCGCTGCTTGTGGCGGGGGTCCGCGCAAACAACGACCACCACCCCGCGGCGGCGGACAATCTTGCACTTATCACACATGCGACGGACGCTGGCGCGAACCTTCATGGACAAGTCCGTGGTGACGACCACCACGCCTTCAACAGAAATGGGATTTTGGGGGAGCCCTAGACTATAGAACCCACCCCCGGGCGTTCACAAGGGGGGCACTCTCATTGGCCGAAAAAACGCGGCGAACGGGAAAATCGGCGGGCGTTCCGCCGGTCAGGCCGCCGTGCCGACCGTCTCGCCGGCCGCAGGGGGGGCGGTGAGCACACAGGGGCCGCTCTCGGTAATGGCCACCGTGTGCTCGAAGTGGGCGCTGGGCTGGCCGTCCACCGTGGACTGCGTCCAATAGTCGGACAGAACTCGCACCTTTTTGGTACCCACGTTGACCATCGGCTCCACGGCGATGACCAGCCCCGGCTCGAGTTCGAAATCATGATTCTTGCGAAACGCCGGCGAGCAGAAATTGGGCACCTGCGGATCTTCATGCATCTTCCGGCCAATCCCGTGGCCGACAAAGTTCTCGACTACCGAAAAGCCGTAGTCGCGCACGAACGTGGCCATCTCCTGGGCGACATCGCTCCAGCGGTTGCGGGTGGACATCAGCTGGATCGCCAAAGCCAAGACGCCCGATGTGCAGTCCAACAGCCGCTGGGCCTCTGATGAGACCACGCCCACGGGATGGGTGACGGCGGAATCGCCGCACCAGCCCCCCACGCTGCAGCCCGTGTCGATGCTGACCACATCGCCCGCTCGGAGCACGCGAGCGCCCGGGATTCCGTGCACGACCTCGTCGTTGACAGAGATGCAGCACGCCGCAGGAAAGGGAATCTTTCCTGGCACGCCCTTGAACAGAGCGATCGCGTTGTGCTTGGCAAAGAAACGGTCGACCGCCTGATCGATCTCCCCTGTCGTCACGCCAGGCTTGACCATCGCCGCAGCCACCTGATGCGCGCCCCACACCACGAGACCAGCCCGCCGCATCAGGGCAATTTCACGAGCAGAACGAAGATTCACCACGCTTCAAGCACCCACGAAGGAGGATCGCAAGACAACTCATCCACGGAAGGCGACCGCGCCGGATCGGATTATAGCGACCGGCCACCGCGCCGCATCAGCCGTTCAAGGCACTCGCATTGCTCGTCCGTGCGCATCAGCGGCCCTTGCCCGCCCTGGCAAACCGTTTCACGGCTTCCTTCACACGGCCGAAGATTTCCTCGGCCGTACCCAGGCCGTCGACGCAAGCAAGTTTGCCGTGCCGACCATAATATTCCAACAAGGGTGCCGTCTGCTCTTCAAAACTGGTGATCCGCCGGGCAAAAATAGCGGGATCGTCGTCATCTCGCTTCCGCGCCAGCATCCGCCGGATCAGTTCATCGCGTGGCACAGCCAGTTCGATCACACCGTCGACACTCATAGCGCGGCGTTCGAGCAGGTCGTCGAGGGTTTCCGCCTGCGGCAGTGTGCGGGGAAAGCCGTCGAGCAGGCAGCCGTTCCGGCAATCGTTGGCCTCCAACCGACGGGTCACCATCCCCACGATCAACGGGTCGGGCACCAGTTGCCCTTGCTCCATCGAACGGGCCGCCTGCAGACCCTCAGGGGTGCCAGCCCGCACGGCCGCCCGCAACATCTCGCCTGTGGAGAGGTGCGGAACCTTCAGCAGTTCGACCAAGCGCTGACACTGAGTGCCTTTGCCCGCGCCGGGGGGTCCGATGAGGATGATCCGCATGGCGTAGCCTCACGAGTGACGGGCAAAGCCAGACCATCCGGCGCCGGCACTGACACAGGAGGTCAGGATTTTTCCAGGAGGCCGGTGTAGTTCCGCATCACAAGATGGCTGTCGATCTTCTGCACGAGATCGAACGCCACGCTCACCGCGATCAAGAGGCCGGTGCCGCCGTAGAAACTCGCGATCTGGGCCGGGATCCCGAGCGCTCCACCGACGATCGTGGGGATCACCGCCACCAGCGCCAGGAATCCGGCGCCGACGTAGGTGATCCTCTCCATGACCCGCTCCAGGTAGTCGGCTGTCCGCTTGCCTGGCCGGTAGCCGGGAATGAACGCCCCGAAATTCTTGAGGTTGTCGGCCATCTCCTTCGGATTGAAGGTGATCGCGGTCCAGAAGTAGCAGAAGAAGTAGATCAGCACGACGTACAGGACGTTGTAGAGGAACGACTGTCCGCGAGTGAAGGAATCGTGCAGGGCGCCCAGCACCGTGTTGCCGGGATAGGCATTGTGCAGGTACTGGAAGAACATCTGCGGGAAGAGCAGCAGCGAACTGGCGAAGATGATCGGCATCACGCCGGCCTGATTCACCCGCAACGGCAGATACTGCCGGGTGCCGCCATACACGCGACGGCCACGAACGTGCTTGGCGCTCTGTGTGGGAATCCGACGCTGGCCCTGGGTCATGAACACCACACCCGCAACTACGCTCACGAAGAGTGCCGCCAGCACAAGCAGCGTCTCCACGCCCATCTTGCCGCCGCCACCGCCCAGCTCCCAGTTCGTATCACTGCCGAGTTGGACCAGCGCACTCGGCATGGCCGCCAGGATGCCCGCCATGATCAGCAGGCTGATCCCGTTACCAATCCCAAACTCGTCGATCTGCTCACCCAGCCACATCAAGAAGATCGTGCCCGCCGTCATCGTCATCACTGCCACGAACTGCCAGACAAACGGGAGCCGGCCATCAACGAGGAAGCTTGATTGGATCAGCGACGTATCACCGACGCGGGCCGAGGATAGAAATGCCACGTAGGCCCAGCTCTGCACGAGGCAGATCAGCACGGTTGCGTAGCGGGTGTATTCGTTGATCTTCTTACGGCCCGCCTCTCCTTCTTTCGAAAGCCGCTCCAGAGGCGGCCACACCGTGGAGAGCAATTGGAAGATGATCGATGCGGAGATGTAGGGCATGATCCCGAGGCCGAAGATGGTGGCCTGGGAGAGCTGGCTGGCGGAAAACACGGCGACTGTTCGCAACAGATCGCCGATGCCGCCCGATTCCTCGGCGAATGCGGTCATCGCCTTGGGATCAACGATCGGAAGGGGCACCTGCCAGCCAACGCGGTAGATCGCGAGGAGCCCCAACGTCAGCAGAATCTTCTGCCGCAGTTCCGGGATCGTGAAGATGATGCGCAGCTTTTCAAGCACGGGAAGGGCTCCTCAACCTCTGGGGTTCGGACGGATTTGGCAGCACTCGAGGGCGCCGGCACGCCACCCTACCCTGCGGCCGGCTTTTTCCGCGATGCCGTTTTTGTAATTCGCTTGTTCCGCACGACCGGTGCCGGCCCGGGAATCTCGGTGACCGTTCCGCCGGCGGCGAGAATCTTCTCGCGTGCCTGGGCACTGAAGTGGTGGGCGGAGACCTTCAGAGACTTGGCGATGGTGCCGTTTCCGAGGATTTTCACCTCGTGCCAGATCCCCTTGGCGAGCCCGACGGTCCGCAGGCTTTCCGGCGACACTTCGCTGCCCGCAGCGAACCGCTCTTCCAGATCCTCCACGTTGACGTCTTTCACGATCTTGCCATGGCGGTTATGAAAGCCGCGCTTGGGAATGCGACGGATCAACGGCGTGCCGCCACCCTCGAAGATCGCCGGGGCGCTCCAGCCGGCGAGTTGTCCCTGGCCCTTGTTGCCGCGCCCGGCGGTTCTGCCGCGGCCGGAGCCCGGCCCTCGCCCCACGCGCAGCCGCTTGGGATTCTTGTGGACGCCCTTGTTCACATCATTGATTTTCATGGTCTGCCTTTTTCGCGCCGTGCTGGAACGTTTTCCGTTTTCCGTTTTCCGCTTTCCGATCAGGAGAGCGACACGCCCCTGAGCCGCTCCACATCCGCACGGGTCCGAAGTTGCTTGAGGCCGTTGAGCGTCGCCTTTACCAAGTTGACCGGGTTCGTGGAACCATGGACCTTCGTCAGCACGTCACGGATGCCTGCCGATTCACAGACGGCCCGGACGGCCGCACCGGCGATGATGCCCGTACCGGGGCTGGCCGGCAGCATGATCACCTTTGCCGTGCCGCTGTAGCCCTCGACGCGATGGGGAATCGAACCCGATTCCACCGGCACCTCGATCAGATTTTTCATGCCATCCTTGATCGCCTTCTCAACGGCGGGCGGCACTTCGTTGGCCTTGCCATAGCCGCAGCCCACCTTACCGCGGCCATTTCCGACGACGACCAGACCGGCGAAGCTGAACCGCCGACCGCCCTTGACGACCGTGGCGCACCGCCGCACCTTCACGACCTTTTCGGCAAACTCCCCACCGCGGGAATCGCCGCCACGGGAATCCCTGTCTCTCGAATGCTTGTCTCTGTTGCCACCTGTGGACACGATTGGCTCTCTCGGTTGGAAGGCTGTGTTTTGTTCTGTGGAAACCGCGATACCGCTGACTTGAAAACCTGCTCGCAAACATCTACTCGCAAACATCTACTCGCAAACATCTACTCGCAAACATCTACCCGCAAACATCTACCCGAAAGTGCCGACTCTAGAACTCCAGACCGGCCTCGCGGGCCGCATTGGCCAGGGCCGCCAAGCGACCGTGATAGCGGAACTCGCCCCGGTCAAAGCAGACCTTCTTCACACCGGCAGCCTGGGCCCGTTCCGCGATCGTCCGACCAATCGTAGCAGCAGCATCGGTGTTGCCGCCGAAGCCGAGCGTGTCGCGAAGTTGCTTGTCCATGGTGCTGGCGGACGCAAGCGTGCGGCCCGAGGCATCGTCGATGACCTGGGCGTAGATGTGCTTGTGAGCGCGAAAGACCGACAGGCGGGGCCGCTCCGCCGTGCCGCGGATGAACCGTCGCACGCGGTGGCGGCGGCGGATACGCTGGCGGAGAATCGTACGGGCGTGGTCCATGGCAGGTGGTGCTGGCTATAAGGAGGTTGAGGGGGGCGTTTGAGAAACCGTGTAAAGACGTGTTGAAATGGATTACTTGGTGACGGCCTTGCCGGCCTTGCGGCGCACCTGTTCGGCTTCGTAGCGGATGCCCTTCCCCTTGTAGGGCTCGGGCTTTCTCAGGGCGCGAACCTCGGCGGCGAACTGGCCGACGAGTTGCTTGTCGATGCCTTTGATGCTGATGTGCGTCTGGTCCGGGCACGTCACCGTGAGGCCGGGCGGAATCGGGACCTGCAATTCGTTGGCAAAGCCGACCCGCAACTGCAGGACGTTCTTCTGAATCGCGGCCAGATATCCGACACCGACGATCTCGAGCTTTTTTTCGTAGCCCTTCGAAACGCCTTCCACCATGTTGGCCACGAGTGCCCGCGTGAGCCCGTGCACGCTCCGGGCCACCCGATGGTCGCCCGTACGCGTCACTGTCAGCACCGACGAGCCCTGATCCATAGCGACAGCCACGGCAGGGTGGACGCTGTGCTCAAGTTTGCCAAGCGGTCCCTCCACGGTAACGCTGCCGGCATTCACCGCCACCTTCACACCCTTCGGAATTTCTACTGGCGCCTTGCCGATGCGGGACATCGCCTGTGACCTTTCTTCTGCTTGCCTAGTGCTTCGTGTCTTGTTGTCAGATTCTTGCTGGTTGTCGGATTGCTGCTGATTGTCAGATTCTTATTGTTGGAGCGATGACTCGCCCAGCATCGTCGCGATCACCAATCACCACAACTCACACAGCACTTCGCCGCCCAGCTTTCGCTGTCTGGCCTCGCGATCACTCACCACGCCGCTCGATGTCGAGAGGATCGAAATCCCCAACCCGCCGAGCACGGGACGCAACAAGGCAGACCGACTGTAGACCCGGTGGCCGGGAGAACTCACGCGACGGATGTTTCGAATCAATCGCTCGCCGTTGGGGCCGTACTTGAGCTCCAAATGAAGTTGGGCAACAGGGGCCGCCTCGACCTCTTTCCAATCCCAGATGAATCCCTCTCGCTTCAAAACGTCAGCCACGCCGCGCTTCACCTTTGAACTCGGAAGTTCCACGGTGGCGCGTTCGACTCGAACCGCGTTGCGGATGCGGGTGAGCATGTCGGCGATGGGATCGGTCATCATGTCAGCGAAACCCTCTTGTGAAATCCTCAGACTCGGTCTTGTTCGTTCGTTCTGTACCTGATCGTTCGCTCTGTCGTGGCGATTGCCGAACCGCCCGACAAGCGTTATCAACTGGCGCTACCAACTGGCCTTTCGGACCCCCGGAATGCAGCCCTGATCGGCGAGCTTCCGAAAACAGATGCGACAAATACCAAACTTCCGGTAGACGGCCCGGGGCCGGCCGCACAGCATGCAACGCTGCACCTGACGGGTGGAGAACTTCGGCGGCCGCTTGGCAGCGGCGATCTTTGATTTGCTTGCCATATGTGTTTCTGGATTCGTATCGACCGGTTCCGATACCGCTACGCCGCGGCACCGCCATCCTCTCCATCCTTCTTGAGCGGCATTCCCATGGCGACGAGAAACTGCCGGGCTTCGTCGTCAGTCTTGGCAGATGTCACCATCGTAATGTGCATTCCCTGCGGCCGCGTGTAGCGGTCGGGGTTGATCTCCGGAAACACCATCTGCTCCGACAGGCCCAGGCTGTAATTGCCATGTCCGTCGAACGCGGTATTGGAGAGACCACGGAAGTCACGAACTCGCGGCAGGGCCAACGACACAAGCCGATCGAAGAACTCATACATCCGGCGTCCACGAAGCGTGACCTTGCAGCCGATCGGGAGATTTTCCCGCAGCTTGAAGCCCGCCACGGCCGCCTTGGAGATCGTGGCGATCGGCTTCTGTCCGGTGACCTGCGTCATGGCACCGATGGCCTCTTCTAGATACTTCTTCTCGGTCACAGCCACACCGACGCCCATGTTCACCACGATCTTCTCGAGCTTGGGGATGGCGTGCGGGTTGGTCCTTTTCAACGCCTCGGCGAGTTGCGGCCGCACCACGTTGACGTAGTGTTCCAGCATCCGCGGCGTTCCCGCCGCTGCCGGGGGGGCCTTTTCAGTTACTTTCGTCTTTTTTGCCATCGCCACGATCCTGTTGGAGTCCTATGAAAGTTTGCTGTCTACCGTTCCTATGCGCCGGCCTTCTTGCCGCGGGCCGGCCTGATCATGCTGATGTCCGCCTTGCACTTCTTGCAGACGCGGGCCTTGGAGCCGTCGGCGGCTACCCGCAACCCAATCCGCGTCGCCTTGCTGCAGGCAGCACAGACAACGAGCACGTTGGAGACACTGATCGGCATTTCCCGACTCAGACGGCCGCCCTGCGGATTCTTCTGGCTCCGCTTCATGTGGCGATAGACACGGTTCACGCCCTCGACGACGACCTTGCCGTCATCGGGCCGGACGGACAGCACCTTTGCACGCGTGCCGCGCGCGTTGCCTGTTGTGACCTCGACCAGATCGCCCGTATGGATCAACATCACACCACCTCACTGGCAAGGCTGACGATCTTCATGAAGTTCGAGTCGCGGAGCTCGCGGGCCACCGCACCGAAGATGCGGGTTCCCTTGGGATTCTTGTCGTTGTCGATGATCACGCAGGCGTTCGTGTCAAACTGCACATAGCTACCGTCAGCACGCCGTGTCGGCCTCTTGCACCGCACGACAACGGCCTTGACCACGGCCTTCTTCTTCACGTCGCTGCCTGCGATCACGCTCTTCACGCTGCAGACGATGATGTCGCCCAGGCCGGCAGTCCGCTTTTTGCTTCCCCCGAGCACCTTGAAGCACATGACTTCCTTGGCGCCGGTGTTGTCGGCCACAACGAGCCGAGTTTGCATCTGGATCATGTTGCTGCCCGCCCTTCCGTGCTCGCGTGCGCGCCGCCCGTGGCGTCAGCCGCCTCAGCCTTGGCTGCTGTCTCTCGCAGTTGCGTGGCCCTCGCACCACTCCGAAGAGAGGTGATGTCGACGGCGGTGCTCTTGGTCACCACCCGCACCAACTCCCAACGCTTCAGGCGGCTGCGCGGACGGCACTCGATGATCTCCACGAGATCGCCAGGCTGCGACTCTTCCTGTTCGTCGTGCACATGGCAGACGGTACGGCGATGCAGAATCCTGCCGTACTTCGGATGCCGCACGACACGCGGAATCTCGACCCGCCGCGTCTTGCTCGCGGCGGCGCTCGTGACCGTTCCTGTTTCCACTCGCTTGGGCATCTTCAGTGATTCCTAACAGTAAACCTGGGAGTACGTTGCTTGGTGTTGATCGGACTCACATGCCGATCGATCAGGTGCCACTCTTATGTGCCACTCTTACGTGCCACTCTGCGTCCGCTTCTTGAATTCACGCTTCTTGGCCACGCCGGCCTTCCCTGTTGCATGCACCTTGGCCCGACCGCTCTCGCGGTGTTTCTTGGCATGTTTCTCTTGCTGCGGCGAGTTTTCATCGTGACCGTCGCCCGTCGCAGAACCGTGGACCGAAGCGTTCTTGAGCAACCCTCGTTGTGTGAGGATCGTCTGGCATCGCGCGATCGTTCGGCGAAGCTTCCTCGCCTCGGAAGGCGATGCAAGCTTTTCGGTCTGCGCCTGAATGCGCAGACGGAAGAGCGACTCGGCGGCGTCCTTCCAGACGAGCCGGATCTGCTCCTCGCCCATGTCCCTGAGTTCTCGTACCTTCGTCATGACCGTTGATTCTTTCCCGTTTGTCGTTCCAAGCCGACCTGGCCTACATCACCCGCCGTCTCACGAACCGCACCCGCACGGGCATCTTGTGCGCCAGCCTTGCCAGACACACGCGAGCCGCATCCTCCGTCACCCCGCCGATCTCGTAGAGAATCATGCCAGGCTTGATAACGGCCGCCCAAAACTCCGGCTCGCCCTTGCCCTTACCCATGCGGGTCTCGAGCGGGATAGACGTAATTGATTTGTGGGGAAACACGCGCACGAAAAGCCTGCCCTCCGTACGGAGGTACTGCTGGGCCGCGATGCGACCAGCCTCGATCGTGGCAGCCGCGAGCCACCCCGGCTGTTCGGCCTGAAGGCCGAAGTCGCCGAAGACGACGCGGTTACCACGGGAGGCGTCACCTCTTATACGACCTCTTTGGCTTTTTCGGTGCTTGACCCTCTTGGGCATCAGCGCCATCGCCGGTCTCCTCGTACATACCTTGGTTCACCCACACCTGCACTCCGATGTGCCCCTGCGCCGTGGGAGCTTCGCAGAATCCGTAATCGATCTTGGCCCGTAGCGTGGAGAGCGGCACCGAACCTGCCATCGCCTTCTCGCACCGCGACATCTCCGCACCACCGAGCCGCCCTGACAGTTGAATTTTGACGCCCTTTGCACCAGCATCCATCGTGGTGTCGAGAGCACGCTTGAGCGTACGCCGAAAGGCCGCCCGCTTCGTGAGTTGGTCGGAGATGTCCTCCGCGATCAGCTGAGCCATGATTTCGGGACGGCTCACCTCTTCGACCTTGAGGTTCACCTTGCGGCCGAGCAATTCCTGCAATTCCTCCTGCAGGCGATCGGCCTCCTGGCCCTTGCGACCCAGGATCACGCCAGGGCGGGCCGAATGCACGATCACCTTCACCTCGTCGCGTGTCCGCTCGATCTCCACCTTCGGAATCGCCGCAGCGCGATGCTTCGTCTTCAGATAACGACGAACCTTGAAGTCCTCGAGCAGCAGATCGCGGAAATCCTTCTTGGCGGCATACCAACGGCTCTTCCAAGGCTCGGTGATACCGGTCCGGAAACCGACTGGATTGACTTTCTGGCCCATGTGACTCGCCTACTGTGAGTGGATACGCGTGCGACTTGTTCGTGTATTGCTACTTACTCTGCGGCCCCGACCACCTTCGAATCGAGCGCCACCTTGATGTGCGACATTCTTCGCTTGACGCCGAACGCCATGCCGCGAGCACGGGGACGGATCCGCTTGATCATCGGACCCCCATCGATGCGGGCATCCACGACGACCAAGTCGTCGAGTCCGGCCGCCTGCTTGTGCTCCGCATTGCCCAGCGCACTCTTGATTACCTTCTCCAGCATGCGAGCACCGCGGTGCGGCTGAAACTTGAGGATGTCGAGCGCCTCGTCGGCAAACTTGCCCCGCACAAGGTTGGCCAGGTGGCGAACCTTACGGGGACTGATGCGAGCGTATTTATGGATGGCTGTGTATGGCATGAATCACCTGTGTCGGCTCGTGTTCACTTCGCCCCGCCGGGGGCCGCTGCTTCCTTCACCTTGCCGCCGTGGCCGCGGAACGTCCGCGTCGGCGAAAATTCGCCGAGCTTGTGCCCGACCATGTCCTCGGTGACAAAAACCTTCAAATGCTGCTTGCCATTGTGAACCATGAACGTGAGCCCGATGAACTCCGGCACGATCGTGCAGGACCGCGACCACGTCTTGATCGGGTCTCGCTTGCCGGAAGAAAGCTGGGCCTCCACCTTCTCGAACACTCGAGGATCGATGTAGGGGCCTTTTTTTGCGCTACGACCCATGGTTGCTGGATTCCATCGTGATTGACGTGACTGGTGCTCGTACTTGCCGGCAGCCCAGGGGCCACCAGACCAAACGTGACTACCTGAGTTTCAACTGCCCATAGCGTCGGCTCTTTCGCCGCCGCAGAATCGCCGCGCCCGACGGCTTGCGAGGCTTCCTCGTTCCGCCGCCCTTCGCGCTCTTTCCCGTCGGACTCACCGGATGACGACCACCCTTGGTGCGGCCTTCACCACCACCGTGGGGATGATCGACCGGATTCATGGCAGTGCCGCGGACGGTCGGGCGAATGCCCATCCACCGCTTGCGGCCGGCCTTGCCCAGCACGACGTTCATGTGTTCCGAGTTGCCGATGGCGCCGATCGTGGCGCGGCACGCGGCCGGCACGCGGCGAATTTCGCCAGACGGCAGCGTCAACTGCGCCCACTGGGCCTCACGGGCCACAAGCACCGCCGACGAACCGGCCGACCGGCAGAGCCGACCACCGCGGCCCGCCTGGAGTTCGACGTTGTGAATCTGCATGCCCAGCGGAATGGCCGACATCGGCAGGCAATTCCCAACCTCGGGCGCTGCGGCCTCTCCGCTCTGCACACTCGACCCAACCTGCAACCCCTCCGGCGCCAGGATAAACCGCTTCTCGCCATCGGCGTAGTGCACCAGGGCAATCCGACAGGTGCGATTGGGGTCATACTGAATCGACTCGATCTTGCCCGGAATGCCATCCTTGTTGCGACGGAAGTCGATCAGACGATAGTGCTGCATGTGGCCACCGCCACGATGCCGCGAGGTGATCTTCCCCTGATTGTTGCGGCCGCCCGTCTTCTTCTTCCGCAAACGGAGTTGCTTGGGCGCCGACGCGCCGGGCGTCAGCTCGGCGAAGTCGGACACGCTCGCATTGCGGCGGCCGGGACTGGTCGGATTGTAGGTGCGAATACCCATGGGTACGACTGCCTTCAGATTCAGAACAGGTTGATTTTGAAATCGGGCTTCAGCGTGACAACGGCTTTTTTCCAAGCCTTCGTGCTGGTGCGCCGCATGCGACTGCGACGCATCTTGCCGATACGATTTTGGACGGCGACCTTCTCCACCTTGACGCTAAACAACTCTTCAACGGCGCGGCGGATGTCGGCCTTGTTGGCCTCGGTGACCACCTCGAACGTGTAGGCATTGTGCCGGGTGGCTCGATGAATCCCTTTTTCCGTCACGAGGGGACGGAGGATCACCTGGTGCGGGGACAGCCGCGGTGTGAATGCCGGAGGTGGTGGAACTGGAACAGCCATGGCTTATTTCTCCTTCTTCGCCGCCCGCTTGGCAGGCTTGCGACCCTCAGCAGGCTTTGATGCAGCAGGCTTCTCAACCTTCGCCGCCCCACGCCGAGCGGCAGGCCTCTTCCCGGCGGCGGCCGTCTTCCCGGCGGCGGCCGTCTTCCCGGCGGCGGCCGTCTTTTCAACGGCGGCCAACTTTTCAGCCGCAACCTTCGCGACCGACGCGCGGAATGCGTCGATGGCCGCGATGGTCATCAGCACCGCACGAGGCTGCAGCAATGACCAGGCATTCAGATCAGCGACCGGCGACACCGACACGCCGTCAATATTGCGTGCACTCTTCCAGAGCATTTCGTCGTGCTTGGCCGGAGCGACCAACACGGTCTTTTCAGCGATCCCAAGCGACTTGAGCAACTTTGCGACGACGGCCGTCTTGGGCGACCCAAGTTCGAGGCCATCAACGAGCTTCACCTCGTCGTCGGCCAGTCGGGCAGCCAGCGCCATCCGCGTGGCCGCACGCAGCGCCTTCTTCGGCATCCGCCAACCGAAGTCACGCGGTCGCTTGGCGAAGATATGACCGCCGCCGCGACGCGTACCACTGCGCCGAGCACCGGCACGGGCGTTGCCCGTGCCCTTCTGCTTGTAAAGCTTTTTCGTGGAGCCGGCGACCTCGCCCCGATTCTTGGTGCGAAACGTGCCCTGCCGCTGATTCGCCTGGTACATCACCACGGCATCGTGCAGCAACTGCTTGTTCACAGAGGGAGCCAACTCGGCGGGGTCGATCTCGTAAGACCCGACCTGCTTCCCAGAAATGTCATATACGGCAAGATTCACTTGGCACCTGCCTTCTTCTTGGCACCACCAGCGGGAGCCGGCCCACCGCGACGCTTGACCTTGTTGGTCTGCCGTACCACCACATACCCGCCATTGGGACCTGGCACCGCCCCGCGAACGAGCAGGAGATTATTTTCGAGATCGATCCTCACCAGCTTGACGTTCCGCATGGTCGACCGCTCATTGCCGAACCGACCAGCCATCCGCTTGCCCTTGAAGACACGACCAGGCGATGTGTTCATGCCCGTACCGCCCTGGTGGCGATGCACCTTCTTCACGCCGTGACTGGCCCGCTGGCCGCTGAAGCCATGCCGCTTCATCACACCGGCCGTGCCACGCCCCTTGGTGGTGCCGACGATGTCAACGAAGTCGACACCCTCAAACAGGTCGACCTTCAGCACGCCACCGACCTCGACGCCGGGATAGTCCCCGCGGAATTCGCGGACAAACCGCTTCGGCTCGCAGTCGGCCTTGGCAACAGCCGTCACCCCGGCCTCGGCAGCCCGCTTCGCACGGCGACTGTCGAGCTTGGCGACATGACCCCGAACAGACCGACTTGCCAGCCGGCGGGGCTTGTCGAGAAAGCCAATCTGAACGGCTGCATAGCCGTCCCGCTCGACCGAACGCACCTGAGTCACCGAACACGGACCAGCTTCAATCACGGTGACCGGCACCACGGCGCCGTTGGCGTCAAACACCTGCGTCATCCCGACCTTGCGACCGAGGAGGCCCTTCCGACCAGCGGAATCAGCCTTTTTTTCTGCAGCCATATGCATCGCCATCGAGACAGCATCCCAGGCAACCAGAAGCATTTCTGCTGCCGGCGCTGATTCCATCCCGCGATCACGCTCGAAGCCGTTGGCTGCGGGAGCACCCGGGCAACCTGCCCCGAGCCTTACCCGCAACGCCTTCCAAGCATGCCGTGTCGTGCGCTCCTAAAGTGTGATGAAAAAGTGGTGAAGTGTGTGCGAAATCGAGCCCGTGATCCCCGCCCTGCCGCGGCTACCGCGACGAGGCCTTGATCTTGATATCAACGCCGGCAGGGAGGCTCAGTTTGTTGAGTGCTTCGATCGTCTTGGCCGTGGCCTGGACGATGTCGATCACCCTCTTGTGCGTGCGAATCTCGAACTGCTGTCTGGCCTTCTTGTCGATGTGCGGGCTCGAGAGCACCGTGTACCGTTCGATCCGCGTGGGGAGCGGAATCGGGCCGTGCACCTCTGAGTTGGTCCGCTTCGCGGTGTCGACGATCTCCGCGGCGCTCTGATCGAGCACCACGTGGTCGTACGCCTCCATACGAATTCTGATGATTTCTTGTGTCGGACCGGCCACGAAAAAACTCCAATAACCGAGATCGAAACGGAGAAACAGTCAAAAACAAACGGGCATTCAAGAACGGCTCGGCGACAACTCATCGCACGCCCACGCAGGCTTTTAAGCCCGGCAGGACTGAAGAAAGGCCTCCGAAAAGGCCTTTTTCTGCGTCTCCTTCCTGCGGTCAACAGGCACCGCGAGGAGTCGCTGCGGATGAAGCACGAAATCTATGGTCACTCACGGCCGGTGTCAACACGCCGCTTTTCCGCAGCCAAATACGGCCTTGAACCCCTTTTTCACCGAACGTCAGACGAATGCGTCGGCCGTTTCGGCCGGTGCGGGGCCGTATTTCAGAGGAGCCATCGTGAAACTGGCCCGTCCCTGGCTCACGCTGCGGACCGCCGCGGAATAGCCAAACATGCTTGCGAGCGGCGATTCTGCCGTCAGCACGTTCATGCCGCCACGGATTTCCGTGTTGGTGATGATCGCCCGCCGCTGCTGGAGATCGTTGATCACGTCGCCAAGATAATCCTCCGGCACCGTTACCTCCACCCGCATCACCGGCTCGAGAAGCACGGTGCCGGCCTCGCTGAGCATGCGGTCGATGCAGTCAGCCGCGGCCATACGGATCGCCACGTCGGAGGGCAACGGTTCGGGCAGCGGACTCTCCAGCACCACGATTCGCACCGCCCAGAGCGGGCAGCCCTTGAGACCGCCCCGCTCGGCGCTCTCGCGAACCGACTCCGTCATGATCGCGGCCGCCGAGGCGGCCGCCTCAGACTGCGGAAACCAGCCCTGCTCCACGGTCACCGACGCCTGCTCGTTCGTCGGCTCGGCCCGGATCGTGACCTCGGCCACGAGCGTCTGGCCTGCCACCTGACGGTTGACACGGCCCGTCACAGTGACAGCCCGGGCGAGCGTCTCCTTGTAGCTCACCCGCGGCTTGTGCACTCGGCAGCGGAGGTTGAAGTCCCGTTCGAGCCTGTGCCGGATGACCTCCAGGTGCAGTTCTCCCATGCCGGAAATGAGCGTCTGTCCGGTCTCCTCGCTCTCGACGGCCCGGAACGTGGGATCCTGCCGCTTCATCATCTCCAGCACGTCAGCCAGTTTCTTGCGCTCGAGGCTCGTCTCCGGTTCGATCGCCATCGAAATGACCGTCTCCGGAAACTCGATCTGTTCGAGAAGAATGGGGTCGTTCGCATCGCAGAGCGTGTCGCCGGTGATGCTCGATCGGGGACCGATCACGCCCACGATATCCCCGGCCTCGGCCTGCTCGATCTGCTCCCGGCGGTCGGCCTGCACGTGCCAGAGTTGGGCGATGTTTTCCTTCTTCTGCCGGAGCGGATTCCATGCCCGGCTGCCCGCCTTGAGCGTGCCCGAATAGACCCGCACAAACGAGAGATCGCCATGCTTCTCAGCCACGATCTTGAAGACAAGCCCGCAGAAAGGGGCCTTCGGATCGGCCTTCCGCGAGACCACCGTCGGCACCGCCACGGCCTTCTTGCCAGTGGCGAGCTTGGACGGATCGATCCCCTCGACCGGCGGCACGTCGGCCGGACTTGGCAGATACCAGGCCACCGCGTCGAGCACCGGCTGCACGCCGATGCAGTCGAGCGCCGAACCGCCCAACACCGGCACCACCTGCCGGCGAATCGTCGCCTGGCGAATTGCCTTCCGGATCACCTCCACGGGGATCGGCGCATCGCCGAGGGCCAGTTCGGCCAGCTCTTCGGAAAAGTCGAACAGCGTTGAAACCAGCTGCTCCCGCCACTCCGCCGCGACGTCGGCCAGCTCGGGCGGAATCGGCGACTTCGTCACCTGAGCGGTGCCGGCACCGCCCGCCAGGGCATCCTCTTTGGAGGGAAAGGTCAGCAGCTGCATCTCCACCAGATCGACGAGGCCGCGAAAAGGATCTTTGACATGGGGCGGCCCGAGGCCCAGCGGCACCTGCAGGACCAGCGGCCGGGCGGCCAGCCGTTCCTCGATCTGCCGGATCGTACCGAAGAAATCGGCCCCCTCGCGGTCAAGCTTGTTGACCAGCGCGATCCGTGGCACGCCGTATTTATCGGCCTGTCGCCAGACGGTTTCGCTCTGGGCCTCGACCCCCTCGCGAGCGGAGAACACCACGACCGCGCCGTCGAGCACCCGCAGGCTCCGCTCCACCTCGGCCGTGAAGTCGACGTGCCCGGGCGTGTCGATGAGGTTCACCGTGACCTCCTGCCAGCGAAACGTCACCGCGGCGGAATAGATCGTGATCCCCCGCTCCTGCTCCTCGGGGTCGAAGTCGGTGATCGTGGTGCCACGGTCCACGTCGCCGAGCCGATGGCTCGTCTTCGTGAAAAACAGCAGCCGCTCGGTGAGCGTGGTCTTGCCCGCATCGATGTGGGCGATGATCCCGATGTTGCGAATCGTTTCCAACTGCCGGCTCATGCCGCTGCCTCCATCACATCTTTTCGACGGTGCCGATGCCGAGGAGCTCGAGTCCCTGGCGAAGAATCCGCCCCGTGAGATCACAGACCGCCAGACGGCTGTTCCGCTCGTCCCCCTCCGCCTTGAGGACCGGCAGGGCGTCGTAGAAGCTCGAATAACAGCCGGCGAGTTCGTAGAGCCAGGCCGTCAGCACGTTCGGCCGATAGTCGATCTCCACGTCCTCGAGAGCCTCGCCGAACCGCACCAACTCCAGGGCCAACGCCCGTTCCTGCGGCGTCGACAGCGACACGCCCTCCACCGACTGCCGCAGCGCCACGCAGTCGACCCCCCCCTTCGAGAAGATGCCCTCGACCCGCGCCACCGCATATTGCATGTAGGCCGCCGTGTTCCCGGTCAATTGCAGCATCTTGTCGAAGCTGAAGACGTAGTCGGTGGTGCGGTTCTGCGAGAGGTCGGCGTATTTGATCGCTCCCATGCCGACGATTTCAGCCACATGCCGCTGCTCGGCAGCATCCATGCCGACGCGGCCCTCCGTGCCCACGTGCTGTGGTCGGCCGTCTGCGGACTGGGTCTTGTCGCCGGCGTGCTGCATTTTCCCCGCCCGTTCCACTCCCTCGTCGAGCAGCGACTCCAGGCCGACGGTGTCGCCGGCCCGCGTCTTGAACGGCTTTCCGTCCTCGCCCAGCACGGTGCCGAAGGCGACGTGGGCGAACTCCACGCCGTCGATCCGCTGCCGGTCGCCGCAGCCCCACAGCTTTGCCGTCGCGAACAGCTGCTCGAAATGCGGCCCCTGCCGGCTGTCGACCACGTAGAGGATGCGATCGGGCTTCCAGTGCTCCATCCGCCACTTGAGCGTCGCCAGGTCGGTCGTGGCGTAGAGAAACGCCCCGTCCGCCTTGCGGATCAGGAACGGGGGCGCATCCTCGCCGTTCAAGAAGATGCCGATCGCCCCGCGGCTCTCCCGGGCCCGCACGGCCGGGTCGGCCATCAGCTCCGCCACCACGCCCGCCAACATCGGCTGAAAGAAGCTTTCACCGAGGGCATGGTCGAACGAGACGTGCAGCCGCGAAAAGATGCGGTCGATCTCGGCCCGGCAGAAGGGCATGAACTGCTCCCAGAGGGCCCTATTCTCAGAGTCGCCCTCGTGCAGTTTCGCCGTTTCGGCGAGCACTTCCCGGCCAGTGTCCGGATATCGAGCCGCGAGCGCCGCCGCCTCGGGATCACGGGCCAGTTCCTCCGGTTTGGCGTCGGCCACCTTCCGCACCAGCCGGTAGAGCCTGGCTAGTTCGGCAGTCGGGTCGGCCGCGAAACGGGCGCCGTCGCGGCAGTGCTTCCAGCCCCAGAGGATCATGCCGAACTGCGTTCCCCAGTCACCGAGATGGTTGTCGGTGATCGTGTGGTGGCCGCGAAATTCCAGGATCTTGGCGAGGGCGTCGCCGATCACCGTCGAGCGGATATGGCCCACGTGCATCGGCTTGGCGACATTCGGGCCGCCGAAGTCGATGACGATCGTCTCCGGCGTGGCGACCGGCGCGACTCCCATCCGCGGATCGCGGACAGCCGCGACGACCGCCCGGGCCAACGCATCCTGGCGGACACGAAGGTTGATGAAGCCCGGGCCCACCGGCTCCGCAGGTATCTCGAACAGGTCGCCCACGTCGAGCCGGCGGATGATTTCAACGGCCACATCCCGCGGCTTGAGCCCCGCCCGTTTGGCCAGCGCCATCGCCATCGTGCCGGAATAATCGCCAAATTTCGGGTCGGCCGTCTCACGGACCTGGTCCACGAGCCCGGGCAGTTCCTCGGCCGTGATGCCCACGACGCCATCCGCAGACAGCCGCTCAAGTGCCGCCCGGAACAGGCCGCGAAGAGCCCCGCGAAACGTGGCCCCTCCCAACGGATCCTTCAGCGGATCCCCGAGCGGATCTTGTACCGACGCGCGGCCCTCATCGCCGCCTGCCGCGGTCACCGTGACGTCCCCGCGGCCGAAGCGGCGGCAGGCAGTGGCACGGTCTTGCAGCCGCTCCAGAGCTGCTCGAGGTCCCAATATTCACGCGCTTCCGCTTCGAACAGGTGCACGACCACGTCGCCGTAGTCGAGCACGATCCAGCGGCCCTCTTCGTAGCCTTCGCTGCCGCGATGGCTGTCGTGCATCTCCTTTTTCATCATCTGCTCGATCTCGTCGGCCATGGCGTGGAGCTGCCGGCGGCTCGTCCCGGTGGCCAGCACGAAGTAGTCGAAAACATCGGTCAGCCCGCGCAGATCGAGGACATGCACATCGGTGCCACGGTTCTCGTCGGCGACCCGCGCCGCAGCGAGCGCCCGCGCGCGGCCATGATCGGGCCTGGATTCAGCCTTCTGGGCGGTAGTCACGGCGGTCATGGCGTCCTGCATGCGGTGCGAGAAAAAAGAAAGCGGTGAAACGGCAGATTCTACCCGGAATTTCCGGGCCTGCCCAAAGACCTCGGCCGTCACGGGGAGCAGGCACGGTCCGCCGCCAGCGCAATGCCGGTGAGCACCAGTTCCGGCATCTCGATCGCCCCGGGAAGGGCATCGCGGACCACCCCCCGCCAGCCACCGGTGAGGATCACGTCGGCCTCGACACCGATCGACGCCCTGGCCTCCTCCACAAGCCTGGCGATCGCCCCACGAATACCCCAGCCGATGCCGGCGGCGATCGCATCCTGCGTTGAGCGGCCGGGCATGACCGGAGGCGTTTCCTGCTCCAGGGCGGCCACGGCCGGCAGCAGGCTTGTGCCTTCGGCGAGCGCCCGGGCCATCAGCGCAGGCCCAGGCAGGATGGCGCCCCCGAGAAAGGCCCCGCTCGCGGAGACGAGATCGACCGTGGCGGCGGTCCCGCAGTCGACGATGATCACCCCGCGGCCCGGCCGCCTGACCAGGCCGGCAGCCGCGGCGGCCGCCAGTCGGTCGATCCCCACCCTGTGAGGCTCGGCGACCATGATCTCCAGCGGCAGATCCCCGTGGACGATCCGCCGCTGCTTCAAGGAGCGATGCCTGGTGGCAGAGAGTTCGGTGATTGCGGCCTCGAGTCTGGCCGCAGCGGCATCATGCACGCTGGCCACGAGCACGACGGCAGTGGTGGGCGCCGCCTGATTGAGCCAGTTTTCCAGGTTGTCGGGCCGAAATCCGTGGCTGTCGAGATCCAGCCGTTGCGTGACCGTCGGCAGCCGCCGTCCCGCCACGCCCGCAGCGTCGATACCCTCGTCAGACACCACGGCCAGTTTGATCCGCGAGTTGCCCACGTCGGCCAACAGCACGGCATCGCCAAGGCAAACGGGAGCTTTGTTGGGAGTTGTCATGGCGGCGACCTCAATCCATTGATGATACCGCAAGCGATCTGCCGTGGATCGACCGGGCTGCCGATCCGCAATAAAACGGCGAGCCGGGATCGGCGGAAGCTCGAGGAGCTGTCTTCACGAAAAACACGACATCGTGCCGGGACACGGACAAGTTGAAAACTTGCCGCCACGGGGGGAAGGACGAGACCGAAAGAGTTCGACCCGTGGCCACGAGTTTTTAACTTGTGGAATCCGCGCCAGGACACGGACAAGTTGAAAACTTGCCGCCACGAGGCCGCCGCCGCTAGGCCGCGTCGAGCTGCGCCACGATCGCGTACAACAGCCGGTCGAGCCCCTGGCCGGTGACCGCGCTCACGGCGATCACGTCGCGGCCGATCTGTGCGGAGAGGGCCTCACGGATCGACTCCGCATCGGGGAGTTCGGCCTTGCTCACGACCACGATCTCCGGCCGCGTGCCCAGACGCTCGTCGTAGCGAACCAACTCATCCCGAATGGCCCGATAATTCATCAGCGGATCGCTGCCGTCGACCGGTGATGGCTCGACCACGTGCACGAGGATCCCGGCCCGCTCCACATGCCTCAGAAACTCGTGCCCGAGCCCGATGCCCGCGTGGGCTCCCTCGATCAGGCCCGGCAGGTCGGCGAGCACAAAACTGCGATCCCGCGACACGGCCACGATGCCAAGCATCGGCTTCTTCGTGGTGAATGCGTAGTCGGCGATTTCGGGGCGGGCCCGGGAAAGCCGCGAGAGAAGCGTGCTTTTGCCGGCGTTCGGCTTGCCCACGAGCCCGACATCGGCAATCACCTTCAGTTCGAGCAGCAGGCGGCGGGCCTCCCCCTGCTCGCCGGGGGTGGTCTCGCGAGGGGCGCGATTCGTGGACGACTTGAAGTGGAGATTGCCCCACCCCCCTTGCCCGCCCTTGGCAGCCACAATCGTGTCACCGGGTGTGGCCAGATCCTTGAGCACGAGCCCGGTTGTCTCGTCGATCACGACCGTGCCGGGGGGCACGAGCAGCACGAGATCCGCCGCCATGCGGCCGTGGCAGTTGGTCGGTCCGCCCGAATCGCCACTGGGGGCCCGCCACTGCTTGCGATGGGCGAGCGGAGCCAAGGAATCGACGCCAGCCTGGGCCCGCATGATCACGCTGCCGCCGTCACCACCGTTGCCACCATCGGGGCCGCCAAGAGGGACGTATTTCTCCCTACGAAAACTCTTGCAACCGCGTCCGCCGTTGCCAGCCGCCACTTCAATTTGGACGCGGTCTACAAACACGCTCAGCCAGCGAGCACGTTGATGCGCCGCCCCTCGCGGTCAAACCCGACCACGCCGTCGACGAGGGCGAAGAGCGTGAAATCGCTGCCAGTGCCCACATTCTTGCCGGCGTGGAACTTGGAGCCGACCTGCCGCACGAGGATGTTGCCCGCGCGGACCTGCTGGCCACCAAACTTCTTCACGCCACGCCGCTGGGCATTGGAATCGCGGCCGTTGCGGCTGGAGCCCTGACCTTTTTTATGTGCCATGGTGTTTGCTGCGCCGTGACGGCGCTCCTGCTCGATGTGGACTGGACTATGTGCTTGAAATACGCGGACTAGGACTGCGTGTATGGGAACGGGGTGAATACGGCCGCCGGACCAACACCAAACCTGCGAGGACTACGCCCGCGAGGCTCGCCACGGGACCGCTGGCAACACTATTCTCCGTCAATTTCGTACTTGAAAACCCAGGAGTGGTCAATGCCCTCGGGCACTTCCGTGGCCCTGCCGTAGAGACTCGGTCCCCGCGGCCCGAACAGTCCCTCGAGAAGCCCCTCCCGCTGCTCCGGATCCTGTTGTGCCTGAATGGCCGGCCAAACGACGTCAAAGGCGGTCAGGCCGTCGCTGCCGGGGAGC
>JAPLNQ010000026.1 GCA_026401075.1 Planctomycetia bacterium
AGCTGAAATTGCCAGTCTCTTCGGGTCCCGGTTTGCTTCCCGCCGTGGCCGCACGAGTGTCCGCCGCCGACCGGCGGGCCGGGCGATGGCGATCGAGTTGCTCGAGAATCGCCTGGCGCTCGCCATCATGGTTGACGTTGTCGACAACACGAACCTCGGCACCGCGGGCTCCATCTTCGTCACGGGCCACGGCATTCCCGGGAAAGCGCCCGCGGGATCCCCACCGCAGGAGTTGCGGGTCGTTGGAGCGTCGGGCGGGTTCGTCCAGGGCGCCGTCACGATCGCCGGCGCTTCGTGGACGGGCACCACGGCGAAGATCGCGACGTCGGTGGCTCACCAGCTCAAATTGAACAACCCCGTCTATGTCTCGGGCGTGGGCGAGCCAGGCTACAACGGGGTGTTCACGGTCACCGGCGTGGATCCGGGCGCCAGTCCGACCTGGTTCGAATACACGGTGCCTTCGGCGCTCGCGTCCAGTTCGGGCGGGGCCGCGTATCTGCCCCCGCTCCTCTCGTCGCAGACGATCACTAAGGCCGAAAATCAGAATGGCTTGGTCACGTTGACGCTCCAGAACACCGCCAATGTGCCGCTCAATTCAGCGGTATTCAGCTCCGGCCTCGGTGGCGTCGGGATAGGCTGGAACGGCACCGGGGAGGTCACGCAAAACGCATCGACGAATCCAGCCCTCACGTCGAACCAGTTTCAAATCAATGTGTCCGGGGCGAGCGGCATCGCCACGGTCACCAACGCCAGCGTCAGGATCGTGTCCGTGAATCCGATCGCGCTGGCCAGCCTCCCTGGCTGGAACGCGCAGACCAAGACGGGCAAGGTGACCCTCGATCAGAACATCAAGGACTTCTCGGCGCAGCTCGTGCAGATGGTGACGCCGGCCGGCGTGGCGCCTTATCCGCTGGGCATCACACCGGGCACGGCGAACCTCACGAGCCTAAACATCCCGCCGTTCGCCGTGGGCCAGCAGGCCGGCACCTCCGTGGTCGACTTTCTCGAGTTCTATTACGCCGGAAACACCGGCTACTCCACGTTCGACCTGAGCGGCGTGGATGGTTTCGTGCTGCCGCCGACGCTCCATGCATCGAGCGTCACCACGGGTCCGCAGACCGTGGGCCTCAACACGACGCTTTCGAACCTGAGCCGCGAGCAGATCGGCAACGCGTTCACGGCGTTCATCGGCAACGAGCCCGTCGATGTGAGGACGACGGGCAAGTTCGGCCGCCTGCTCTACGACCAGGCGGTCTCCACAAATAAGCTCACCGTCGCTCCGGCGTACAAGCAGCAGGGTGCGGCGCTCACGGGTGTGACGATGACGCAGTGGAATAACAACGGCACTGGCACCAACATCATCACCTGCACGACCACCGGTTTGCACGGCCTCGTACCCGGTCAGGCGATCACGATCGACAGCAGCGACCCGCAATACAGTGGTTCCTACACGGTTCTGAGCACCGGGCTGACTAAGAACTCGGCGGCCGACGGCTCGCAACTGCAGGCGGATCAGTTCCAGGTCGCTCTCAAGGTCGCCCCGGCCAGTGCCAGCGCCACGGGCTCCGTGACGCCGACCAACTCCGGCGTGATCGCGGCCTCAACGGCAACTCTCGTCGTGGAGATCCCGACGGGTACTCTTCCGGCGGTGGGCACGACCGTGCAGCTTTCCGGCAGCGCGCCCGGCACGTTCTCGGCCTATCCGATCGGGGACTACGAAGTCACGCTCGTGCCGGCGACTGCGGGCCTGCCGAACACCGCGGTCTATCTCTCCGCGCAGGCCGGCCAGACGTTCGCGATCGGCGAGCAGACCGGCGGCGGCACGCTCGCGACGCCGGTCTTCGTGGCCCCGCCGCCCGTGCCCGGCAACCAGTTCTACGCGATCACCGCGCCGAAGGACTGGCTCGCCAACCAGTCGGTGGCCACGGCGAACGCCGATCCGATGGTCACGTGGTGGAACACCACGGTCAACAACTTCTTCAAGGCGGGCAATTACCTCAACGTCTCGATCGGCTCCTACGTTCCGACGAGCTCGCCGAAAGTGTCGATCACGGGCATCCGCAACAGCGGTAATCAGACCATATTCACTGCCACCAAATCCTACGCGGTGGGCGACGTGGTGACCATCGCCGGGTTCTCGCAGGGTTCTTGGTACAACCAGACCGCTCGCATCGTCGCCGCGAATAGTACATCGTTTACGATCGCTGGCACCAGCACGCCGCCGGTCACCATGCCCGCCGGCGCTATCGCTCAACTGAGCCGCGCGATTTCCTACACGGGCACCTACGGATCCACTGGCTTTAATTTCGCCCCGGATCACAACGACTATCCCGACGATGGGACACCCGCAGGTAACTTCAATATTAGTTTCTCGGTCGACAAACCCACACCGCGGA
>JAPLNQ010000094.1 GCA_026401075.1 Planctomycetia bacterium
CTCGTAGGCCAGCTTGTATCGCTTGCCGGTGGGCAGTTCGAGCTGCGCGGGGGCCAGCCGGTCGAGTTCAGCCAGCCGTTCGTAGCCGACGGCTGCCTGGAATCGGGAGAGCCAATCGGCGGCGGCGATGTCGTCGAGCGACCGCAGGCCGGTGCAGATGTCTGGGAGCAGCGACGCCAGATCGGCATCGGTGAGCGGGGGCAGGCCGAGGTCGGGGGCGGCCGCGGCGAGCCAGCGGACGCGGGCCAGAAAACTGCCGGCAGCGGTGTCGGCTCCGGGCAGCAGGCGGGCGAGCTGCGGCACGGCCTCGGTGGCCAAGACCGCCGCGGCGGCGACGGTGTCGCGGATGGCGATCGGCGTCTCGTCGATGACGAGGTCGTTCCAGTAGCGCCGCAGGCGGGCCTCCACCTGTCGCCGTGACGGGTGGTAGAGCAACTCCTCGACGGCCCGCAGATTCGTTGCCGCGAGCGGTTCGACCTCGAGCCAGGCCGGCTCGACGGCCGACGCCTGCCGGACGCCCGCCTCACCGCCGGCGTCGTTGATGTCGATGGCGAGAAAGAAGGGCTCGTGGCGAACGTGGGATCCGCCGTCGAGGCGAACACCCCTTCCGCCAACCATCGTGCCGCGATCCTGCGCCCCGGGCCGGAGCCGCACGAGCCGGTCGGGAAATGCCTCCAAGAGCGCCTGCATGACGGCCGTCTCGGGATCCTCCGGCGGCCGCACGGCAGGCATGTCGATCAGGCTCTGCAGCTGCTCCGCCGCCCGGAGCACGTTGGAGGCACCGCCGGGGTGCAGTTCCAGATCGGTCCGGCCGGGCGGCTGGCCGGCTTGGAAGGCCTGAATCGCGGCCACCCGGTCGACGACATCCGACCGAATCCGCACGGTGATTCTGTCGCGTGGCCCCTGCCGACTATGGCCGCCGACGCGAAACGGATCCCGCTCCGAGAGCATCGCCGCGGCAATGGCGGTCTCGCGGAGCACCCCGCGCCGGCCGCCCGCCAGGAGCAGCCGGGCCAGCCGCGGATGGGCGGGCAACGTCGCCAGTTCCTCCCCGAGCGGCGTGACACGGTCGTCGCCCGCCGCGGGGCCGGGCTCGATCGCGCCGAGCTGATGGAGGAGCTGCCGCGCGTTTTCGAGGCTCTCCGGGGGTGGGTGATCGAGCCAGGGGAATCCGCGGTGTTCGCCCACGGTGAGCAGATGCAGGAGGGGTGCCGCGAGATCCCCGCGGAGCACCTCGGGCGTGTCTGCGGCCGGTCGGTGGTGGTGCGAGGCCTCATCCCACAGCCGCCAGCACACGCCTGGCCCGGTGCGGCCTGCCCGCCCCGTTCGCTGCTCGGCGGAGGCCTTCGAGATCGGGATGAGCTCCAGTCGGGGCAGCCCCGTCGCGGGCGAGACACGGAGCTGCCTGGCAAGGCCAGAGTCGATCACGGCGGTGATGCCAGGGATCGTGAGCGAGGTCTCGGCGACGTTGGTGGCGAGGATGATCTTGCGGCGACCCATGTCGGTGAGCACGCGGTCCTGCTGCTCCGGCGGCATATCGCCGAAGAGCGCAAGCACCGCATGCCCCTGTCGCTCGGCGGCCGCGGAAAGCTCCCGTTCGCACCGCATGATCTCGCCCACGCCCGGCAGGAAGACGAGCACGTGGCCGGTGGTGGCACGCACCGCCTCGGGCACGGCCGCCGTGACCTGCTCGATCAGGTCCCGCTGCTCGCCGCGACGCGCAAACCGGACGTCGACTGGAAAGAGACGTCCATTGGCCGAGATGATCGGGCACATGCCGGGCCCGCCGCTTCCCTGCGTGGCCGATCCCAACAGGCGGGCCACTGGCTCGGCGGCGAGCGTCGCGCTCATCACGATGATGCGGAGGTCGGGGCGAAGTGTCTGACGCACGCGGACAAGCAGGCCAAGCACCAGATCCATCTCGACCGTGCGCTCGTGAAACTCGTCGAGCACGACCGCGGCGATGCCGTCGAGCGAGATGTCGTTCAAAAGCCTCCGCAGCATGATCCCGGTCGTCTCGACGATGAGCCTGGTGTCGCGGCTGACACGGGCATCGAACCGCACCTGGTAGCCCACCTCGCCGCCAAGCGGCACGTCGCGGAGCCTCGCGATCTGATGGGCCACCGACCGGGCGGCCAGCCGCCGGGGCTGGAGCAGGATGAGCCGCGAC
>JAPLNQ010000210.1 GCA_026401075.1 Planctomycetia bacterium
CGCAGCTTGCCTGAATTTGGTGGCTGGCACCGTTTTCATGCGAGCACCTCACGGATGGGTTCGACGTGCTCGACGCCGACGAGTTTTTGGTCGAGGCCGCCGAAGAAATACGAGAGCCGGTTGGGGTCGAAGCCGAGCTGGTGCAGCACCGTGGCGTGCAGACTTTTCACGTGGAAGCCCGGCTTCTCGCCGTTGCCATGGCCGGGGCCCGGGCTGATCGCCGCGGAGCCCAACTCGTCCGTCTCGCCGACGCTCACGCCCCCCTTGATGCCGCCGCCGGCCATCCACATCGTGAACCCAAACGAGTTATGGTCGCGGCCCGTGCCCTCCGCGTATTCCGCCGTCGGCTGCCGGCCAAACTCGCCGCCCCAGATCACGAGCGTCGTATCGAGCAGGCCCGATCGCTTCAAATCGGCGAGGAGCGCCGCGACCGGCTGGTCGGTGTTGCCCGCATGAAAATTATGGTTCTTTTCCATGTCGGTGTGGGCG
Organism: Planctomycetia bacterium; assembly: GCA_026401075.1. Lineage (GTDB taxonomy): Bacteria > Planctomycetota > Planctomycetia > Pirellulales > UBA1268 > CAMCQY01. The sequence continues at coordinate 490 of JAPLNQ010000210.1, forward strand.
TCCCAGTTGTCGTCGTTGTGGGCGCCGCCGGAATAGAGCTGAATGAACCTCACGCCCCGCTCGACGAGCCGCCGTGCCAGGAGACACCGTCGACCGAAGTCAGCGGTCCGGGGATTTTCCAGGCCATAGAGTTTCTTCGTCTCCTCCGTCTCGCTGGCCAGATCGACCGCCTCCGGGGCGTGCTCCTGCATCTTCCAGGCCAGCTCGTAGGAGGCGATCCGCGCGGCGAGTTCCGTGTTCTCGCCGCGGGAGAGCAGGTGGGCCGTGTTGGCCTCGCGAAGCGCATCGAGCATCGTCCGCTGCGCTTCCAGCGGCATGTCATCCGGCGGCGCGAGATCGAGGATTGGCGAACCCTTGCTCCGCAGCAGCGTGCCCTGATAGGTCGCCGGCATGTAACCGCTCGACCAGTTCTTCGCACCCGAGATCGGCCCCCCGGTGGGATCGAGCATCACGACGAAGCCCGGCATGTTCTCGTTGACGCTGCCGAGGCCATAGTTCACCCACGAGCCCAGGCAGGGAGCACCCGACTGGATTTTCCCCGAGTTCATCTGCAGCATCGCCGAGCCATGGATCGGCGAATCGGCCGTCATCGAGTGGATGAAGGCGATGTCGTCCACGTGGGTCGCGATGTGTGGAAAGAGATCGCTCACCCACTTGCCGCACTGGCCATACTGCTTGAACTTCCACTTGGGGCCGACGACCCGGCCCTGGCTCTTCTCGCCGCCGCGGCCCTTGGTCTTCACGTCGATCGTCTGGCCGTCGAGGCCATAGAGCTTCGGCTTGTAGTCAAACGTGTCGACCCGGCTCGGCCCGCCATACATGAAGAGGAAGATCACGCTCTTGGCTTTGGGCGCGAAGTGAGGCGGCTTGGCCGCGAGCGGATTGGTGAACGGCGTGCCCGCGGCACCTCCCATCTGCCCGGCCGCATGGGCCTGCCGCGCAAAGAACCCCTGATCGAGCAGGCCTGAGAGGGCCAGGCCCGTGAACGACGCGCCCGCCTCCCAGAAGAATTCACGACGGGTCCTGTGACAGAACTGGCCGTGTCGATGGTCGTGGCTGGATGGCATGACTGGCTCTCCTAGGACTTTGTGTCTGTCGCGGTGGCGATCAGTCCGACTCGATCAATCCAAGTAGGCGACTTCGTTGAGGTTGAGCACCATCAGGCAGAAGAGTTCCATGGCTCGGCTCGGGCTGACGCCATCGGCGTCGTCGAGCCTTTCGACAAGCGCGACGCCCCGCTCCACCTCCGCGTCGGTGACCGGTCGCACGAGCGCGATCTCCAATGCCCGGCGGACCTGCGCCGGCACATCTGCCGCATCGGGCCCACCCGCTTCTCGGCGGACTCGCTCGGCAAACACCCGCGCCTGCTGCTGCAGAAACTCGCCGTTCATCATGCCGAGCGCCTGCGTGGGCTGCGTCGTCGTGAACCGCACGGGGCAGCTCGTGTCGGTGTCGGCCAGGTCGAAGTCGGCGAGGATCGGCGTGATCAGCGACCGCTTCACGAACGCGTAGATGCTCCTGCGGGCCTGCTCCTCCGGGCTCGACGATCCCCAGCCCGCGCCGGGCCGCGATGGGGTAGACGCCAGGCCCGAACATCTTCGGATTCAAGCCGCCGCTGGCCACGTGGATCGAGTCGCGGAGTTCCTCGGCCGAAAGCCGCCGCATGTCGAACCGCCAGAAGGAATCGTTGAGCGGGTCGACTTTCAACGCCTCCGCGTGCGCGACCGCTTCCGAGTTGCCCGTCGCCGCTGCGCGATAGGCCTCCGACAAGAGGATCAGCTTGTGCAGGGATTTCAGTCGCCAGTTGCCGGCGACCAGTTCGGTGGCCAGCCAGTCGAGCAGTTCCGGATGGGTGGGAGGATCGCCCATCATGCCGAAGTTCGAGCTGCTGCGAACGATGCCCCGGCCGAAGTGGTGCTGCCAGATGCGGTTGGCCATCACGCGGGCAGAAAGCGGATTGTCGGGCGAGACCAGCCAGCGAGCCAGCGCCGTGCGGCGGCCGGAGGTCTTCGCATCCGCGGCCGGCGTGGGGATCACCGGCTCCTTCGCCTTGAGGATCGACGGAAACGCCGGGCCCACCTTGTTTTCCGGCTTCTTCTCCGCATGCGGGTTGCCGCGGTAAAAGACGAACGTGTCGGCTGGCGTGGGCCCGCGTTCGGTCACGACGAGCGCCTTGTCAACGGGTACCTCTTCCTTCTTGAGAGCCTCCAATGCGTTCGCCTTCGCGTCGTAGTCCTTCTTCCCGTCGACACCGAGCAGCCGCTCGCCATCGATCCGGATCGCCTCCTTGAGGTCGAAGCCTTTTCCTGCCGCCTTTCGCCGGGCCGGAGGAGCCGACAGCGTCCGCGCGCCAAACCCTGGCCCCGACCATGCCACGGCCAGGCCCTTGCCGTGTTGCGCCTGAAAGTAGTCGAGTCGGATCGGCAGACGGCCAGCCTTCATTGGCACGGTGGCGGTCTTCGGCTTCCCTTCGCCGTGGATGCCGTCGTATTCGATGACCTCGCGGCCATCGATAGTCAGCCGCGAGCCGTCGTCGGAGTCGAGCGAGAAGGTGTAGTCGCCGTCCGCGGGCACCTTGAGTAAGCCGGTGAACACGTAGCCGAAGGAGTCGGGCCGCAAGGATGGCGCGACCGCGATATCGAAGAGTTGACCAGGCACGGACCCCTTGTCTTCAGCCTTCAGGTCATCGAAGACCGGCAGGCTCTTCCACGTGTCGCGGTAGAACCGGAACTCGAGATCGTCGAGGTCGCCACCGACGGCATCGGCTTGGTTGAGCGACTCCCACGACGTGCGGAATTTCTTCTCGATCTCCGTGACGGCCACCTGCGCCTCATCGCGTCGGCGTTTTAGATCGGTGACCTTCCGCTCGTAATTTTGCCGTTCGGTGTCGTCCCTGAAGAGCGGCCGCTCAATCTGGTCGCCACCGTTGCCCATCGGTGTGATGTTGTCGAAGAACGAAAGCAGACTGTAGTAGTCTCGCTGCGGAATGGGGTCGATCTTATGGTCATGGCAGCGGGCACAGTTGACCGTCAGGCCGAGAAACACTTGCCCCGTGGTCGCCACGATGTCGTCGAGCCAGTCGTAGCGGAACTGCTCGCGGTCGGCCGGCTCGTCGTCAAAGACACCGAGACGGTAGTAGCCCGTCGCGATGAAGGCGTCACTCGTGGGCTCGGGCAGTTCGTCACCGGCCAACTGCTCGATCACGAACTGGTCATAGGGCTTGTCGTCATTGAGCGACCGGATGACGTAATCGCGATACCTCCAGGCATACGGCTTGTTGCCGTCGCGTTCGAAGGAGTTTGTGTCGGCATAGCGAACCAGATCGAGCCAGCGTCGTCCCCATTGCTCGCCGTAATGCTGGCTGGCAAGGAGGCGGTCAACCACCTTCTCCCACGCGTCGGCCGCGTCATCGGCAAGGAAGTCGCGGACTTCCTGCTCGGTCGGCGGCAGGCCTGTCATGTTGTAGGTCGCCCGGCGGATCAGGGCCGTCTTATCGGCTGGCTGCGGCGCCGCGAGCCCGCGATGGGCCAGACCGGACCGGATAAAGGCGTCGATCGGATTTGCGAGCGGCTGCCCTTCAGTGGCCGCGGCCGGCACCGTGGGCCGCATGAGCGGCCGGAACGCCCAGTGTTCCTTCCACTCAGCCCCCTCGTCGATCCAGCGTCTGATCGCGTCGACCTGCGCCGCCGTCAGCCGCGGCCCCTCGGGAGGCATCTGCGCGTCGGGATCGTTCGAGGTGATCCGCGCGAGGATCTCGCTCTCTGCAGTCTTGCCCGGTACGATCGCCCGGCCGCCACTGTCGAGTTCGGCGGTGGCACCGGCAGCCTGGTCGAGTCGTAGGCCGCCTTCGTGGGTGTCGGGGCCGTGGCAGGAAAAACACCGTTTGGCCAGCAGCGGCTGAATGTCACGCGAGAAATCGACCGCCTCGGCGCACGCCTCTGCCGAAAGCAGGATGCCTCCGCCAACCACCGCCACGGTCAGCATCTGCAGGCCGCGGCAGAGGCAGAGGCAGGAGTTTTCGCGGAACATGCGATGCCTATGGAAATGTTGAACGCGTCCGTTACGATTGATTCTAAGCGTCGCTTACAAAGTGTCAAATACGGGATTGTTTCTTTTCATGCACCAAGCCAACCGCATCGAATCGACGCTCCTCCGCCGGATCAACGAGCGACGGCTGCTCGAGGTGATCCAGCAGCAGGGACCATCGTCCCGGGCGATGCTGACCCGGGTATCGGGCCTCACGGCCCCTACCGTCTCCAAGGCGGTCGATTCACTCTTGAAACGCGGCTTTGTCGAGGAGCTCGATCCCTTCGAGCCGGCGCTCGGCCGGCCCGGCAGGCTCGTGCGGATGGCGGCGGAATCGGCCGCCGTGCTGGGCGTGGTGATCGATGCCCACGTCTGCTGCGTGGTCGCGGCGGGCCTCGACGGCAACGTCTCCGAAGACCAAACCCGGCGGTTCGCCACCCCGAAAACCTACGCCGAACTGCTCGACACGCTCGAGCAGCGGTGCCGGGAACTGCTCGGCGGCATCACGGGCCGCGTGCACGGCATCGGCGTGAGCGTGCCGGGGCTCGTCAATGAACGTCTCTCGGAGATCGTCTTCTGCCCCAACCTCCACCTGCTCGACAAGCGAAATCCCGCCCGCGATCTTGCGGAGCGACTGGGCGTGGAGTGCGTCCTCGTTCAGGAGACCGATGCGCTCTGCCTGAGTGAGCGGATGTATGGCGACGCCCGCGGCCTGCACGACTTCGCGATGCTCGACGTTACCACAGGGCTGGGTCTGGGCGTGATGAGTGGAGGCCAGGTGCTCGCCGGCCACAGCGGCATGGCAGGCGAGGTGGGCCACATCACCGTCGCCCCCGACGGCACCCGCTGCGGCTGCGGCAACCGCGGCTGCCTGGAAACCCTCGCCACCGACACGGCACTACTCCGGCTGCTCACGGAGAAACTGGGCCGGCCCCTGTCGCCCGACGAAGCAAGTGCGCTGCTCGGCGCGCGGCCAGGCGACTTTCAGCACGAGATCCGCACGGTGACGGAATACCTGGCCATCGCGATCGCCGCCGTCATCAACATCTTCAATCCCACCACGCTCTTCGTGCATGGCACGCTCCTGGTCGGTTCGGAGGAGCGGTTTGCCCGGGTACTCGAACGCGTGAAGCAGCGGACGCTCACCGCCTCGTTGGCGGATTGCACAATCCTGGTAACGCGATCGAGCAAGCGTCAGGCCGCCATCGCCGGTATCATGCACCACCTCACCAACGCCTGGGCACCTTCGATACGGTAGATACCACGATGGCACATGCATCTCCTCACGCCTGCTTCTCCCTCGCCGGCCGCGTCGCCCTGGTGACGGGTTCTTCCACCGGCCTCGGCAAGGCGACGACCAGGTGCCTCGGCCTGGCCGGCGCGAAGGTGGCGGTCAACTTTTCCAGTTCGCGGGCCCGGGCCGACGAAACGCTCGCCGAACTCCGCGACGCCGGCATCACCGCCGAACTGTTCCAGGCCGATGTCACGAGTGAAACAGAAGTCGACGCGATGTTTTCAGCCATTGAAAAATCGCTGGGGCCGGTCGACGTCGTCGTTGTCAACGCCACGCCCGCCCAGCCACTGAAATCCATCGAGGAATACGACTGGGCTTTCTATCAGCAAATGCTCGACTTCTTCGTGAAGAGCCCCTACCTGCTGGCCCGCCGGGCGCTGCCCGGCATGAAGAGCCGCTGTCACGGGAGGCTGATCAACATCACGAGCGAGGTTTTTCACCTCGGCGTGTCCCCCTTCTCAGCCTATGTCGCGGCAAAGGGGGGGCAGACCGGCTGGTCGCGGAGCATGGCCCACGAACTCGCCCCACACGGCATCACGGTCAACATGATCGCTCCGGGCTGGATTCCGGTGGAGCGGCACAAGGATGACCCGCAGGCCGAAAAAGATGCCTATCTCGCCACGATTCCCGCGGGCCGCTGGGGAAGGCCAGACGAGGTCGGCTGGGCGGCCACGTATCTAGCGAGCGACGAGGCTTCGTTCGTGACCGGCCAGACGATTGCCGTCAACGGCGGCAAGACGGTCTGGTAGACGGCGGGGTGCGCGCCGCCGGACACCCGCCAACTGCCGATTGAGGCTTGGGATTCCGCCGCGGTTCGGGGCTACCCATACCCCGTCGCCGGACGTTCGCTTTCGCCCTCCGGGCTGTCGCTCACTCGATGCTGACTGCGCTCCGGCATCCATGCCTGCGCTTGTCAGCAACGCCGGCTCTCGGGGTCTGGGCAGCCCCTCACGGATTTCACGATCAAAACGAGCGCTGAGCGGAAGTGCCGTGGCTCCTCACGCGTCGTAATACAGGCAGAACTCGTATGGGTGCGGACGCAGCCGCATCGGGGCGATCTCCTGCTCGCGCTTGAACTTGAGCCAGGTCGCGATCACGTCCTCCGTGAAGACGTCGCCCCGCAGCAGGAATTCGCTATCGCGTTCGAGGGCGTCGAGCGCCTCATCGAGCGAGCCGGGTGCCTTCGGCACGTTGGCCAGTTCTTCCGGAGGCATGTCGTAAATGTCGCGATCGAGCGGCTCACCGGGGTTGATCTTGTTCTGGATGCCGTCGATCGCCGCCAGCAGGATCGCCGAAAAGGAGAGATAGGGATTACAGGTCGGGTCGGGACAGCGAAACTCGATCCGCTTCGTCTTGGGGCTCGTCGAATACATCGGAATCCGGCAGCTCGCGGAGCGGTTCCGCTGCGAATAGGCGAGGTTCACCGGCGCCTCGTAGCCCGGCACCAGCCGCTTGTAGCTGTTGGTGGTGGGGTTCGTGAGCGCGAGCAGCGCCGGGGCGTGGCGGAGGATGCCTCCCATCGCATAGAGCGCCATCTCCGAGAGGCCTGCGTAGCCCGTGCCGGCGAAGAGCGGATGGCCCGCCTTCCAGAGCGAGATGTGCGTGTGCATGCCGGAGCCGTTGTCGCCGAAGATCGGCTTCGGCATGAATGTCACGGTCTTACCTGCTCGACGGGCGACGTTCCGCACGATGTATTTATAGAGGCAGAGCTGGTCGGCCATCCGCACCAGTTCCTGAAACCGCATGTCGATCTCGCACTGCCCGGCCGTCGCCACCTCGTGGTGCTGCGCCTCGACGTCGATCCCGCACTGGATCATCGTCTGCATCATCTCGTTGCGGAGATCCATCAGCTGGTCGGCCGGCGGACAGGGGAAATAGCCCTCCTTGTGCCGCAGCTTGTAGCCAAGGTTCGGCCCCTCGGCCCGGCCCCGCGTCCACTCGGCCTCGACCGAGTCGAGGTGGAAGTAGCCTTCGTGGGCGTTCTGATCGAAGCGCACATCATCGAACACGAAGAACTCGGCCTCCGGTCCGATGAAGCAGGTGTCGGCGATGCCAGTGCTCTTCAGATAGTTCACCGCCTTGCGGGCGACGTTGCGCGGATCGCGGGAATAGTCCTCCCGCGTGATCGGATCCTGCACGTTGCAGACCATCACGAGCGTGGGGATCTGGGCAAATGGATCGACGAAGGCCGAATCGGGCACCGGCACGAGCAGCATGTCGCTCTCGTTGATCGCCTGCCAGCCGCGGATGCTCGAGCCGTCGAAGCCGAGGCCGTCGTCGAAGGTGTCTTCTTCGAGCTTGCCGACGGGAATCGTGAAGTGCTGCCAGGCGCCGAGGAAATCGGCAAACCGCAGATCGACCGCCTTCACTTCCTTCTCGCGGCACATCGCGAGCACTTCACGGGGCTTCATCGGGGATCATTCCTGGGGGCAATGGTGTCGTGCCAAATCATCTCCCATCATACTCCCACCCCGAGGATCCCATGGCCCCGGGCTTTGTCATCCCAGCCGCACCGCCCAGCCGTCGCCCACCGCCTCCAGCCGCAGGCGGCCGGAGAGCGTTGGGCCGGCGAGTGTGAGTACGATCACCGTGGCCGTGGCCATGTCGTCGGCATCGCAGGCGAGCAGGTCGTAGTCACCGGCATCGACGCGGCGAGCAAAGCCACGTCCCCCCGACACCTCCCCCTCAAGCCGGTCGAGCCAGACGAGACGGTGCGGCGGCAACTCGATCGCTGCCACGGTATCGCCGCCCTGTTCGGGCACCACCATCAGCCGCCAGGTGCGGCAGGCGGTGCCCGCCTCAAGCAACAGGTCAAAGTGCCGCCCGGCGGGATCGTCCGGGGCGCCAACGTGTTCGAGAACCGCAAAGCGTGGCATGGGCTTGAGATCGGTGAGTCGGGATCGGTGAAAGCCGCTCAATAATCCTCACTGCCGCCACCCGAACTGGCCACCGTGAGCGGCTTCGGCTTGTGGCGGACCGCGCGACGGGCATTTTCATCGCGGAGTCGCTCGACCGCAGCCTCCAGACTCATCGCGCCGACATCTCCGTCGATCCGATCGCGGAGGCTCACCGTGCCGGCCGCCTCGTCGCGCGGACCGCAGACGATCATCGCCGGAATCATCTCGAGCTGCGCCGTCCGCACCTTCGCGCCGAGTTTTTCTGCGGCCAGATCGATGCCGACGCGGAGCCCCGCGGCCTCAAATCGCGCCTGCACCTGCTTCGCATACGCCTCGCTCTTTTCACTGACGGGGAGCACGCGGACCTGCTCGGGTGCCAGCCACAAGGGAAACGCCCCCGCGAAGTGCTCGATCAGCACTCCCACAAACCGCTCCAGGCTGCCCAGCGGGGCCCGATGGATCATCACCGGCTGGTGCTTCGCGTTGTCGGCGCCGATGTATTCGAGATCGAACCGCTCGGCGCTCGGCAGGTTGTAGTCGAGCTGCACGGTGCCCAGCTGCCACTCGCGGCCGAGCGAGTCGTGCACCACGAAGTCGATCTTCGGTCCGTAGAAGGCCGCCTCGCCCGGCTCGGGCTCACAGCCCGGCAGGTTCATGCGGCGGGCCACCCTTTGAATAGCAGCCTCGGCCTCATCCCACCGCGCGGGCGGGCCGACGTATTTATCACTCTTGGGATCGCGGAACCCGAGTCGCACGCGGAAGTTTTCGAAGGCGAGGCTCTCCAGCACTTTCAGCGTGAAGTCGATGCAGCCCTCTACCTCCCGCTCCACCTGCTCGTGGGTGCAGAAGATGTGGGCGTCGTCCTGGGTGAAGCCGCGGACCCGCGTCATGCCGCCGAGTTCACCCGACTGCTCGTAGCGGTAGACCGTGCCAAACTCGGCCAGACGCAGCGGCAGCTCTTTGTAGCTCCGCGGCCGGGCCTTGTAGATCATCGTGTGGTGGGGGCAGTTCATCGGTTTCAGCAGATACTGCTCGTCTTCGCTCATCACGATCGGCTTGAACTGGCTGTCGGCGTAGTAGGGATAGTGGCCGGAGATCTTGTAGAGATCGACCTTGCCGATGTGCGGCGTGTAGACCGGCTGGTAGCCCCGCGCGGCCAGTTCGTCGCGGACGAAGCTCTCGAGCACGCCGCGGAGCACGGCTCCCTTCGGCATCCAGAGCACGAGTCCGGAGCCGACCAAGGGGCTCGTCGTGAAGAGGTCGAGCTGCTTGCCGAGCACCCGATGATCGCGACGGCGGGCCTCTTCCAGATTGGCCAGATGGGCGTCGAGATCCGCCTGCGTGAACCAGGCGGTGCCGTAGAGCCGCTGGAGCTGGGCGTTATTGGCGTCGCCCTTCCAGTAGGCGCCGGCGATGTTCGTGAGCTTGAAGGCGCCGATGCAGCCGGGGCTCGTCACGTGAGGACCGCGGCAGAGGTCGACGAATTCTCCCTGACGGTAGAACGATAGGGTCGGGTGGGCGGCCAAGCCCGTCTCGATGTGCTCAACCTTGAGCGGTTGCTTGAGATCCCGGACGATCTCGACCGCCTTCTCGCGAGGCACCTCGACCCGCTCAAATGCCTCGTCGGCCTCGATGATCTTCTTCATCTCGGCCTCGATCAGCGGCAGATCGTCGTCGGTGATCGGCCGGCCGGCCCGCATGTCGTAATAAAAGCCCTCGCCGACGGTGGGACCGAAGGCCAGCTCGACGTCAGGAAAGAGCCGCGTCACGGCGCGGGCCATGATGTGGGCGGCCGAGTGTCGCATCACCGGCAGCGCCCGCGGATCGCCGGCAGCGAGCCAGTCGATCGCAGCCTCGCCAGTGGCGGGCAGCGGCGCATCGAGCCCGACGGCCTCGCCATTCAGAAGGGCGGCGATCGGCCGCTGCTTCCGCGGGCCCCTCTTGATCGCCTCGGGGACGACATCGCCCACCCGTGCGGCCTGGGGAAACTCGTTGACGACGCCATCGGCAAAACGAACAGTGGGCATGATATGGAAGGACCGCAGATGGGATGGAATCGGGGCAACCGGTTTCAAACGGGAAAACAAGAGTGCCGGGTAAACCACGGTGCCGGATGAACCCAGAGTGATAAACCTAGAGTATCGACGGCGCGATGGCTGTGAGGCAAGGCCGTTCTCCGCCTCACGCCGCAGCCCGGGCGGAGGCCTCTTGTCACTCGCCGCCGGCCCGCGTCACGAGACCGTCATACACCGTCAGATCGGTGGAATCTGCCAGGAACTGCACGGAGCCGTCCGCCAGCAGTTGGCCCACCACGCCGACGTGCGCGCTCGATGGCCCGTAGTCCATGTCGATCGACTGGCCGCCGCCATACCGATAGTAGGGCACGTAATTGAGCGCGTTCTCCGGCCCGGTGTAGGTCGGGGAGTTACTCGCATCGATCCGCCGTGACGTGATGCTCGACGTCGAGCCGTCGATCCACGCGGCGGCGTTCTGCTCGCGAGTTTCCGAGAGCAGTACCGTGTGCGACAGCCCGTCAGAGATGGTTCGGAACCGCGTCCGCGACTGCGGGTAAATGCTGCCATCCTGCGTCTCTGGAGTCTTGAACGACGGCTCCCAGTAGAGCCTGCCGGCGGTCGTGGCACCCATCGCCACGTAGTTGCGGAGGGCATAGGGCGAGCCGAGCGACAGATAGAGCGGATCCATGGCGAACGGCGTGCCGGGAAACGACGGACAACGATAGACGGGAATCACGGTGCGGGCCGCGGAGCGGTTCGCCGGATCGAACACCGACTTCGTGCGGTCCACGAGCGAGTGCAGCGCTGACTGCTCCAAATACGGCAGGAGCAGCGTGGCCCAGCCGTGATGGAGTGCGGTAGGGGTGTCGGTCCAGTTCCAGACGCCATCGACCACGGGGTCGGTGCTCGCGGCCGGCAACCCCTGCGTGTTGCTCTCGTAGCGATGGATCGCCACGCCGAGCTGCCGGAGATGGTTGCCGCACTGCGTCCGCCGCGCCGCCTCGCGCGCCGCCTGCACCGCCGGCAGGAGGAGGCCGACCAGAAGGCCGATGATCGCCACGACGACGAGCACCTCGACGAGCGTAACACCCCTTGCCCGACGGACGGTACCAGGGTGCATGACGTGCCTGTCGCTCATGGCTTCTTCCTGCCCGACCGCGCCGCGGCCGGCTCGATCTGGACCTTTGCCCGCGGCAGGGCACGACGCAGGCTGTCGACGCCCGCGTCGCTCACGTCCGTGCGCAGGAGCACGAGCGTCTGGAGATGCCGCAGACGGGAAAGCGGTTCCACCGCCGCATCGGTGAGCTGGGTCTCGATCAGGTAGAGTTCGGTGAGATGTTCCATCGTGGAGAGCGATGCGAGGCCTGCATCGGTGACCTTCGTCAGCGTGAGCGAAAGCTTGCGGACCCGTGGAAATGCGGCCAGTGACTCCACGCCCCGATCGGTGATGCCCGTGTGCGTGAGGTCGAGTGCCTCCATGCGGCCGAGCGGCCCGGCCGGCCCGCCGCCACCGAGGCCAGCCAGCCGCGCCAGGTCGTTGTCGGTGACAGCGGTGTGCGCCAGATCAATCCGCACGATGCCCTCCTGCCCATCGGCGGGCATCGCTTTTCCGCCGAGCCGGCGGACCAGGGACAAGGCTGCCTGCTCCGGTGTCGTCGTGCAGCCGGCGAGTACCATCGCCAGCAACACAGCCGCGATGGTCGCGGGGCGAACCGCACTCCATCCACTCTCGCGGCTCGCCGCCTTCTGGATGGTCGCCTGCATGGTCATCCTCGGGATCCGCCGCAGCACGCAGCCGTTTTCACACGTGAACACAGTGTACGCGACAGGCACGGTGCCCCGCCCGTCACGGCGTGGCGTCGACGACGAAAATCTGGTTGTGCACGGCCGCCGCTGATTCTCCAGGCTGCGTGCCACCGCCTGCCACGCTCCGCATGAAGGCAATCCGCCGGCCATCGACGGAGAAAACGCAGGCTTCCGGGCGGGGCTCTGCGGTGATCGTGCGGTCGGTGAGCCGCGTGCTCGTGCCGCTCGCCGTATCGACGACAAAGACGCTCGAGTCGGCGACATACGCGATCTGCTGGCCGTCGGGGCTCCAACTGAAGCTGCTCGCCACGTGCCACTCGTCGCGCGTCACCTGCACTGGCCGGCCGCCATTCGGGCTCACCGTGAAGAGTTGCACGATGCCGAGATCGTCACGCATCAGAAACGCGATCCGCGACCCGTCGGGACTCGAACGCAGCCAGTGCCGCGGACCGTCGATTCCCGGATGACTGCGATCCGCGGTGAACGTGAGCCGCCGCTGGAGCACTCCGCGTGGCGGCGATGGCCGGCTCGTGGGCGTGCCCGCAAGGGGCTGTTCTCCTGCGACCGTCAGCTCATCGAGGTCATCCGGCAGGTCGCACACGAAGACCTCACTGATCGTGCGCCGCCCGCCGAACGCGGCGTCATGCACGACGACATGCCCCTGAAACGCGAGCGCATACCGCTGCCGCGTGCCGTCGGGCCGCAGGTAGCCGTGTGTGCCGATCCACGCCTCCTCAAACGCCTTCGAGATTTCGTCGCTGCCCGGCGTCGGCTCATCCGTGAGCCGCGTAACGAGCACGGTGAACGCCGTGCCGTCGTGATTGCGTTCGTGCGTCCGCGGCACCTGTACCGGCTTCCCGCACACGCTGACGCCGACGCCGCGAAGATTTTTCTCGTGCGGCGCGGCCTGACTCGCCCCGGTCTTCGGGGAAGCATCCAGCACCGCGTCTTCATAGGTAAAACTCACGAGCCTGCCTTCGGGGCTGTAAACATGCACATGGCTGCCGCCGCGGAGCGCACCAGCCGTGAACGGCGGCACGAGGTCGCGGGCATCGAGCCGTTCGATGACGTCAGGCTTTGACGTCCGCACGATCGCCCCCTGCCGATGGGCCGGGCCATACTGCCAGTCAGCCGTGGGATGTTCGGGGCCCACAATAAAAACCACGCGGTCGTCCACGGGGCTCGCCGTCACGACGCCGCAGCAGGCTCCGTTTCGCGACTCATAAAGAATCTCAATCCGCCCCGAGTTGACCTCCACCCGTTCGATCCGCGTGCCGTCGAAGACGGAGCCGTCGGGGCTCGAACGCGTGTCGTAGACGATCCACAGCGAGTCGGATGACCAAACGGCCGCGTTCGTGAGCATGTGGCCGTGGGCGGCACAGGTGACCTGTCGCTCGTGCATCGGTGCAACTTCCCGCAAACACAAGATCCCTACGGCCGGGCCGCCAGCTCTTTCATTCGACTTCCCGCGGAATGGATTTTTCCAGCCGTGACAGCGCCGCAAGGATGCGCTCGTTGCGAAGATCATTTTCCCGTTTGATGAGTTCAAAGCGGCGGGCAATGACGTCCTCGCTCCCCTGCAGCAGGTAAGGCGTGTTGTCCCGCATCATCTCGAAGGTCAGATCGAGCCGCTCCCCGACCGTCATGCGGCGATACTGGTCGAGGGTTTCCTGGCTGAGCATGGCGGGTTGACCCTTGCTGCGGTCTTCAAGGCGAATGTCAGTCCATCCGCCACATCAGACATTCTACAAGGGCGACCAGCGGCCGTCTGCACTTTCCGTGGGCAGCCTGATCGCAGCCGGCACACGCCAACTTGCCGACCATGCGTAGACCCACCCAGTTCACCAGCCCAGTTCACCAGCCGAGGCTCTTCGGATCGACGCACGAGTCGTCCATCGATCGCGAGCGGAAGTCCTTCACGCGATGAAATGTGAGGTAGTTCGCATCGTGATAGTCGTGGGCACCGCCTTCGGCGTCGTCGAACGCCGTGCGGCTCACCACGACCAGATCGTCGCCGTCGAAGAGCCAGTCGACATATTGGAAGCCGTGACGCTGCCGCTCGGGATGGTGCAGGACGACAGACCTCAGTTCCCATGTGCGAAGATCCTCCGACCTCAGGAGCGCGAGCGTGTTTCGCATCCGGTTCCAGTCCTTCGTCACCGCGACCACGGGTGGCGCGGCGTTCGACAGCATCCACCACACCGGCTTCGCCCCGGCGGTTTCGGTCCGCGGGTCCCGTCGGATCGTGAACTTCGTCGCCGACCCGGGCAGGTCGATGAACCCGCTCGCCGGGTCGAACGAGGCCGTTGTGCCGTCGGCACTGATCGAGACGATCGCCGCCTTCTCGATCGACCCGGCCTCCACGCGAAGGATGTCGAGCACGCGGCCATCCGCGGTGGCCACGGCGTTGCCTTCGAGCCAGCCGGTGAATTTTCCGTCGAGCCAGGAGGCATTCCGGGGGATCGCGTTGGAAAAGGTCCAGTTGCCTCGGTCGAGCAGGTCGGCATCCACCGGCACCGACGCCATCATCGCCATGTATCGCTTGCCCCACTCCTTGCCGCCGCTGGCGTCCTCGACCGCCCGCCAGAGCCTGCCTCCATGGACGAGCACCGGCATGGGCGCCGTGTGAAACTGGCCGTCGGCGAGCAGGCCCGTCTTCGCGTCGGTGGGATCCGTCCATGAGCGACCGCCGTCGCGACTCCTGCGGATGACGAGCGGACCGTGATGCTTGGTCGTCCCCATGAGATAGAGGACGCCGTCGTGCACGAACAGGTTCGACCAGAAGGCCCCCTCGACCCGCGAGATCTTCGTCCACGTCGTGCCACGGTCGACACTCGAAAAGATGTCGGTGACCGCAGCGGTCCACTCGGTGCTCCCGGGGCCGAAGAAATCATGCGCGGTGACATAGCTGCCGTCGGGCAGGATGACGATCGTCGGACTACCGACGAATTGCTTCGTGTGTGCCGGCACATGGTCGATGACGACGCCCGGCACCGTAGCAACATCCGGGGCAACGTCGACAGTCTGCGGCACGGCCTTCCCCGTGACAGCCAGACAGCCGATGACGACCACGGCCCGCCAGACATAACTCAGACCCGTGGCATGAAGCATGGCGAGGATTCCCGGGGGGCAAAGCGAGTGAGTATCGGCCGACGCCATACCGTCATCCCATACACAAGACGGTCCTGACCTTGCACAGAATGGTACACGCATCACTTCTAGCCCGCTTCCATACAACGATTGTTCATCCTCCCTGTTTCATTTCACTTGTCTTTTGTGATATACGTTCGAGCATGGGGACGCACGTCCGAAAACCGACATCGCGACAACCGGCCAGGCCGTTTGCGCCGCCGCTGGATACGGCCGCGATCGAACAGCGGGCGATCGTCGGCGGCCGACAGAGCGTGCGCCGCTACTGGCTGCTCTTCGATTCGCCGCTCGCGCCCGGCCCGGGCTGCCTCGTGCGATCGAGCCGGATCCTCGACAGCTGGGGCATGAGGCCCAGACTCGAGCAGGATCCGTCGTGGCGGCGAACACTCGAATGGTACAGCCTGGTCTATGTCTTTCGGGGCAGCGGCACCTACTACGATGGCAAGGGCAGCCGGCCCGTGACCGCCGGCGACGTCATCTGCCTCTTTCCGGGAGTGCCC
>JAPLNQ010000166.1 GCA_026401075.1 Planctomycetia bacterium
GCTGGCCTGAGTGGACGGCCGGTAGCGGCCCGCGGCCGCCGCGGGAGGAGATCGCCACGGTCGACGATCTGGATGGGCTGTCCTCGACGAATCCCGTGGCAGCCTTCGCGATCGCGCTGTTTCTGCTGAGCCTTGCCGGTATCCCGCCGCTGCCGGGATTCTGGGGCAAGCTCTCGTTGGCCACCTCGGCCCTCGAGGTCGACTGGAACGCGGCGATCACTCTGGGGAGCCGCCGCGCCTGGTTCGTTTCCCTCGCCGTGATCCTGGTGCTCAACGCGGCGATCGCCGCGGCCTATTACCTGCGGATCATCGCCGCGATGTATTTCCGCACCGCCAAGCGGGGCGTGCAGGCTGATGGCGGCCTCGCGGCCGGCGTCGCGATGCTCGTCTGCACGGCGCTTGTGCTGATGGTCACGGTCCAGCCCCGTGGGCTTTTCGTCTCATCGTCCCGCGCCGGCAACGTGATCGAGAAAACCCAGCCTTAAACGCGAAAAGCGGGTTGGAGGCCCGAACGGAGTATGAGCAACCACCCCACCACTGTTGATTCCACAGGTGTCACGGCCGTACTCGCCGACATCGCCGACCCGGAGACGGGCAGACCACTCGTTGAGATGGGGCAGGTGCGGTCGGTTGAGGCCTCGCCCTCATCGATCGCGGTTCAGGTCGGCCTCACCTCGCATGCGGCGATCCTCTGGAGCCAGACACGGGGTCGGATCGAGGAACTGCTGCGGTCCCGCTTTCCCGCCGTGCCCAGGGTCTCCGTGGAGATCGTTCCGCACGACAGGCCGCCCACAAAAATCGGGCAGATCGGCCTCGAGGCGAAGAGCGTGATCGCGGTCGGCTCAGGAAAGGGTGGCGTGGGCAAGAGCACGATCGCCGCCTCGATCGCCATCGGTCTGGCGCGGGCCGGCAGCCGCGTCGGCCTGCTCGACGCCGACGTCTATGGCCCGAGCGTGCCGCACCTGCTCGGTCTCTCAGGCCGGCCGCAGATCGACGCTGGCAAGATCATTCCGATGTTTCTGCCGGTGGGCCCGCATCCGATGCCGGTGATGTCGATGGGGTTTCTCGTGCCGGCTGGTGAGGCGGTGGTCTGGCGGGGACCGATGCTGCACGGCGCGATCACGCAGATGCTCCGCGACACGTTGTGGGGACCGCTCGACTATCTGATCATCGACATGCCGCCGGGCACAGGCGACATCGCGCTGACGCTCTCGCAGGTGCTGCCGCTCACCGGCGCCGTCGTCGTCTGCACGCCGCAGGACGTGGCCCTTCTCGACGCCACGAAGGCGATCGCGATGTTTCGCAAGGTAAACATTCCCCTGCTCGGCATGGTGGAGAACATGAGCTTCTTCATCTGCCCCGACACGCAGAAGCGGTATGACATCTTCGGCACCGGCGGTGCGCAGCGAACAGCCAAAGACCTCGACATCCCGTTTCTTGGCGAGGTGCCGCTCCAGATTCCGATCCGCGAGCACGGCGATGCCGGCCGCACGGCGGCCAACTACGACGATCCGGCCGCCCGACCCTATCTCGAGGCAATCTGCACACGCCTCGTCGGCAACCTCGCCGCGGCCCACGCCTCCCGACCGCCGATGCCCTCGCTGCCGGTGCTGTAGGGGCCGCTCCCCCGTGGCGGCAAGTTTTCAACTTGTCCGTGTCCTCGGCACGGATTCCACAAGTTAAAAACTCGTGGCCACGGGGCGAACTCCTTCGGTCTCGTCCTTCGTGCCGAGACAGCCTCAACCCTCTCTCCCCCGTGGCGGCACGTTTTCAACTTGTCCGTGTCCTTTCTCCCCCGTGGCGGCAAGTTTTCAACTTGCCGAATGCGGCCCCACGCGACGTTAATACAACGACAGCGTGCCGCCGCTTCGTAGCGGCAGCACCGGCTGCCTTGTGAACCGTATCACCCCTGCAAGCGAGCGAACCTCTGCGGCCTTCGTGCCGATCTTCAGCCAGTCCGTCGCGGAAGACTTTGCCGAAGACTGCGCGGAAGGAAATCCCCACGCCTCACAGGCAGCGAGCCAGAGATCATCGAGATGGCGCCGGCGCACATGCAACGTGTCGAAGCCATACCAGTGAGCCGGCTGCTCGATGATCTGCGCGCGAAAGTCTCCGGCGATTGCCTGCAGGTCTGCATCGAGCCTTGTGGCTGCCTCCTTGAGGTCGGCGAGCGAGAGGCGACAGCCCGGCACGAAGAATGTCCGCAGAGCGCGGTAGCGGACGGCTCCGACTGCGGCGATGCTGGCCATCGGCAGTCGTGTGATCGCGATCGTCGCACCGCGATCGGCAAGCCGCCGGACGCTCTCC
Organism: Planctomycetia bacterium; assembly: GCA_026401075.1. Taxonomy (GTDB): domain Bacteria; phylum Planctomycetota; class Planctomycetia; order Pirellulales; family UBA1268; genus CAMCQY01. Next base: position 2,308 of record JAPLNQ010000166.1, read on the forward strand.
CGCACCCATGACGCAACCTGTTCGGCGGTGAGGCCATAGAGCAACTCATTGCCGACGTCAGTGACAAGCGCGACCGGCGCCGCGCCGCCTTGGCGGTCGAGGCCCCGCCAGAGGCCACTCCTAAGGATCGACGGCAGCCGTCGCGCCGCCACGCGGGTGTTCACCCCGTAGCCGCGACCATGCCCGGCGGCCACAAAGAGGTCCGCGCCAGGCGACCGCGACTCGACCGTCGCCACGAGCCGGGAGAGCCCACGCGACACATTGCTCGCCCCAAGAACCACCACGCGCGGACTTGTAAAACGAGTCATACGGCCCTCAGGCGAGTCTCTCGCATCGGCATTCTTCCTGATCGAGAATTCCGCGAGGGGTTGGCCGTTTCATGTCGACGGCGTTGCTGACAAGCGCAGGCAGGATGCCGGAGCGCAGTCAGCATCGAGTGAGCGTAGGGCAGGATGCCCGTAGCGAACGTCCGGCGACATGGAACGGCCAACCCCGGCCCCAGGCAGCTTGGGCCAACCAACCCTCGCTAGTTCCAACGCTGCCAAGGCGTGTTATCCGAGAGGCTCTGGAAGCAGGAGACAGTGAGCATGGCGAACATGATGCCCAGGTAGGGCTCGTTGTGCGTGTAGCCCCACCAGGCGACCATGGCACCTGCCACCACGCCGACGAGTGCGGCAATCCGCACGGCATCAGCCACGCCGAGGCTGAGCAGTCCCTCGCGCACGATCTGACCGCCGTCGAGCGGCGGCACAGGCACGAGATTCAAGAGCGGCCAGAAGATGTTGACCTGCAGGAGGAAGTACACAAGCGCAAACAAGAAGCGGGAGCCGATGTCCGCACCTTCATAGAGTCCTAGCGCCGCCCCCACACTCGGCACCGGAAACGGCACGGCGTAGCCGCCGACCTTGAGCACCGCGACGATCGCCGCCGCGAGAGCCAGTTGCGCCAGCGGCCCGGCCGCCGAGATGATCAGCCGCTGCCAGGGCCGACGGGCGCCACGGCCCCAGGCGTCGGGAATCGCCAGCCCACCGAGGTGATAGAGCACCACGTGTGCCGACTGCCCAAACCAGCGATAGGCCAACGCATGCCCCATCTCGTGGACGAGCAGCGAAAAGAGCACCGCGGCCATCCAGATCACCAGATACTGCAGCAACTGTCGCTGGTCGCCACGGGCGAACGACAGGCAGATGCCCCATCCGAGAAGCGCCGCGCCGACCCAGAACCAGCCCGACACGCGCACGGGAATCCCGAACAGCGAGAACTGCAGGTCAACGGGCGTCGGCTGGGGGGCGGCGAGAAACATGACGGCATTATGCCGCATGAGCCGACGGCCGGCAGGGGGTGGAGCCCGCCGCCGGGCCGGAGGCCCCGGAATGCCATCCACCCTGCAGCCCGGCCCGACCGTGCGAGGCGACGGCGAGCACGGCGTCGGCCGCCCGCGCGGCAGAACCACCATGGGCCACGCGATCGGCCACGGCATTGAGCCGCGTGATGACAGCCTCCCGCGTCGCCGACTGCGTGAGCCATTCCACGACGTGCCCAGCCATGTGGGGATCCTGCACTGCCAAATACTCCGGAAAGATCTCCTCGGGGTCGGCGGGGACGACCTCGCGCGGAGCCCGCCACTCCCGCCGCGTGGGCCCGATCGGCTCCCGGACCGCCAGCAGATTGACCAGCGTGATATGCCTGGCGTGACGGAACCAGCTCTGCACTACGTGGGCGAAACCGCTTATCCGATAGACGATCACGGTCGGCACCCGCGCGGCGAGCAGTTCGAGCGACACCGATCCGCTCACCGCGATTGCACAAGCCGCCTCGCGCATCAGGCTCCGCGTGCGGCCAGTCTCGACGCGGAGGTCGAGGCCGGTGAGGGTGGAGCCAAGGGCGTGAATCGTCTGCTGCACCCGCTCGGCATACTTGTCGTTGAGCGCGCCGACAACGAAACGGGCGTCAGGCACCCGTTGCGCTGTTTCCACGGCGGCCCGTAAAATCGCGCCGAGGTTGGCCTCGATCTCCTGACCACGCGACCCGGGCAGCAAGAGCACGACGGGGCGTTGGGGGCGATCCGTCGGATGGCCTTGAGAGGCCGACGTCGGGCCGTGGGAATCGTTCGCCGCAGACTGGGCCGCGTGGAGTTCGTCGAAGAACGGGTGGCCGACGAGCGTGCTCGACATGCCCTGTGCCACGAACCAGTCGTGCTCGAAGGGGAGCGCGGAGAGCACATGGTCGACAAGCCGCCGCATCTTGTGGATTCGCCAGCTGCCCCAGGCCCAGATCTGAGGCGGGCAGTAGAAGACCACGGGGATGCCGTGCCGCTTGGCACGCCAGGCCAGCCACCAGTGGAAGCCTGGGAAATCGACGAGCACACAGACGTCGGGGCGGTCGTCGAGAAAGCTCCGCTCGGCACGGCGGGCGAGGTCGACGAAGCGGTGGAGATTGAGGATCACACGGAGAAACCACATCACCGCCAACTGCGTCAGGTCGGCGATGAGCAGGCATCCCTCGGCGGCCATGCACGGCCCCCCGAGGCCGACGCACTCGACGTCGGGCTGTCGGGCCTTGATCGCCCGCACGAGCACCGCGGCATGATGGTCGCCGGAGGGTTCACCTGCCGAGAGAAACACACGCATGAACGAAAAAACTCCGCACCGAAGGGGACGCCCACTTCAGTGCGGAGTATTCCATCAAGCCGGACAATGACCTAGGCCAGTTCCGGGCCTGCAAATGCGGCGAAACCCGCGCGAACGATACGAAACTCGAGTCGGTCCTACTTGGCCGCGGGGGCGAACCCCTTCTCGATGCTGCCGAACACCATGGTGACCTGCTCGTCGGCGCTGGCCTTCTCAACCTTGCCCTTGCAGTTGTTGCAGCAGAAGCCGACCTCGGTACCGCCGATGGCGAGCTGCGTGCCTTCCTTTACGGCGCCGCCGCTGAAGGGGCAGCCCTTCTGCACGAGCTGACCGGTGGAAACCATCTGCTGGTGGGCCTTGGCGGCAAACTTGGAGGAATCGCCCTTGAAGGCGGTCTCGCAGTTGCCGCAGCAGAAATAGACCTTGCCGCCGGCGAAGTCGGTGGCCTTCTCGGGGTTGCAGCCCTTGCCCGAAACCGGGCACTTCGCGTCCTTCGGCTCCTTCGGAGCAGCCGACACGAGAGCGGCCGAGCAGACCATCGACGCGACGAGTATCACCAAACCCATCATCCGTAAAGACTTCATGGCACATGCCTCCAAGACTGTTTTGAACACCCGCAACGGACATCCGTGCGATCCGAGGAGCATACGGCCTGAACGACGCCCGGGGCAATCGATTTTTGGGAAAATTCAGCACCCCGTGGCGGCAAGTTTTCAACTTGTCCGTGTCTCACGGCAGCGATTCCACAAGTTAAAAACTCGTGGCCACGGGTCGAAATCACGGCCACGTCGGCCACCCGTCATCGGTGCCGGGGCTCCGGCAGCCCGAGAGCGACGGCCGCGCCGGCGGCGATCACCGCCGCGCCCGCCATGAATACGGGCCGGAAGCCCAGTTGGTCGACCGCCATGCCCACCAGTGGCGAGACCACAAATGGCAGGGCCAAGCTCGCGCCCACGATGCTCACATACCGCGGATGATCCGCCGCTGCCGGGGCAAGTTCGAGCGAGTAGTTGGTGAAGATCTTCAACGAAATCGGATTGAGACCCAGCGGCACATAGACGATCCAGAACCATTCCACGGCGTGTTCATGCGGCATGAGCGAGAGCAGCGTCACGACCAGCGGCGTGAGCGAGGAGAGCGCCACCAGCCAGACGAGCACGATCCGCGTACCGCGACGGTCGGCGAACGGCCCCGCCACCAGGCTCACAACGCCTGTTGCGGCGTTCTGCACGATGACCCAGGTCAACAGGCTGGCGGTGTGGCTGCCGAGCCGATCCCGCGCAAAGGCCTGATAGTGAGGAAAGAGCATGAGCACGGCGGAGAAGCAGGCCGCCACGACGCACAGCCGCACGAGTGGCCGGTCGCCGCGGAGCGTCTGCCGCCACGACGCGATGCCCTTGGCAGCCTGCTCGAGCAGGCTGCCGACGATGCCCCGCGGACGGCCGGCGCTGATTGCCCTGGGCGGCGTGGTGTCTGCCGGCTCGTCAAGAAACACCGGTGCGAGCGCGGCCAGCGCGAAGAACGCTCCCGTCGCGGCGAAGATTTTTGGGAAGCCGTCGGGTTCCGCCAACCACGGGCCCAGGAGCAGGGCCGCGGCGACGATGGCCAGCACGCTGCCCACGGCCACGCTCACCACCATCGCGCGGCCACGGTGCCCGGGCGAGATGAGCTTGCCCTGCAGGGCGGCGAGCACCAGCTGATTCAGGCCATTCGCCGCCGAGAAGAGGGCATAGAGCACGAGGAACAATACCGCCAGCAGATCAGGCCGCGTGGCCGCGAGCGCAGGCCATGCTGCGGCCAGCAGGCCAAAGCAGGCGGCCATCGCCAGGCTCGTCAGCACGAGCGACCATTTCTTGCGCGGCAGACGGGCCAGCGGACCCGCAGCGAGCAGCGGCGGCACACTCTGGCCGCCCCGGTTGAGCACCGGAAGCAGGCCGCGTAAGAACCCCGAATCGACCACCGCGTCGAGCACTGCCGGCATGATGATCGTCTCGGTCTTGAAGATCCAGCCGACGCGGACGACCACCTGGTAGAGCTCCATCCAGAGCGTATTACGAGCCTCACGGCCCGTCTCGTCGGCAGCCGCCACCGGCCGTCGGTGCCGCTCGTTGCGTCGGTCTGTCATGGGAGTACGATTTGTGGGTTGGAGGCGGAGCCGAATGCCGGCGGTTCCGCGGATGTGGCCGCCGGCAGCATGAGGGTTTCCTCCGATGTCGTCCATTGCCACGAGCCTGTTGCCCGCCGTCACATTCTCGGTCGCATTCCTGGTCGCGGTGCTGGGACCCGCACTCCCCGGCACGCCTCCCGCCGCGTCCGCTGCCGAGCCGACTGCCGATCAGTTCGTCTGGTTCGGCACCTACACAGGTGGCCCCGCCAACAGCGAGGGAATCTATGTGTCGCGATTCGATGCCACCACGGGAAAGCTGACCGTCCCGGTGCTGGCAGCGGCCGTCAAGAACCCTTCGTTCCTCTCGCCCCATCCGACGCTTCCGGTCCTGTACGCCGTCTCGGAGGTGGCCGATGCGAATGGCAAGCCGACCGGCGCGGTGCTCTCGCTCGCGATCGACGAGACCACCGGCACACTCACAAACAAGAATCATCAATCGTCCGGCGGCGGCGGCCCGTGCCATGTGTCGGTCGACCGCGCGGGCAAAGTCGCGCTGGCTGCCAACTACGGCGGCGGCAGCGTGATCTGCTTCGGGCTCACCGCCGACGGCAGCCTCGAGCCGGTCGTGGCGGGCACGCCCGGCGGTTTCATCCAGCACGAGGGCAAGGGCCCCAATCCGCAGCGGCAGGAGAAGCCGCACGCTCATTCGATCTACCCCACGGCTGACGGTCGGTTCGCAGTGTCCTGCGACCTGGGAGCCGACAGGGTGTTCGTGCACGCTCTCGACGTCGACAAGGCCACGCTCGCGGCCCACGGCTTCGGCCGCGGCACGCCCGGCGCGGGTCCGCGACACTTCGCCTTTCATCCTGGCGGACGGTATGGCTATGCGGTCAACGAACTCGACCTCACCGTCACGGCCTTCGCCTTCGATCCGCAGGCGGGCACGCTCACGGAGGTGCAGACACTCTCGACGCTCCCCGCCGACGTCACCGATACGAAGGGCTTTTCGACCGCCGAGATCGTCACGCATCCCAGCGGCCGATTCCTCTACGCCTCGAATCGGGGCCACGACTCGATCGCGATGTACGCCGTTGACCAGGCCACCGGGCGGCTCACGTTTCTGGGCGCCGAACCGATCCGGGGAAAAACCCCCCGTAACTTCGTGATTGATCCGACCGGACAATTCCTGCTGGCCGCCGGGCAAAACTCGCATACGGTGACGGTCTTCGCGATCGACCGCGAAACTGGCAGACTATCTTTCACGGGCCAGTCGCTCGACGTGGCGTCCCCGGTCTGCATCCGTTTCCGTCCTACCCGCCCAACACCATGACGATCTGCCTGCTGAAATCGAAGATCCACCGTGCGACGGTCACCGGAGCGTCGGTGGACTACGAAGGGAGTCTGACGATCGCGGCCGACCTAGCCGAGCGGGTCGGGCTGCGGCCGTACGAAAAGATCCTCGTGGGAAACCTCGCCAACGGCGAGCGGTTCGAGACCTACGTGATCTACGGGAAGTCAGGTTCGGGCGCGATCGAGCTCAATGGCGCCACCGCGCATCTCGGAGCGCCCGGCGACCGGCTCACGATCATGTCGTATGCATGGCTCGACGAGCAGGAGGTCGCCGCGCACAAGCCGTCCGTGATCCTGCTCGACGGCCGTAATCACGTCGTGCGGTAAGGACGACGAAGGGGACACAACTCTGTTTCCGTCCGACCCGTGGCCACGAGTTTTTAACTTGTGGAATCCGCTCCCCGTGGCCACGAGTTTTTAACTTGTGGAATCCGCTCCCCGTGGCCACGAGTTTTTAACTTGTGGAATCCGCGACTGGGCAACGGACAAGTTAAAAACTTGCCGCCACGGTAGAGAAGCACGTATCGTGCCGAACACTCCTGACTGCGACCCCTTTTCGTCACTCCAGCAACAATTCCAAATAGCTGCGTCGCTCTGGATTCCCGTAGCCGAGTTCGCGGGCCAACGACTCGAGGCAGGCCCGCGCCTGCGGCACCTCCGCCTCGCCGGCCTGGAGTTCGAGTTCGACATACTCGCCGACACCGGTCACGCTGTCGATCGCCACGTCGACCTCCATGCCCTGCCAGTGCACGCGGGCCGGCTGCCGCCGCTTGGCCACCGTCGCGACGGGGCGGAATCCGAGCGCCTCGAGCAACTCCGTCCAGTGCGCGATCGTGCTTGCCGCCGGATTTGCCGAATCGCCTCCCTCCGGGAGCCGGATGGCCAGTGGCAGTTCGATCTCACGACGTGTCTTGGTGGCGGCATCGATCCGCGGCCCCTTCCAGGTGATCACCACATGGTCACCGTCCTGCCGCAGCCGGACTGCCTCGTCGGTGCGGGCAAAATCGCGGCATGGATGGTTGAAATACCTGTCAACCTGATGGATCGGCTCTTGCCATTTCGCCGCGAGCGACCCCAGCCGCTGCTCAAGAGCCCGCGGGTCGGCTACGGAAAACTTCAGTTCTACTTCGTACACTCGTTGTTCCTTCAGCCTGGAAAAAACCGCCTGCAATCAATGCGCCCGTCGAGTGAGGCCCTGCCGATGATACCCCGCCACCACCGTCTATCCGCCGTTGTGACAGCCATCATCCTCTGCGGCGGCTGGGTGCCTTTCCTCACAGGCTGCGAGAGCCCCGCGTCGGTGCATCCGGCCGTGGGCAGGACCGTGGGCAATCTGCCGCTCGAGTCGCTGGCCGATCCCACCCGCCGATCGCCGACCTTCGCGGGTCGCGTGACGCTGCTCAATTTCTGGGGCACGTGGTGCCCCCCCTGCCGCCGCGAACTCCCGGGACTCGTGCGGCTAGCCGACCGGCTGCGGAGCGATGCTCGCTTCCAACTCGTGGCCATCTCTTGCGGCGGGCGGGCCCCGGAGGACATGCCCGCGCTGACGGAATCCACAAACGCTTTTTTGAAAGAGGCCGTGAGCCCCTCGCAGCGGTCCGCGATCGAGCCCTGGGCCGATCCCGATGGCCGCACGCGGATGATCTTCTCCGCGTCATTCGGCTTCGAGGCCTTCCCCACGACTTATCTCATCGGCTCCGACGCCAAGGTGCGGCAGGTATGGGTGGGCTACCGCTCCCGCGACGAGGCCGACATCGCCCGCGCGATCGTCGCCGCGCTGAAGGAAAATGGGGACGGGAGCGATTTTCCGTCACGAGCTTATTGATGCGCCTCGTTCTGGATCGGAAAATCGCTCCCGTCCCCATTTTCAGCCTACAGTTGTTTCAGCCGATCGATGATCGCCGCCGCCGCTGCAGCGGGGTCGCGGGCTCCCGTCACGGCCGCGGCCACCGCCACCCGCGTGATGCCAAGCGCCGCGAGTTCGTCGAGCCGGTCGAGCGTCACGCCGCCGATGGCGAAGGCGGGCAGGCTGATCTCACGCGACACCGTTCGTAGAAATTCAGCCGCCGCGAAATCGCCGAACGATTTCGTCGACGAGGGAAAGCAGGGGCCGATGCCGAGATAGTCGGCCCCATCGGCGGCGGCAGCGCGGGCCTCGGCGATGGTATGGGCCGTGCGTCCCACGAGCGACGTCGGTCCGAGCACCCGCCGCGCCAAGGTCGTGGGCAGGTCATCGGCCCCGGTGTGGCCGCCATCGGCCCCCACGGCCGCGGCCACGTCGACCCGGTCGTTCACGACCACGAGCGCCGGCTCAGCGGGGGCAAGCCGCCTGGCGATCGCGATCGCGTGTTCCACTCGCTCGACAAGCGCGGGCGTGTGCAACGCCTTGTCGCGAATCTGCAGCATCCGCACGCCCGCCTCCACGAGCGACGACACGAGCCGATCGAAGGCGGCCAGATCGACCTGCGCATCGATCAGCACACAAAGAGTGATGCCTGTAAGCCGCTCCCTGGACCGTGCTGCGGTGAGGGCCCCACGCTCAAGCGCATAGAGCCGGTAGCGGAGCTGCTCGAAGCCCGCCGCAGCATCGGGCGCGACCACGGCCGCACATTCCGTCAGGCTGCGGAGCGCCTGTGAGGCCCGTGCCGCATTGGCCGCGATCAGATCGACCGGCGACACCCGCCGCAGGGAGACCGGCGGCTCGACCCCGATCCCCACGTCGCCTGCCACGTCCCGCAGGGCCACTCGGTGCGGCAGGGGACCTTGGGCGAGGAGCGTCGCCAGGGTGTGCCGCAGGTCCTTGGCAAGAGCGGTTAACTGGGCATCGTCAAGAACGAACCGGACCACGTCCTCGACCACCCGCAGGGCCTCGCCGGCACGGTTGGCCGAGGCATCAATGGCCCGCCAGACACCTGCGTTGGCCCCGAATGGCTCGAAATCACTGGTTTTCATGACTCTGTTGTACCCCCACGGATGCCTTGGAGAAATCGAAGGGCGTCGCTATCTACTCCGCATGGGATTCGCACGCTACCTGACGCTCATCTGGCCGGGAATGCCGTGGCTGTGGCTGCGTGGCAGCTTCGTCGGGCTGGTGCTCGCGCTTGCCTTCGCCCTGGCGGTCGACGTGGCCGTATTCACGACCTGGATCTGGTCGGAACTGGTCGACTTCCGGCTGTCACTGGCGCTCTGGACGGGCACCGCCGTGGTCTGGCTGATCGCCACGGTGTCGGCCCTGACCGGCTTTCCGCCCCCCATTCCGCACGGTCGTGACGCGGCCACGGACGCCCTGTTCGTGAAGGCCCGCGATGCCTACCTCGCCCGCGACTGGCTCGCCGCTGAAACCAAGCTTCGGGCGCTGCTCGACCTGTCGCCCACCGACGGCGAGGCGCAGCTGCTGCTGGGCACGCTGTTGCGGAGGGTCGGCCGGCTGGACGAGGCTGCAACGGCGCTCGAGACGCTGTCGCGTAGCGACACGGGAGCACCGTGGCTGCCGACGATCGCCAAGGAACTCGAGCGGATTGCCAGCGCCCGCCGGCCGGCAGCCGCCGGGGATCTGGCCAGCCTGCCCATGACACGCGACCATGGCGACCCGGCCCGAGATGCGGTCGTCCAGGACAGGGCTGCGTAAAAGTGGCGTGAAACGGCCGTTTTTGCCGGCAGTGCGCGCCCGCCACAGACATTCGCGGCGGACCGTCCTAGAATCCCCGGCCTGAATCCGGTCGGCGTCGCAGCCCTGCGGAATGCCAGCCCTAGCGGCCTGGCCACGCTGAAAAAAGCGACGCCGTTTGGCGTAAGGTTTGCATAGACTAATCGAGGTGGGTGCTGAGGCGGCGGCAGACTGCCGCAATGGCATCCTCGACAGGCCGGCCTGAGGCGGCTTGCCTGTCTGGAACATTGGTTTTGGAACATTGGTTTTTGAACAGTGGTTTAGGGACGTTGGTTTTTAGGACGATGGGCCGATTCACGAAGGGACCTTATCCATGTACGAGCGTTTCACCGACCGTGCTCGCAAAGTGATGCAGCTGGCCAACCAAGAGGCCCAGCGGTTCAACCACGAATACATCGGCACCGAGCACGTCCTTCTCGGCCTCATCAAGGAGGGGAGCGGTGTCGCCGCCAACGTCCTGAAAAACCTCGACATCGACCTGCGGAAGATCCGCATGGAGGTTGAAAAGCTCGTCCAGAGCGGCCCCGACATGGTCACGATGGGCAAGCTCCCCGGCCTGAAGCTGGAGGACGTCCGTGAGGAGGTGCTCAACCTGCTCGGCCACGGCATGGAAGAAGGGGGCGAGCGGGCCGGCATGGGCGGCGGTCGGCAGCCGGCCGGCGCCGGCGGTGGCGGCGGCGAGGCCACCACGAAGGGGGGCAAGAGCAAGACTCCGGCGCTCGACAGCTTTGGCCGCGATCTCACCGAACTCGCCAAGCAGGGCAAGCTCGACCCGGTGATCGGCCGCGAGAAGGAGATCGAGCGGGCGATCCAGATCCTCTGCCGCCGCACGAAGAACAACCCCGTGCTCCTCGGCGAAGCCGGCGTGGGCAAGACGGCGATCGTCGAGGGCTTCGCCCAGAGGGTGGTCGATGGCAACGTGCCCGAACTGCTCGCCGACCGGCGGATCGTGGTGCTCGACCTGGCCATGATGGTGGCCGGCACGAAGTACCGCGGCCAGTTCGAAGAGCGGATCAAGGCGGTGATGAACGAGGTCCGCCGTGCGAAGAACACGATCCTGTTCATCGACGAATTGCACACGCTCGTCGGGGCCGGCGGCGCCGAGGGGGCGATCGACGCCTCCAACGTGCTCAAGCCGGCTCTGGCCCGTGGCGAGATCCAGTGCATCGGCGCCACCACGCTCGATGAATACCGCAAATACATCGAAAAGGATTCGGCGCTCGACCGCCGGTTCCAAATCGTGATGGTGGAGCCCGCGAGCAAGACCGAGGCGGTGGAGATCCTGAAGGGCCTCCGCGACCGTTACGAAACCCACCACCGTGTGAGCATCACCGATGCGGCCCTCGAGGCGGCCGTCGAGCTCTCCAGCCGCTACATCACGGGCCGCTGCCTCCCTGACAAGGCGATCGATGTGATCGACGAGGCGGGCGCCCGCGTTCGACTCAAGGCGATGACCAAGCCGCCAGATCTCAAGGAGATCGACGAGGAGGTCGAGAAGCTCAACAAGGAGAAGGAAGAAGCGGTCGCCAACCAGGATTTCGAGAAGGCGGCGGCGCTCCGTGACCAGGCCGACAAGCTCAAGAAGAAGAAGCAGACGATGACCCGCGACTGGCGGGACAAGAGCCGCGAGGCCGACGGCGTGGTTGACGAGGAGGTCGTGGCCGAGGTCGTCTCCAAGATGACCGGCATCCCGCTCACACGGATGTCGACCGAGGACCAGGCCCGGCTGATGGGCATGGAAGGGGAACTCCACAAGCGGGTCATCGGCCAGGAGGCCGCGATCAAGAGTGTGTCGAAGGCGGTCCGCCGCAGCCGCTCCGGGCTCAAGGATCCGAAGCGGCCGATCGGCTCGTTCGTCTTTGCCGGCCCCACGGGCGTGGGCAAGACGTTGCTGGCCAAGGCGCTGGCCCAGTTCATGTTCGGTGATGCCGATGCGTTGATCCAGGTCGACATGAGCGAATACATGGAGAAGCACCACGTCAGCCGGCTGCTCGGCGCGCCGCCGGGCTATGTCGGCTTCGAGGAGGGCGGCCAGCCCACCGAGAAGATCCGCCGTCGCCCGTACGCCGTGGTCCTGCTCGACGAGATCGAGAAGGCCCATCCCGACGTGTTCAACATGCTCCTGCAGGTGATGGAGGAGGGTCGGCTCACCGACTCGTTCGGCCGCAACGTCGACTTCCGCAACACCATCGTGATCATGACGACCAACGCCGGCGCCGAGGCGATCAAGAACGAAGCCGCCTTCGGCTTCCAGAAGCCCGACGACGACGCCAGCTACGACGGCATGAAGGGCCGCGTGAACGAGCGGATCGAGCGGGTCTTCCGGCCCGAGTTCTTAAACCGTCTCGATGACGTGATCGTGTTCCACCATCTCACGGTCGACGACCTCAAGCAGGTGATCGACATCGAGCTGGCGAAGGTTCGCGAGCGGCTTGGCGAGCGTGGTCTCAAGTTGGATCTGACCGAAGAGGCGAAGAAGTTCCTGATCAAGAAGGGCTCCGACACCGACTTTGGCGCCCGCCCGCTGCGGAGGGCGCTCGAGAACTTCATCGAGGACCCGGTTTCGGAGGAGCTGCTCAAGGGCGAGTTCGAGGGCAAGGACCTGATCGAGGTCGACTGCATCGAGGTGGCCGGCAAGAAGCAACTCTCGTTCAAGGGGGTCACGACGGCCGAACCGGTCGCCGTGGCGCCTGCTGAGGGACAGCACGACGGTCCGGTGGCAGGGTAACAGCCGGCAGGGTAACAGCCCGAACTGGGCTACCTCCGCGCCACCGGTATCGCTCTCGCCCAGCCTGCCCAGTCTTCTGCGGCGAGGCTTTCCAGGCACATCCGGCTCAAGTTGCCTGACCCGCACGGCCGAAACAACCGGCAGGGATCACCGCGCACCACCTGCGCACCAATCGGAACCGGATCATGGCCCAGACGCCCGAGACACCAGAGCCCACAGCAGCGGTCGATGCCAGCACCAAGCCGAGCGTTGCCGCGTCTGCACCGGGCGGCATCGGTGGCTGGTTCGCCGCTCAAATTGCCAACCTCGGTGCATTCGCGATGGACCGCGTGGTTGCCATCGGCGACGTGTCGCTCTTCGCGATCAAGACCGTCGGCTGGATCTTCGCCCGCCGCCAGCGGCGCGAGGTGCTGCTGCCGGCCTTCTACCAGATCGGCGTGATGTCGCTGCCGGTGGTAGCGTTGACCGGCCTCTTCATCGGCATGGTGCTGGCGGTGCAGAGCTACGCGCAGTTCAAAGCGATCGGGCTCGAGACGCGGCTGGGATCGGTGATCAACCTGTCGCTCGTCCGCGAACTGGGGCCGGTGCTGGCCGCCACCATGCTCGCCGGCCGGGTGGGAAGCGCCATGGCCGCCGAGCTTGGCACCATGCGGGTCACGGAACAGATCGACGCGCTGGAGTGCATGGGCGCCAATCCCATCTACTACCTCGTGGTGCCGCGGTTCCTCGGCTGCCTCATTCTCATCCCGGCGCTCACCATCATGGCCGACTTCATGGGAGTGCTCGGTGGTTATCTCTACTCGAACCTGCTGCTTGGCATCGACTACCACCACTACTGGGAAAACGCCCGGGCCTACGTCGACGTCTTCGACTTCCTGATGGGCATCTTCAAGAGCTTCTTTTTCGGTGCCGCCATCGCACTGGTGAGCTGCCATCACGGCTTCCACTGCGGCCACGGAGCCGAGGGAGTGGGCAGGTCCGCAACCAACGCCTTCGTCCATTCGTTCGTGCTGATCCTCCTGCTCGATCTGTTCCTCGGGATCTGGCTCAACAATGTGCACGACTTCTTCCGCCCGGAGGGCCCGCGCCGGCTCCTGTAAGCCAGCATCGCCAGCCGCCACCACCATGCCCGCCACCGCCCCACAGCCGACAGCCCGACGCGATCAGGCCGAGCCACCCGTGCTCCAGGTCGACGGGCTCTCCGTGCAGTTCGGGCAGCAGCCGGTGCTGCGGGACATCTCGATCGACATCCCCGCTGGCCAGACGCTCGTGGTGCTCGGCGAGAGCGGCTGCGGCAAGACGGTGCTCCTCAAGACGATGATCGGCCTTGTGCGACCCTCCCGTGGGGAAGTGCGGTTCGAGGGACAGCCGCTCTCCAGCATGCGGGAACGAGACCTGGCCCACCTCCGCACCAAGTATGGGTTCGTCTTTCAGGGTGCCGCCCTCTTCGACAGCATGACGATCGCCGACAACATCGCCTTCCCGCTCCGCGAACACACCCGCATCTCGGCTGCAGATGCCCGTGACATCGTGGCCACGCTCATCGACGAAGTCGGCCTGCCGAGGACCGTGCTCGACAAGAAGCCGGTGGAGATCTCCGGCGGCATGCGCAAACGGGCCGGCCTCGCCCGGGCCATCGCACTCGACCCGCTCCTGATCCTTTACGACGAACCTACGACCGGCCCCGACCCGATCATGACCGATGTCATCAATGAATTGATCCTGCGAGTGAAGGAGCGGCCCCGCGTGACGAGCGTGGTGGTGACACACGACATGAACACGGCCCGCAAGGTGGCCGACCGGATCATCATGCTCTATCCACTGTTTCGCCTCGGGTTGGATGAATCGCAGATCGTCTTCTCGGGCACACCGGCCGACCTCGACCGCTCCCGCGACCCCCGCATCCGCCAGTTCGTCGAGGGGCGGGCGGGCAACCGGCTGACAGAACTACAGGATGAGCAGACCCTGGAGGAGCATCCATGAACGACCGCGTGATGCAGTTTCGCGTCGGCGTGATGGTGCTGGCCACAGCCATCATCGCCGGGATCCTGATCGTGCTCTTTGGCGACCTGCCCTCGCTCGTGCAGGCCACGTATCCTCTCAAGATGAGCTTTGCCGACGCCCGCGGCGTGGCAGGCGGCACCCCCGTCCGCAAGAACGGCATCCTCGTGGGCCGCGTGACGAGCGTGATGCTCGACGAACGCGGTGGCGTGAGCGTGGTCGCCGAAGTCGACTCCTACGTGCCGATCTACAGGGACGAAGTGCCCCGCATCTCCAGCACCATCCTCGGTGACTCCGAGATCCAGCTGGTGCCGGGGCATATCGTGCCGCCGCGGCAGCGGCTGGAGAAGAACGAGGTGCTCGTGGGTGCCATCTCCCGAGATCCCATGGAGATGTTCACGACACTCGAGCCAAAACTCGGCGGCGCCCTCGATTCGCTCGCCCAGGCCAGCGAATCGGTGCAGAAACTCTCGATCAACATGGACCGGATGTTCATGGGCGGAGACGACCGCTTCGACAAGCTGATGCGGAAGACGGAAGCCGCCCTCGACTCCTTCAACACCGCCATGAAGAACATCGACGACGTGATGGGCGATCCGGCGGCCCGCGAGGACATCAAGGACACGATCTCGGCCCTGCCCGAGGTGGTCGCCGACCTCCGCAAGACCGTGCAGGGCATCGGCACGACGGTCGACACGGCCGACCGCAATCTCCGCAATCTGGAGGGCCTGACCAGGCCACTCGGCGAACGCGGCGCCGCGATGGTCGCTCAGATCGACGTCACGATCGGCCGCCTCGACGCGACGCTCCAGCAGGCGGCGATGTTCACCAAGGCGTTGAACGAGTCGCAGGGCACCCTCGGCAAGCTCGTCCGCGACCCGCAGGTCTACAACGACTTGGCCCAGGCAGCAGCCAACGTCAACAAGCTCACGAAGGAGTTGCGACCGATCGTCGACGACGTCCGCGTCTTCACCGACAAGATCGCCCGCCACCCCGAACAACTGGGCGTCCGCGGCGCGATCGATCGCCGGCCGGGATTGAAGTAGGCTTCCGCGTGGCGGCCAGTTTTCAACTTGCCGAATCGAGGCCCCGAGCCCCAAACGATGCAATCTTGTTGCCACGATGGAAAATGGATTTCCGCTTCCCGCGTTCACGCCCCCGCGGGCACCGTCGCGTTATTTTCGATGGTCCGCAGGTATTCGGCGATGTATTCGCCGTAGCGGGCCCGCACTTCGGCGGCCACGTGCTTGAAGCCGGGCACCCGACCGCGGCAGGTCGCCGCGCCGCAGGTGCACTGGCTGCCGCCATGGTCGAGTTCATACTCGAACGTGTTGTAGTCGAAGCTGATCTCCTCGCCGGCCGCGATCGGCCGCAGCGCACGCACCTCGATCTCCCGGCTGGCCGGCCGGATCTGCACGCCACAGTTGGGCTCACAGCTGTGGTTCACGAGCACCATCACGCCATCGGGCAGGATGTGGGTGTCGACATCCACCTGCATCGAGTGACGCGACCGCCTCGGTGCCTGCTGGCCCCAGGCCTTGAGCACCGTCTCACCAGCGGCGATGCCGCGGACCGCCACGACCGACCGGCCGAGGCGGCCGTTCCGCACTTCCACCGGCTCGCTGGGTGCCGGCACGCGGTCGTCGGCATCCCGCACGATGAGCCCTGCCATCTGATCGAACAGCGTCTCGCGCACCCGGCTGCCGTAGCGTTCTGCCAGCCACGCCACTGTCTGGTCCACGGTGTCGGGCTGAAGCAGCACGAGATCGCCCAACTGCGCCGCGTCGAGCACCAGCGCCGCAGCCTCGCACCAGGTGCCTCCGGCCTCGATGGTCGTGGGGCGATCCGCCCGCATGCCAGCCTCGATGCCCCGCGAGATCAGCGCCGTGATCTCGCCCGGCTGGCGGCCACGGATGTAGGCGTCTTCGTAAATCACGACGCGATCGAACGTGGTGGCGAGCAGTTTGCCCTGCTGGAACAGATCGTCGTCGCGTCGGTCACCTGCCGCAGAGTAGACGGCCGTCCGCCGGACATGGGGCAGCGTGCGGATCGTGGCGCAAATCTGTTCGAGTGACGGGACGTTGTGGCCGTAGTCCACGACGATCGACGCCCCCTCGAGGTCGAGCAGGTTGAAGCGGCCTGGCGACCCGCCCGAGCCCGACGAAAAGCTCTCCAGCCCCAGCCGCACCAGTTCCAGCGGCACGCCCAGCCGCCATGCCGCCGCGGCTGCTGCCAGCGCGTTTTCCACCTGGAAGGCCACGAGTCCGCGGTGCACCAGCGGCACGCGGTCGAGGTTTGCCAGCCGCGTCTCACGCGGACCGTCACAGAGCACGATCCAGCCCTCGCGGACCGTCGCCCCCAGCCCGCCCTGGGCGAGATGCTCAACCAGCACGGGATTCGCCGGATCGAGCGCGAAGTAGACGACCTGTCCCTTGCACCATTGCTTCATGTTGACCACCAACGGATCGGCGGCGTTGAGCACGGCCGAGCCGGTGCCGCGCCGCACCCCGGCGACGATCGCGCCCTTCACCCAGGCGAGGCGTTCGGGCGTGTCGATCTCGCCGAGCCCCAGGTGATCGCCAGAGGCGATGTTGGTGACGACGGCCACGTCGCACGTATCGAAACCACAGCCCTCGCGGAGGATGCCCCCGCGGGCCGTCTCCAGCACGGCTGTCGTGACCGACGGATTGGCCAGCACGCGGCGGGCGCTCGCCGGGCCGCTGCAGTCACCGCTGTCGATCTGCCGACCGCCCACCCAGATGCCCTCGGTGCAGGTCGTGCCCACGGTGGCGCCGCCCGCCGTCGCCAGGTGCGAGAGCAGCCGCACCACTGTGCTCTTGCCGTTGGTGCCGGTAACGGCGGCCACCGGAATCCGTCCGTTGTCATTTGGCGCGAACAGCGTGTCGACGATCGCCGCGCCCACGTTCCGCGGGGTCCCGACCGTCGGCTCCAGGTGCATCCGCAGTCCCGGACCGGCATTCACCTCGATCACCACGCCGCGCTGCGATTCAAGCGACTGGGTAATGTCGGCGGTGACGATGTCGATGCCCGCGACATCGAGGCCGATGATCCGCGCCGCTTCGACGGCGCGGGCGGCCACCTCCGGATGGATGATGTCGGTCACGTCTTCGCTCGTTCCGCCGGTGCTGAGGTTGGCGTTTTGACGCAGGAACACCGTGCGATCAACGGCGGGGACGCTCTCCAGAGTGAGCCCCTGCTCTGTCAACACGGCCAATGCCACCTCGTCGATTGGCACCGGGCTGAGCGCCCCGGCGTGATCACAGCAGCGACGCGGGTCTTCGTTGACGCGATCGACCAGCTGCTTCACGGTGGACTGGCCGTCACCGATGACCGTTGGCGGATGACGCCGCGCAGCCGCCACGACCTTGCCACCCACCACGAGCACGCGGTAGTCAGCCCCCGTCACGAACCGCTCCACCACGACGGTCGATTCTTCCTCCCGCGCCACGTGCCAGGCCTTCTCCACCTCTTCGCGGGTGAAGAGATCAACCGACACGCCACGGCCCTGATTACCGTAGCGGGGCTTCACCACCACCGGTGCGCCGATCTCCTCGGCCACACTCCACGCATCGGCAGCATCACTCACCGGCCGCCCTTCCGGAACCGGGATGCCGGCCTCGGCCAGCAGCGTGCGGGTGAGTTCCTTGTCCTGAGCGATCGATTCGGCGACGGCGCCGGTGCGGTCTGTTTCCGCGGCGATGATCCGCCGTTGCTTGGCACCCTGGCCCAGACGGACAAGCGACCCCTCGGTGAGCCTCCGGGACGGAATCCCACGGGCCGCGGCCGCCTCCACGATCGATCGCGTGCTCGGCCCCAGCTGGACATCGAGCAGGAGCTTTTTGAGCCGTTTGGTCTCTGCAGCGATGTCGAAAGGGGTGTCCTGAATGGCCGCGGTGATGAGACGGTGCGCCGTGTGCAGACACTCGACCCCGAACGCCTCCTCCCTGTACTCGATCACCACCTTGTAGACGCCGCGGGTGTTGGCCTCCCGCGCCCGACCATAGCCCACGGGCGTGCCAGAGATCGCCTGGAGTTCCAGCGTGACGTGCTCGAGCACGTGGCCCATCCACGTGCCGGTCCGCAGTCGTTCGAAAAAGCCACCCCGTTCACCGATCGAGCAGCGGTGCTCGATCATCGACGGTAGCCAGGCCATGATCCGGTCGTTGAAACCGGGCAGTGTGTTGGACGGAAAATCCTCGAGCTGCCCCAGATCGACCCAGGCTTCCAGGACGGGAAAAGCAGCCCACTGGTTCGGACCGCGAAGAACCTTGAGCGATGTGATCTTCATCGTGAGCGAAGTGATCTCCATATGAATGGCTTGCATGTTCTCTAGCCCAATCGCAGACGCGTGCGCGGGCTCGGTTGGTGTGCTTTTCTTCCAGCCGCCGGACGTTCCGGGGGGTCTTTCAGGACAGAAGCAGCACGGATCACGGTGCAACCGGCAGGGCGCGTCGCCCAGACGGTCTGATGATGTGCGGGTTGTCGTTCACATGCCGACAGTCGCGCGAAGCTCGTGGTGCGCGCTGTCAGGGCGGCCAGCAGTCCGGGGCCGCGGGCGAAGTGCCTCTGGCGAACACGAAGTTCGCAGGCAGGCAAATGAACGACTGGGGAGAAACTCTCCCTACCAACAACCGACAGGCCGAAGTGGCCATGGATTGGCTGATGTCCCAAGCCACGAGGCCGGATGCCACCGCCGCACGCCACACGGACGCGCGTTCGCTTGCGGTTCCCGTTCCTCACAGCACCATGATTCCATCCAGAACGCCGCCCGGTTGTGCACCGTTTGGCAGCTCGTCGCGATCCAGCGGCCAGGCTTTTTTGTTTGCCTTGCACCACCTTCGCACGCCGATGGCAAAAGTCTACGCTCTCGTGCAACGAGTGCGAATCTTTTTCCAAAAATACTGGAGTGATGCACGTTGCATGCCGATCGCGCGTCCAAATCAGACGGCCGCTACGACCGGCTCCACTGCCGGCCCTCATACCAGCCCCAATACCGGCAGGAGAACCTGCCCGGATACGAACCCGCTGAGCTTGTTCCGGAACCGCGATCTGGGACGCGTTCATTGAAAGGATGACAACTCGCGGAACGAACGGCAGTCAAAAACGGGGTGGGATGGTATTTTTTGCAGATCAGCCCAACGGCAGCCTGCTCGACAACAACCATTAGACCAGAGTTAATCTAGGGATATTCGGCAAGCCGCACAAGATTCTGTTGGGCTTGGTGTCAAAGCCTTTCAGCCCGCTCACACCGTCGTGAAGCACCTCAGAAAGAGCCGAGTTTCGGCCTTACAACCCATTCTCCCGCGCGATTCAGCCCAGTTTTCCAATGCCCGACTCCATCTCCAGAATCGCCTCCGCATCCGATGGCAGCCTCCCTCCCGGAACTGGGCCCGGAACTGGGCCCGGAGCCGGCGACCGCTTCGAACTGGAGTCGGGCGAGAAAATTGTGGCCTCCTGCCGCTTCGATCTCGACGCCAACCTGCGGTTTGCGGATGGATCGATCGTGCTCACGGACCGCCGGCTTGTGGCCGACCCTCCCGCGTCGGCTGATGGCGAACCGGCCTCCGCTGGTGGTCTCAGATCCTGGCGGCTCGATCCGACGACGAGCATCGATGTTCACCTCCGGTCGGCGGTCGGCCGGATCGAACTCTCGCAGCAGGGCCGCGTGGTGGCACGGTGGCTGTTCACGCCAGCCCGGGCGAAGGGCGTGCATGCCCTCGAAGACGCCTTCGACGCGCGGGGCCACGGGCAGCCTGTGCCGCCCAGCGACGCCGATGTCGATGCCGATGCCGACGAGACGCCCAAGCCGGCCGCTCCCGCCGGCGGCAAGTCGCTCTCCGAAGACGAGCCAGGACCACCCGGCGGGATGGGGGCGTCGTGGCGGGCTCTTGCCCGTGTCCTCTCGTTCGCCCGGCCGCATGCCAGCATGGCGACCCTCGGCATCTTCCTGACGCTGGCCAGCACCGCTGCGGCGCTCGTGCCGCCCTACCTCACGATGCCACTGGTCGACCGCGTGCTCATCCCAAAGCAGGCCGGTGAACCGATCCCGTTTTCCCAAGTCTTGTGGTACCTGAGCGGACTGGCGTTGGCGGCCATTCTCGCCTGGCTGTTGTCATGGGCCCGCTCTTGGACGCTCGCGTGGGTGAGCGAGCGGATCGCCGCCGGACTGCGGGTGAAGACCTATGCCCACATGCAGACACTCTCGCTCGACTTCTTCTCGGGAAAGCGGACGGGCGACCTCATGTCTCGAGTGGGCAGCGACACCGACCGGATCAACATCTTCCTGTCGGTGAACCTGATCGAGTTCGCCTCCGACGTGATGCTCGTCCTGCTCACGGCTGCCGTCCTGATCTGGATCAACCCCTGGCTGGCGCTGGTCACCCTCGCCCCCTTCCCGCTCGTGGTCTGGCTGGTCTATGCGGTACGGAAAGGGCTCCGCCGCGGGTTCGCCCGGGCCAGCGTTGCCTGGGCCGACATGACGAGCGTGCTGGCCGACACGATCCCCGGCATCCGCGTCGTGAAGGCTTTTGCGCAGGAGGCCCGCGAGGTGGACCGGTTCGTCGCCGCCAATGACCGGGTGCTCGATGCCAACGACCGCGTGAACGTTGTCTGGGCCTTCTTCGGTCCGCTGGTGAGCCTGTTCAGCGAAATCGGCCTGCTCATCGTGTGGGTGGCCGGGGCGTGGATGGTGTTCTCCGGGTCGGTGACCGTCGGCATGCTCACCGCGTTTCTCACCTACATCTCCCGCTTCTACGGCCGCATCGAATCGATGATCCACATGGTGCCCGCCACGCAGCGAGCGGCCACCAGCGCCCAGCGGATCTTCGACATCCTCGACTGCCAGCCGTCGGTCGCCGAGGCGGCCCGGCCGATCAACCCCGGCCGCGTGCGCGGGCGGATTGAGATCTCGAACCTCCACTTCCGATACGGCGCACGGGAGATTCTCCACGGCATCGACCTGACGATCGAACCCGGCGAGATGATCGGACTCGTCGGCACGAGCGGCTCGGGCAAGTCGACACTTGCCAACCTCGTCTGCCGCTTCTACGACCCGTCGAGCGGTTCGATCAAGATCGATGGAAGAGACCTCCGCGAACTGTCGATCACCGCCTACCGGCGTAACCTCGGCTGCGTGCTGCAGGAGCCGTTCCTGTTCTTCGGCACGATCGCGGAAAACATCGCGTACGGCTGCCCCACCGAAGAGACCGTCGACGCCGACGAATTGCGGCGACGGATCGTGGCGGCGGCCCGGGCCGCGGGCGCGCACGAATTCGTTCTCGCCCAGCCGCTCGCGTATGACTCGCGGGTGGGCGAACGCGGCGGCTCGCTCTCGGGAGGCGAACGGCAGCGACTTTCGATCGCACGTGCCCTGCTCGTCGATCCGCGCATTCTCGTCCTCGACGAGGCCACCTCAGCGGTCGACGCGGAGACCGAGGCGATCATTCAGGCGGCGATCGATCGGCTGGTGGCGGGACGGACCACGATCGCCATCGCCCACCGTCTCTCCACGCTCCGTCGGGCCAATCGGCTGGTGGTGCTCGACCATGGGCGGATCGTGGAGATGGGCACGCACGACGACCTGCTCGCCGCGGAGGGCGCCTATGCCCGGCTCTACCACGCCCAACAGAAGGCCGCCGAGGAGGCAGCCGCCGGCGCCTGACACCGGAGACACACGATGACCACCCCTCACCAGCCATCCTCTTTCCGACCGACTGCCGACGGCTCACCTGCCCCGGCCCAGCAGCCCATGTGGCGGCTGGAACGCGCCACCCATGGCCGGCTCGACCTCATCGACGCCGTGGGGCAGCGGCACGTCGACGTCGACGTGCTCCGCGCCTTCCCTGCCTCCGCACCGGCGGGGCCGGTGGCCGTCGTGGCCGCCGATGGCGCTGAACTCGCCTGGATCGATCCGTTGTCGGATCTCGACGAGCCGCTCCGCAGACTACTGGAGCAAGAGCTCTCGCAGCGGGAGTTTCTGCCGGTGATCGAACGGATCGAGTCGGTATCGGACGGCGAGCCGATGGAGTGGGGCGTGGTGACCGATCGCGGACTGCGCCGGTTCACCGTGGCACATATCGACGACATCGTCTACGCACCCGACGGAAGTGTCTCCATCACCGACAGCGTGGGCGTGCGGTACGCAATTCCCCAACTGTCGCGGCTCGATTCCCGCAGTCGGCGATTGCTCGACCGGCTGGATTGACTTCACGAAAAACACGACATCGTGTCGTCGTGTTCGGCACGGGGGGCGGAGTTTTCAAGCATGGCCACGAGTTTTTAACTTGTGGAATCCGCGCCGAGACACGGACAAGTTAAAAACTTGCCGCCACGGGAAGAGAGGCACGTGTCGCGCCGGACGCTCCAGGGCCTGCTTCCCCCACCCCCCCGCCTTTGCGCACTCCACCGGCCGGGGCGGCCTGGCCCTTCCCTACCCCTGTAAGATGGACCGATTGCAGCGTCCATAGCGACTGTACCCCCAGAAATCCGGGCAAAAACATGAATTTTTTCTCAACAAACGGCTTGAAGGCTGCGTATGAGGGATTAGTCTCGGAGCATCTTTTTCGAGGAGAGGAAATCCCCATGTCTCTGTTCCGTGCTTACTCGTCCCGGTCGATCACCTTCCGGCAGATGCAGTCGGTCCTCTGTGCGGCGCTCGTGCTCGCACCGCAGTCGCCGCTGATGATGTCCGTTGCCCGCGGCCAGTGCTGCGGAGAAGTGGTCGCCCCCGCTCCCGTCCCGACGCAGACCTACCGTCTCGACTTCCAGACGGTCTACGACGAACAGCAGATGACTGCGTATCGCGTCAACTACGAGACCGTCTACGACACGCAGAACTACACGGTGCAGAAGCCCGTCTGGGAAACCCAGACGCAGGAGCGTCGCTACACGGTGCAACGCCCCGTGTGGGAGACGCAAAATCGCGAAGAGCGGTTCACCGTCATGAAGCCGGTCTATGAAACGCAGATCGTCGACCGCAGCTACGACGTCAGCCGCGATATCGTCGAGACCGCCTCGCGTGAGGAGCGGTTCACCGTCATGAAGCCGGTCTACGAGACCGCGATGCAGCAGCAGGTGAGCGTCGTGAAGCGTCCCGTCTACGAGACGAGCGAGCGCGAAGAGGCCTATACGGTGGCCGAGCCCGTCACCCAGATGCGCACCACCTATTCCGTCGGCAGCCAGGCGATCGATACGGTCACTCCGGTCGTCACCCCTGGTGCCACGGCCTTGGGATACGTGCCCGGCGGCTACGCGGTCAATCCCTACAACGGGCTGATGTACTGGCAGCGTGGCGGCTACACCTGGATGCAGTCCCCCGGCATGGTCACGAACCAGGTCAACCGCGTCTATCAGCCGACCGTCACGCCGATGCAGGTGCAGGAGACGACGATGGTCAACCGCGTCGTCACCCGCAAGGTGCCGGTGCAGACGGTGCGGTATGTCGACGAGCAGGTCGTGCAGCAGGTGCCGGTGCAGACGGTGCGAATGATCCCCGAGGAGCAGGTTCGCCAGGTACCTGTGCAGACGGTCCGCAAGGTCGTCGAGCGGGTCGAAAACAAAGTGCCGGTGCAGACGATGCGGATGGTGCCTGAGGAGCAGGTTCGCCAGGTGCCCGTGCAGGTCTGCAAGTTTGTCACCGAAGAACGCGTCGAGCCGGTGAGCATCCAGGTCATGAAGTATGTGACCGAGCAGCGGACCGCCCAGGTGCCGCGGGTCGTCGAGAAGAAGGTGCCCTACACCTACACGGTGCGCTCGCCGCGGACGGTTGTGATGCGGGTGCCGCTCGATCCCTGTGGCAATCCGATCCCGGCGGCCATCCAGCAGACGAGCGGCGTCACCCCGGCTCCCGCCGCAGTCGCCCGTCCTGCCACGGCGCCCACACCGGTCGCGCCGCCCGCGCTCTCCCCCGCCGAGCCGGCCGCGACGAAGACCTTCAGCGACAAACCGGCCGCAGCCGCGAAGCCGGCGGCCGAGGGCTGGGGCGGTTCGAATCTTCAACACGTCGATCCGAAGCAGGCCCCAGCGGCCGGCGCCGTCCGCGCCGAGAAGCCGGCCACGACTGCTGGCGATTTGAAGCCGATCGAAACGATCCCCACGCCGGCCGCGAAGGATGCCGCGCCGGCCGCCGCGAAGCCCACGCCGACGGTAGCTCCTCTGAACCCGCAGCCTGAACTGAATACACAGCCGCAGCTGAATCTGCAGCAGCAGTTGAATGCGCAGCCGCAGCTGGGCCCCGCCGTGGAGCCGGCCCCTCCGGCGGCCAGTCTCAAGGATGTGCCAACATCGGAAACCGCCGGCCGACTGCTGCGGATCGTTCTGCCGGCCGACAGCCACACGACCTGAAGCCGGCCCGTTCCGCAGTGAACCGGTCGCAGCCCTCACCTGCCGATGGCAGCCTGCTCTTGGGCGTGGACTTCACGTCGGCGCCGACGCGGAAGAAGCCGATCACCGTGGCGGTGGGCCGGTGGAGCCGCGGCGAGCCGATGCCGGTCTATCAGCTCGATGAGATCCGCGGGCTCGTCAGCCTCAAGGGTTACGAGGCCTTTCTGCAGGAGAGCGGGCCTTGGCTGGGCGGCTTCGACCTGCCGTTCGGCCAGCCACGAACGCTCATCGAGCACGAGGGCTGGCCCACCGACTGGCCGAAGTTCGTACAGTTCTTTTGCGCGCAACCGCGGGCAACGCTCCGCGACACCTTCAAACGCTGGTGTGATGCGCGACCCAGTGGCGACAAGTTTGCCTGGCGGCGGGCCGATAAGCCCGCGGGATCAAGCCCCGCGATGCGTTGGACCAACCCACCGGTCGCCTGGATGATGCACGCGGGCATCGCGCGGATGCTCGATGCGGGGCTCGTGTTTCCCGCACACCGGCACGGCACCACCAGCGGCCACGAACGAGTCGCAATCGAACACCGTATCGCTCTGGAGGCGTATCCGGGGTTCACGGCGCGGAAGGTCTGCCGCGCGTCCTATAAGAGCGACGCCACAGCGAACCAGACGCCCGAGCGTGCCGCCAACCGACAGGCCATTCTCCGGGCGCTCGTGGCCGGCGAGGCTGGGCTCGACATCAGGCTCGAGATCACGCCAGCGTGGAGCCGAAGGCTGCTCGCCGACGGCAGCGGCGACCTGCTCGATGCCGTGATCTGCGGCCTGCAGACAGGCCATGCCGCGACGCTGCCAGAGTATGGTCTGCCGGCCGACCTCGATCCGCTGGAAGGCTGGATCGCCTCCGTATCCCCCGGCTGACGCCGGGGGCTTGTATGGGAGCGGCTATACAAGCCCGGAGCGTAAGCGATGGGATTCCTCATGAAATTCCGTCATTCTGGCCGACCCGCTCCAGTATTTCTTTCATCCAGGCGGCAGACTACGATACGGGTACTGACTTCGACCGGCATGTCGTCCTGCGACCAGCTCTGTCTGTGACCGTACCTTTCGCAGCCCATCTGCGGAGGCCGTCCATGGATATCACTGCGTGTCGCGCAATGCCCGCCATCGGTCTTTTCGCAAAGGACCCCACCATGAGCGGTTTGCCGTCTGTCCGTCCGACTTTCTTCGGGCTCAATGTCCCCCTCGCGGGTGCCGTTCTGGCCTTGTTGATACCGGCCTTCGAGCCCCTTGAGGCGACGGCTGCCGAGGCCACCCCTCCCGCCGTGAGCTACCACCGGCAGATCCGCCCGATCCTGCAGGCGAACTGCCAGGGCTGTCATCAGCCGGCCAAGCCCGAGGGGGGCTTCGTGATGACGGACGTCGCCCTGATGGCGAAGCCGGGCGACTCCGGATCAGTCGGCATCGTGCCAGGCAGGCCCGATGAGAGCCATCTGATCGCGCAGATCACGCCCGACTCAAGCGGCCAGGTGGAGATGCCCAAATCGGGAAAGCCATTGGCGGCCGCCGATATCGCATTGATCCGCCAGTGGATCACGCAGGGCGCCAAGGACGACACGCCCGCCAGCGCCGGCCAGCGGGTCGACAAGGATCACCCTCCGGTCTATTCGCGGCAGCCAGTGATCACGTCGCTCGACTTCTCGCCCGATGGCACATTGTTGGCCGTGTCGGGGTTCCACGAGGTGCTTCTGTTCGACGTGTCGAAAGCCGCCGTTCCCGAGGCGCCGGTCAGGCGACTGGTCGGCCTGGCTGAGCGCATCGAGCGGGTGCGGTTCTCTCCCGACGGCTCGAAGCTTGCGGTCACCGGCGGTAACCCGGCGCGAATGGGCGAGGTGCAGATCTGGAACGTGGCCGACGGCACGCTCGTGCGGTCGGTGCCCGTGACGTTCGACACCATCTATGGTGGCTCGTGGTCGCCCGA
>JAPLNQ010000152.1 GCA_026401075.1 Planctomycetia bacterium
ACCGAGGCGGCTCGAAGGGTCGGCATCAGCACGGCCTGGGCGAGCCGGCTGCAGACCCGCACACTCGCCGATCTGCGGATCGCTCTGCAACGCCACGGCTTCGGCTGAGGCGCGACCATGGCCCCGGGCCAAGCCCTGCCCCCGGGCCGCATGGGCGGCACGACCGGCAGAACCCCACCGCCTGGCCGCGGCTCGCGTGATCAACCCGGGGGCCTTCATGGCCCGGTCGTCGCGCCCTGCCATCGCTTCACATTGTAGAGTGTAAGTAGACTTTGCGGCCGCACAGGAGCCTCTGCCATGCCACTCTCCGCCGACATCGATCCCGATCTCTTCAGCGATCCAATCAGCGGGGATTTCCCCGCCGGTGAAAACCTTCAGCTCTCCGAAGAGGGCAGGGCGGCGCGATCGGCCCTGCGCGATCTTCGTGAGGAGGCGCGAAGGATTGAGCGGCGTGCCGACGACGGCGACTCCTCAGAGGGTGGCTGGGCCGCGGCCCGCAGTGTCTGGATCGAGGTGCGGGACGGCGGTCTCGACATCCTCAGAAACCGCTCCCGCGACCTCGACATTGCGGCGATGACCATCGAGGCGCTCGCGCGGACCGACGGCTTCATCGGGCTGGCTGCCGGCTTCGCCATGACGCGGGTGATGGTGGAGTCGTTATGGAACGATCTCTTTCCGATTCCCGATCCGGAAGACGGGCCCGCGAGCGACGAGGCCGTCGTCGAGGAGCGGACCCTGCCGTTGCAGCGGCTGGTTGGCATGGATTCAGAGGGACTCCTGGTGCCCGCCATCCTCCACATTCCGCTCACACAGAGCCGCTCCGACGAGCAGTATGCGATCTGCCACTGGCGGAGCAGCCGCGACCTCGTTGCCGAGCAGAGTGAGGAAAAGCTGAAGTTGGCGGTCGAACGCGGCGCGGTTTCGCCCGCGCAATTCGAACAGGCGGTCGCCACCACGCCGCTGCCGCACCTGAAGGAGGTCTATCTCGAACTCTGTCAGGCCGCGGAACAATGGGAACTGCTGTCAAACGCGGTGTCGACCGCCTCCGGGGGCGCTGCCGTGCTGCCGGCCGGCCCGATCCGCGACCTCTTCGAGGAATGCGATGCGGCGATCCGGACCTTCGCCCCGTCGGCGATTCCGGCGCCCGAGCAGACTGCCACCGACAATGGCGACGCCACCGCCGATGAGGCTGGGGCCGATGGAGAGGGAGGTGGCGGGCGGCCGGGGGCACCCACCGGTCGCGCGGAGGCTTTCAGCCAGTTGGAATCGATCGCCGACTTCTTCGAGCGGCACGACCCACACAGCCTCATCGGGGCCCAGATTCGCAGCGTCGTGCGGCTGGGCCGGCTGCCGCGGGAGGCCTACTACCGCGAACTGCTTCGCGACGAGTCCGCCCTCGCGTTGCTGTTTCGGGCTGCCGGCATGGATGGCGACAGTGGCGGCGCCAGCGGCGACTGATTCTGCCAGCATCCGGGGCCCGCTTTGACATTTTAGGGTGCGGGACGATACTCTTGGGCCGTCGCATTGTGCGATCGGACGTCCATCTATTGAAGGGGTCGAAGGAGTCACATCATGCCAGAGTCGGTGCACGGTAAGTTGTCTCGCGTGCGGAAGCCGCGAGTGCACATCACATACGACGTTGAGACCGAAGGCGCCACAGTCGTCAAGGAATTGCCCTTCGTTGTCGGCGTTCTGGGTGACTTCTCGGGCAATCCGACTGAGCCCCTCAAGCCGCTCAAGGATCGCAAGTTCGTGTCGATCGACCGGGATTCCTTCGACGAGGTCATGAAGCGAATGACTCCGGGTGTCGAGATGAAGGTCGAAAATACCCTCGCCGGCGACGGCAGTGAGATGGCCGTCAAGCTGAAGTTTTCTTCGATCGGAGACTTCGAGCCGGCGAAGATCGTCGAACAGGTCGAGCCTCTGCGAAAGCTCCTCGACACCCGCAACCGCCTGCGGGAACTGCTCAGCGCCGTGGATCGCGCCGACGGCCTCGAGGGCGAACTGGAAAAGCTGCTGCAGGATGCCGAACAGGTGAAGAAGCTTGCCGGAGAGTTGGGCGTTCAGCCCGAGAGCAAGTAATCGTCCCGCCGTCTGCATTGTCTTTATCACCCGCCGGGAATTGATGCCCGCGTTGCCCAGGACGGAGAACAGCCATGAGTACTGCCGGAGAATCCGCGAAGCAGCCAGAGGCGGCATCGGCCGCAGCAGCGGGAAGCCTGCTCGACCAGATCACCAGCATGATGCCCCGCGCCGTGGAGAAGCCGCGTCGTGACGAACTCATCCGCTCCCTCGTCGAAGAGTCGCTGAAGGGAACGGTGACGTTCGACAAGAGCATCACCAAGACGATCAATCAGGCGATCGCTTCGATCGACACGACGATGTCGCAACAGTTGGCCGCGATCATGCACAACGCCGACTTCCAGAAGCTGGAAGGCTCGTGGCGGGGCATGCATCACCTCGTGATGAACTCCGAGACCGGCGCCCAACTCAAGATCCGCGTTATGAACATCTCGAAGCGGGAGCTGTTCAAGGATCTGGACAAGGCCGTCGAGTTCGATCAGAGCCAGATCTTCAAGAAGATCTACGAAGCCGAGTTTGGCTCCCCGGGCGGCGAGCCCTACGGCGCCATGATCGGCGACTACGAATTCTCGAATCACCCCGAAGACGTCGACCTGCTCGGCAAGATGTCGCAGATCTCAGCCGCTGGTTTCTGCCCGTTCGTCTCCGCTGCTTCGCCGAAACTGCTTGGCATGGACAGCTTCTCCGAGCTGTCGAAGCCCCGCGATCTCGAGAAGATCTTCCTCGACGAGACTTACACGAAGTGGCGCAGCTTCCGCGATTCCGACGATGCCCGTTACGTGGTGCTGACGATGCCGCGGTCGCTCGCACGGCTCCCCTATGGCAAGAACACGAAGGTGGTCGAGGAGTTCGATTTTGAGGAGGTCGAACTCGATGAGAAGGGCGACTCCAAGCCGGTGCCCCACGACAACTACTCGTGGATGAACGCGTCGTACGTGCTGGGAGCCCGGCTCACCGATGCCTTTGCCAAGACCGGCTGGTGCACGGCGATCCGCGGCGCCGAGAATGGCGGCAAGGTCGAGGGCCTGCCGGCCCACGTGTTTACCGCTGACGACGGTGACAAGGCCCTCAAGTGCCCCACCGAGATCGCGATCACCGACCGCCGGGAGGCGGAGCTGTCGAAGCTCGGCTTCCTGCCACTGTGCCATTACAAGAACACTGACTATGCCGTCTTCTTCGGCGCCCAGACAACTCAGAAGCCGAAGAAGTACGACCGGCCCGAGGCGACGGCCAACGCCGCCATCTCGTCGCGGCTGCCGTACATCATGGCTAGCTCGCGGATTGCCCACTTTCTGAAGGTGATCGCCCGCGACAAGATCGGCTCGTTCATGGAGC
Source organism: Planctomycetia bacterium (assembly GCA_026401075.1). Lineage (GTDB taxonomy): Bacteria > Planctomycetota > Planctomycetia > Pirellulales > UBA1268 > CAMCQY01. The sequence continues at coordinate 3,418 of JAPLNQ010000152.1, forward strand.
GGCAGGACTGCGAGGAGTGGCTGAAGCGTTGGATCGCCAACTACGTCTCGTCAGATCCGCATCCGTCCGACGAGGTCAAGGCCCGCTATCCGCTGGCCGAGGCCGAGATCAAAGTGGAAGAGATTCCGGGTGCGCCGGGCAGCTACAACGCGGTCGCTTGGTTGCGGCCGTGGCTGCAGCTGGAAGAGCTCACCGCCAGCCTGCGGATGGTGGCGAAGATTCCAGCGTCGGCAAAGGGCGGTTGATACGCCTGTTCGCACGCTCGTTGTTATCGGATGGTTATCAGATGGTCATCCGATGGGTCATCTGGTGGTGCGGCGGCGGACCGCCGGCAAACCGCCGGCAGAGGTGGGCTTGAATGGCTTCCACATCCGCGTCGGTGGGCGTCTCTTCGGCGGTATTTCGTGAGCCTTCAGGGCCGCGGCCATCGTCGCCTGAGTCGGTGTTTATCCGTGACATCGCGGCTGCCGCCACGGATGACCGGGGTCTGGCCGATCTGCTGACAGCGCAGAGTTCCGCGGAGGCACTTCGCGCGTGGGCGGCCCGCCGCGTGGCTGTTGGTGAGCGGCTATCGCGGTCGGTGCTGCTCGTCCGTCTGGGTGAGGACATCGCGGCCATCGACGAGGCCCTGTCACGGCAACTCGACGCCATCCTGCACCACCCGAAGTTTCAGCAGCTCGAGTCTTCGTGGCGGGGCCTCGCCTGGATGGTCGGTCAGGCGGTCGACGCCAACGACGCCGCGGACGGCCGGTCGAAGGTTGAAATACGGCTCCTGTCGGTGACGAAACGGGAACTGGCACGCGACCGCTCGGATGCCGTTGAGTTCGATCGCTCGGCCATGTGGCGGAAAATCTATGAGGAGGAGTTTGGCACCGCGGGCGGCACGCCTTACGGCCTCCTTGTGGCCGACTACCAGTTCAGCCACCACCCCGACGACGTCAGCCTGCTGACGGGACTGGCCGAGGTCTCCGCGGCGGCCTTCGCGCCGTTGCTCGTCAACCCGGCAGCGGAGCTCTTGGGGCTCGACACATTCCAGCGGCTCGATACGCTGCCCGTTCCCGACACCTACCAGTCGTCCCCTGATTTCGTGAAGTGGCGGGCGCTCCGCGACCGCGAGGAATCGAGGTTCATCGGCCTGCCCCTGCCGCGGGTTTTAGGACGACTGCCCTACGACGGCTGGATTGGCCGGCCGGATGGCGTGGCGGCCGACGAGCGATCGTGGGCGAAGCGGGGTTTCCGCTATCGCGAAGAGGCGGACCGGGCCGACGGCTCCGGGAGGCTTTGGAACGGTGCCATCTGGCCGCTGGCCGGCGTCGTCATCCGGGAGTTTGGGCGGTCGGGGTGGTTTGCCGACATCCGGGGCGGCTCGCGGGGCCTCGAAGGGGGTGGTGTCGTGGAGGGCCTGCCCGTCGACGGCTTCACCGGTCTCGACCACGACGCAGCCACGCGGGGGCCTGTCGAGGTGTTCGTCACCGAGCCGGTGCAGATGGATCTCGACCAGGCAGGCCTGATTCCCCTCTGCGCTTCCGGGGCCGATGGCCGCGCGGTGTTCCATACCAATGCCTCGCTCCATGTATCGCAACGCTACGATTCGGACATTGCCACTGCGAATGCGCGAATTTCGTCGATGTTGCAGTATGTGCTCTGCGTATCGCGGTTCGCCCACTATCTCAAGGTGATCGCCAGGGACAAAGTGGGGTCGTTTACCGACGCGCCGACCTGCGAGCGATTCCTCTCCGAGTGGGTGAATCAATACGTCACCCCCGACGACCAGGCGTCGGCCGAGACCCGGTCAAAGATGCCGCTGCGGGCGGCCCACGTCGAGGTTCGCGAGGAGCCGGGCACTGCCGGGAACTACCGTGTGGTCATGCGACTCCAGCCCCACTTCCAACTCGACCGGCTCGATGCGACACTCAGGCTCGTCACGATGGTGCGACGCGGCGACAAACGCTAGGAATCACAGCACTCGAAATCAGAGAAAGAGGCAACACGATGGCAACGGCTGGAGAACTCCTGTCAACGGGCAATTTGGATGAAGCGATCCAGGCCGCAACCGCAGCCGTGAAGGCGAAGCCGAAGGATATCGAGGCCCGCTGGCTGCTCGCCGAACTGTTGATCCTCTCGGGCCAGCACGACCGGGCCGATGCGCAGTTCGACGCCATGATCGCGGTCGAGCCCCGTGCGGCGATATCGGCCATCCCGATCCGTCATCTCCTGCGGGCCGAGGCGGCGCGGCGGCAGTTCTACGACGAGGGCCGCGTGCCCGAACTGCTCGACGGCGCCGATCAGCAGGTTCGCGACCGGCTGGAGGCGTTCGTGCTGCTCCGCGCGGGCAAGGTGGCCGAGGCGGGTCGGCTGGTCGAACGTGCCGAAAAGGCCCGTCCGGCCCTCGCCGGCACACTCACGCTGGCAACGGAGAGCGAGCGGAAGTTCTCCGATTTCCGTGATCTCGACGACATCACGGCGGAGGTCTTCGAGGTGCTCACGCAGACCGGAAAGTATTACTGGATCGAGATGCGGCGGGTGGAGCTGATCGAATTCACGCCGCCAGAGCGGCCGCTCGATCTCGTCTGGCGGCCCGCGCGGATGGTGGTGAAGGACGCGTTCGACGCCCAGGTGCACCTACCCGCGGTCTACGGCACGCTCAAAGGCGCTGATGCCGCCTCGAGGCTCGGCCGGCGAACCGACTGGCTGGGCGGGGAAGAGGATGCGATCGTGGGCGTGGGCCGTCGGTCGTTCGTGGTCGACGGCGAGGAGGAGATCGACATGATGTCTCTTGGGTCGATCACCTTCGATATCTGATCGACGGGGTCCTGCGGCGAGGCCAAGCCCGCCTGCATGTCAGATGCCCAGCGTGGACGAGCGGCTACAGTTGGCTCATCGTCTCGTCTCTTGTCATGGGGCGGCATTCGCTGCGGCGAGCGTCACGATCCCCTGCCGTACCAGTTCCGGCAGCACCGTCGTGAAGAAGCCGTCGCAGATGGCGCCGACGGCCTTCGCTCGTTCGGCTGGATCGGTGATCGGCCGGCCCGTGGTGTGCTCCCGCAGATGTTTTTCCGTGCGGATGAGCCGATCGGCAATCCGTTCCTCGAGGCCCTCGCGACCGCCCGTCATCAGCTCATCGAGGATGACGGCGTGCAGGTCGCCGATCTCGTGCCCCGCGCCGGTCCGCAGGCTCGCTAGGCCGACCTGCTCGTTGACGATGTCCTCCCGCGTGAGCGCCCGGCGGTTGAAGGCCAGCGGTACGGCCAGCGGCGCGTTCGCGATTGTCTCGGCCGGCGGAATCGGATCGATCACGGGGCCGCCATCGACGCGAAACAGCCCCATCGCCACGGCCGCGTCCACCGCCTCGACCAGCGCCTCGGAGGTGAATGCCGCCAGCTGCGGCTCATCGAGCAGCATCGACAGTGACCAACTGGCGTGCCCCATAACCTCGAGCATCCGGTCGTGGGGCGGTCCGGCAATGCCGGCCGACACGCCGCCGTAGGTGACGGTGTGTGGCAGCGACGCCTGGGGCGACGCGATGCGGAAGAAGAGATCGGCCGCCGCGTCGGCCCGCTGCCGCGGTGTCCATGCCTCCCGCGGCCGTGGAGAAAAAAGGTCCCAGCGAAACATCGCGTTGGCGTGGTGGTCCTTGAGCGTCTCGAGCGTGAGTATGTCGGCGGCCTGAAACTGTCTGGCAAATTGCGGCTTCGCGCAGAGCTCCCAGTGGTTGTGGTGATAGGGGAGCCGGCCCGCGTACCCAAGGCCGATGCCGCCAAACATCGCCAGCACGTCAGCCACGTGGAACACCGTCCAGTGTTCGTTGAGGTATTCGTGGGCCACATAGTGTAGGTCAGCCTGCATGAGCTTGTCGACGAGCTGGGCCGCCAACGGCTGGTCGTGAAAGATGGGGATGTCGGCCTTGCGCATCTCGGCGACGATCGCCAGCGCCTGACGGACGCGGGCGATGCTGTCGCCCTGAGCCCGCCCGGCAAAGTGTTGCAGCAGCGTGCGGACGGGGAGCAGGCTCGACCAGCCGGGCATGCAGTTGTAGGTCACCTCGACGATGCCGTCGGGCTTCAGGTGCCGGCGGATGATCTCGAGCACGCACTGCCGCAGTTCCGGGCTGACCCAGCTGAACACGCCGTGGAGCGCGATGAAGTCAAACTTCGGCAGGTCGGCGGGCATCTTCGCGAAGTCGGCGCAGAGCACCCGCACGTTGCGTAGGTTCGTGGCGGCGACCTCCCGATCGATCTGCTCGGTGTGCACGGGCATGAAGTCAACGCCGGTGAAGCGGCCCTGCGGGTTCGCCGCCGCGAGCGTCAGGAGCGTGCTGCCGAAGCCGCAGCCGAGTTCAAGGAAGTCGAACCCCTCACTGACCGTTGGCGGCCGGATGCCCCGCAGCGACGCGACGTATCGCATGCGGGCCGGGGCCATGAAGGGGTAGTAGCCGGGCAGGTAGGCAACGTCGGTGACGTAGCCGGTGGAGGGAGGCGTTGTCGTGTGCACGGTCGCGGTTCCTCGAAGAACTGACGGGCGAGGCGATGTTGTAGCACGGGGAAGATCGGGCGGACCGTTTCCGCGTGGCAGAAACGCCAGTCTCGAGGGTAGGATTCGCATTATGGCCAAGTCGATCCCCAATGAGATTCAGCTCCTCCCCAGCCTGCTCGACCGGCTGCTCGACGACCATCCGGAGGAGAGCAGGGAACCGGCGTGGCGGGAGGTGCAGGTGGTCCGCGTGCTCAAGGCAAGCCTCTGCCGCGACCTGCAGAACCTGCTCAACGCCCATCGACTGCTGGCGGCGATTCCCGAGGCGTATACCGAACTGAAAACGTCGCTGCTCAATTACGGGTTGCCCGACCTGCAGAGCATGGAGGTTCGGGAGGACCACGACCTCGGACTCTTGTGCCGACTCATCGAGGAATCGATCCAGGCCTTTGAGCCTCGGCTCCAGGGTGTGCGGGTGCGGCCCGTCATCGACGCGGAAGGCAAGAAGCCGATCGACCGCCGCGTGCGGTTCGAGATCGAGGCCGTGCTCGTCGTAGAGCCGCTGCGTGAGCCGGTGCTTTTTTCTTCGTCGCTCGACATGTCCAGCGGTGAGTTTGCGGTGGAGGGTGCGAAATGAGCGATGACCTGCTTCCCTACTATGACCGTGAACTGGCGATCCTGCGGACGCTGGCGGGCGAATTCGCCGAGCAGCACCCAAAGATCGCGGGCCGTCTCAGCCTCGGCCGCGATGAGTCGCAAGATCCGCACGTGGAGCGGATGCTGCAGGGAGTCGCGTTCCTGGCCGCCCGCGTGCAGAAACGACTCGACGACGACTACCCGGAACTCACCGATGGCCTGCTCGATCTTCTCTATCCCCACTACCTGCGGCCCGTGCCGTCGCTGGCCATCACAGAATTCGCCATCGATCCGAAGCAGGCGCAGCTGACATCTGGCTACCGTATCCCTCGCGGTACGCCGGTGGAGACTGAGGAGGTGGAGGGGGAGCGGTGTCGCTACCGTACCTGCTTCGAACAACGGCTCTGGCCGCTCAGGGTGGCGGCGGCTGCTCTCTCAGGACCACCGTTCCAATTACCGATCGTGCCTCCGGCCGGCACCGTGGCCGTGCTCTCGCTGGCGATCGAGACGCTTTCCAGCGAAGTCCGCGTCGGCCAGATGCCGCTTGACTCACTGCGGCTGCACCTTCATGCCGAGGCGGGGCAGTCGATGTACGAACTCTACGAACTGCTGCTCACGAGATGCCTGGGCGTGGTGATCGCCGATGGCCCCACCGATGCCCAGGCCGTGGTGCTGCCGCGGGACAGGCTGGTGGCCGCCGGGTTTGACCCGGCCGATGCGGCGATTCCCGATGATCCGCGGAGCTTTTCAGGCTACCGGCTGCTGTCGGAATTCTTCGCGCTCCCGCAGAAATTCCTCTTCGTCGATCTCAAGGGGCTCACGCCGCAGGTGATCGGACGGATCGGCAGGACCATGCACGTGTCGATCCTGCTCTCGGCCACCAGCCGCGAACTGGAGCGGGTGTTGTCGCCCCGCGCGATCCGACTGGGCTGCACGCCGATCGTCAACCTCTTCACCCAGCAGCTCGACCCCATGCGAATCGACGGAGCGCGAAGCGAATACTGCATCACTCCCGATGCCCGTCGCCCACGGGCGGTGGAGGTCTATTCGCTGGAATCGGTGCAGGCAGGGCGGGCGGGCGATGAGCCCGTGGACGTGCTGCCGTTCTACGCCGTGGCATCTGGCGCCGAAACAACGTCGGTTGCGGCCGTCGGTCCGCAGCGGCGACTGCGGTGGCTAGCATCCCGGCGGACGCATCGTGAGCCACGGCCCGACGGTGTGACCGACGCCGCCACCGACAGCTGGCTCTCGGTCGTGGACGAGGCCGGCGGCCCCGCCGCCGTGGCCGATCTGATCGTTCATATGAGGGCCGTCTGCACCAACCGCAATCTGCCCGCGCGATTGCCGTTTGCCATCGGGCGGCCGCGGCTGACGTTGCCGGACGGCCAGGGGCCGGTGGGCGCGGTCACCTGCCTGACGCGGCCCACGCGGCCGCTGCGAACGCTGCCCGGCCGTGGTGCCGCCTGGCGGATCATCTCGCACCTCTCGCTCAACCATCTCTCGCTTGCCGACTCAGGCGACGGCCGCGCCCCGCAGGCCCTGCGGGAGATGCTCCGGCTCTACCTCCTCGACGACCTCGACGACTACGACCAGAAGCAGCGGTGGATTCAGGGCATCGTCGGCGTGTCGAGCCGCCGTGTGGCGGCCCGGGTCGGCGAACGTGGCGGCGTCTGCCAGGGTGTGGAGATTCGTCTCGAAATCGACGAGGAGCGATTCTCTGACGGGGCGGCCTACCTCTTCTCGAGCGTCATCGACCGGTTCCTCGGGGGCTGGGTGAACATCAACGCGTTCACGCGGTTGGTCTCCACGTCGCGGGAGCGGGAGAGCCGGCGGGAGCAGTGGACCTGGCCGCCGCGGGCAGGAGGCAGGGTGCTCGCATGAGTGACCACTCTGCAGTCGGCCCGATCTCCGTCGAGAGCCAGACGCCCGCTGAGAACCAGACGCCTGCCGGGAGCCAGGCGGCCGAGAGCCATGTGCCAAAACATCCCGTCTTAGAACGCCTGTATGCCGAGCCGCAGCGGTTTGAACTGTTTCAAGCGGTGCGGCTTCTGTTTGCCGAGGCGGTCGAGGAGGCTTCGGTGTTAGGGGAGACAGCACCGCCGATCATCGGGAGCCGGGTAAGCGGATTGGTGTTGCGGACGCCCATACGATTTCATTCTTCCCCGACGCTCGGCTTTCCCCAGGGGGCGATCACCGCGATCCGCCGCGACCCGCCATCCGAGGCGGCCGGCGAACACGACTCACTCGGCCGCGTGCATCTCGATCTCGCCTGCTTCGGGATGATCGGTCCGGCCGGCACGCTGCCCCGGCACTATTCATCGCTCGTCGTGGAGCGGTATCGACGGTTTCGTGACACAACACTCCGTGAGTTTCTCGACATCTTTGAGCAGCGGATAACGGCGACCCTCTGCAACGCCTGGGCGAAATACCGTCCCGCGGTGCAGCAGCAATTGACCGCCTTCACCGGTGAGGGAGTATGGTGGGACGAGGCGGCCGAGACACCTCGTGATCCGGTGACTGCAACGGTCGCGTCGCTCGTCGGCTTGGGCGGTAAGGGTTTGGCGCAGCGGCTCGTTGCCAGCGATGACATCGTGTTGCGGCACGCGGCCCACTTCTCCCGCCAGCCGCGGTCGGCCGAGTCGCTCGAGCGAGTGCTCCGTGACGTTTACCGCGTGCCGGTGCGGGTGGAGCAGTTCGTGGGCCGTTGGCTGGAATTGGAACAGCCGGATCAGACGGCGCTTGCGAGCCGCGACCGGCCTGAGGGGCTCAACGCCCGCCTGGGTGTTGATGCGATCGCGGGCCGTCGCGTCTGGGATGTGGAGTCGACGTTTGAAGTGGCCGTGGGGCCGCTCTCCGCGGGCGACTTTCGGTCGCGGCTGCCCGGCAGTGAGCGGCTCGCGGCGCTCGGCGATCTGCTGCGGCTCTATGCGGGCCCGCAGTTTGAGATTCGGGTGCGGCTGGTGCTCGCGGCCGCCGCGGTGCCGCGGTGCCAACTTGGCGGCGACGAACAAGCGATGGCCCTGTCGGGATCGCGGCTCGGCTGGACGACCTGGCTCGGCGGCGGCCAGCCGCGCGATCGCGGCGATGCGATGTTTGCCGTCGCATAGATCGCAGCAGGCCGAGGTCGCAAGACCTCGTGGCATCATGCGTGATCAGTGTTGCCGATTCACGCGTATCAGTGTGCCCGCGACAGAGGGATTGCCGCGGACGGCCGCATCGATTCGAGTGGCGAGCGCTACAAAATCATGGTCGGTTGTGCACACGATGATTCCAGGATGTCCTGGAGTCTCTTCGTGGAGTTTCACGAAGTGCCGACGGTTGAGCGTGATCAGGCAGCGGCCTTGATCGATCGCGAACCTCAGCACCGTACGGTCGGGAACGGATTGCCCCCCAAGCCCGCTTTCCTGCACGGTCATCACGTCGTGCCCCAGCAGGCGCAGTTCCTCCACCACGGGGAGCGGAACATTTTCATTCGTGTACAACTTGGCCACCAAGCGGAGTCCTCAGGCGGTTTCGTTGTCGCGGATCTGCTGCTCGATTTCGGCCGGGTGGGCATGCCAGTAGGCCCACGTCTCGACCAGATCCTGGGCACGCAGCGTCGGGTAGGCCCGCAACAGGTCGGCCTCGCTAGCCCCGAGCCTACGGGTCTGAACGAGCAGCCACACGGGAATACGCGTGCGAACGACGCAAGGCTCACCGCCGCAGACATCCGGCAGGGTATCGATCCCGGGAAAACTTTCGTCGAGCTGTGAGACAATGTCTCTCACCAGACGCGCCTTCTCACCACGCGTGAGGCGGCCAATCAAATCGATTGCCTGTTCAAGGGACGTCACTCGAGGCTCTTTTTAGCGAGGTACATCACTGGGGCTGAGCACGCCGCGCCGCAGTGAATAAGCATTAAGTGTACAAAGAGGCAGTGACAAAAGCAACCGCCGGGAAGCCCGCCGCACGATCGCGGCGATGCGATGTTTGCCGTGGGGTAGGCTGCAGCCGGTGGTTTGTCGCGAACACCCCTGGCTTGTTTCAAGTCGGTAGGCGATGCCGGTGCTTCCGTGGCGGCGGCACGAGATCGGCGAGCCGGTCGAGAACGTGGCCCTGCTGGCTGCCTTTGACTACGATACTCCTGATGGCGACAACGATCACACCGCCGTGGGCTCCTACTGCCGATAAGGTGCAGGCCGCTGTCGAACGGCTCGTGGCGACAGCCCGCCCAAAGCGGATCATCCTGTTCGGATCTCGGGCCCGCGGTGATGCCGATGTGAGAAGCGACGTTGACCTCATGGTCATCAAGGCTCACATCGTCAACCGTCATGAGGAACTCGTTGAACTCGATCGTGCGCTCGCAGGCCTTACGATCCCGGTTGACATACTACTTGTCAGTGAGGCTGAGTTCGAAGAGCGGTCCGCACAGGCTGGCACGGTCGAACGGGCCGCTCAGTGTGAAGGTCGGGTGCTCTATGCCGCCTGATCGTCCGGAGGTTCTTCTTCGCAAAGCGAAGCAGGACGAGTTGGCCGTTGAAAAGCTGCTGGACGATCGAGACATCGAAGACGACCTGATCGGATTTCATGCGCAACAGGCGGCCGAGAAAATGCTCAAGGCGCTCCTCGCCGCACGCGGAGTTGACTATCCCAAGACTCACAATCTGCGTGTTCTTGTCGAACTACTCTCCGCGGAGGGAATCCAACTTCCGGAGAAACTGGCCGAGATCGACCGGCTCACGCAGTTTGGTACGACGTTCCGCTACGACTCAATCTCGATCGCAGACGGCAGGGACAGGGTGATCTGGCTCGGGTGGATTCAGGCCCTTCGGGCTTTTGTTGAACCGTTGATTCGAGGATAGCCCGCGGCCTCTGCTTGGACGCCCGTACCGCACGCTGAGGGAAAACCGGGCTTCAAAGCAGGCGAAGATCGGCGTGATCACCGGCCCCGCGGCGACCCATCGCCCGGCCATCCTCCAAGATCTGGAGTGCTATGCGATCCATCGTTCGCCGCTCCCTTCGATCACGGGCCTCAGTCGGGTGCGGTCGATGAGGCAGACGTCTACCTCGCGACCCACGTCCGCGGACAGCAGGCTCTGCAGATATTCGAGGGTCATGCCGGCGGGCAGCGATTCGAGCGCCACATCGACATCGGACCACTCATGAAATCGGCCGGGCTTGACGAGCGAGCCGTAGACCCACACCACCGTGCCCGGGGGTTCTTCGGGACTTTTAGTGGCACTGTAACTGCTGCTTAAGATCCAGTTTGCCGCAGAAGAACAGGATTCGCGTTCGATAATTGGTGAACGAGCGGAAGCCACGGGCAGCGTACTTCAAGGCTTGGATCACGCTGTTGAA
>JAPLNQ010000029.1:0-3157 GCA_026401075.1 Planctomycetia bacterium
GCGAGTTCGGCCGCACGCCGAAGGTGAATTCCAACAGCGGCCGCGACCACTGGGCCCGTTGCTACTCGATGCTCATGGCCGGTGGCGGCATCGCCGGTGGCGTGATCCACGGGGCGAGCGACCCGGTCGGTGGCGAACCGGCCCGTGACGCGGTGCCGCTCGAGCACCTGCAATACACCGTCTACAACCTGCTCGGGATCGACGCCGACAAGGAACTCGTCGCCTTCGGCACCCGGCCGATCGAGATCATCAAGGACGGCGCGATCGTGAAGGGCATCCTCGCCTGATCGGGCCCGCAGCGGCGGCCGAGCGACGATTTTTCCCGGGAGCCACGCGATGCTTCGTACCACTCGTTTTCCCGTTTGGACCGCGGCCTCCTTCTGCCTCAGTTTCGGCGCGTGGCTGGCCGCGGCGGCGGCCGCCCAGGCCGGAAATTGGAACACCATCGACTCGGTGCGGCCGCGGATCGGCCAGCGCGGCAAAACCGTCGAGGTGACGATCAATGGCTCGTATCTCCTCGACGCCCAGGAGATCGTCTTCTACCGCCCCGGTATTCGCGTGGTGTCGATCGAACCGATCGGTAAGCCGCCAGAGAAGCCCGTGCCGTATTGGCCGCGACTGAAGTGCATGTTTGAGATCGCCCCCGACTGCCCCGTGGGCGAGCACGTGTTTCGCGTGCGGTCGCTGACGCAGCTCTCGATGGCGGCCACGTTTAACGTCACGCCCTTCCCGGTCGTCGAGGAGGTGGAGGCCGTCAAGGACCGCGGCATAAAGGACAACGACAGCCTCGCATCGGCCATGTCGGTGGAAAGCAACGTGTCGGTGCATGGCATGATGGATGGCCGCCCCATCGGCGACGTCGACATCTACCGGGTGCCCGTCAAGCCTGGCGGGCGATTCACGGCGCAGGTCGACAGCGTGAGGATCAGCGACTTCACCCACGGCCACGGGGAAGACTCGGGCTATGACCTCAAACTGCGGGTGCTGGACGCGGCCGGACGGGAGCTTGCCATCAATGACGACAACCCGCTGCACGTGCAGGATCCGTTTGTGTCGTTCCGCTTGCCGAGTGACCTGCCGCCGCTTGCCGACGGCCCGGCCGGGGCGTTCGTGTTCGTGGAAGTGCAGCGGTCCACGCTGACAAACCTGGCGGCGCCCTACGTTGTTCACATCGGCGACTGGCGGCGGCCGCTGGCGGCGTATCCCCCCGGCGGGCCCGCGGGCCAGGCCGTGCCGATCAGGTTTCTGGGCGATCCGCTCGGCGAGTTTACGGAGACGGTGGTTCTTCCCAAGGAGCCGGGCATGTTCGGCCATGCGAGCGATTGGCCCACGCCGATGCTCCTGCGGTCGAGCGAGATGCCCAACCTGCTCGAAGACGCCGCCGCCGCGGAGACGGCCGTTACCTCCCTGCCGGTCGCGCTCAACGGCATCATCGCGGAGCCGGGCGACGTCGACCGGTTTCGCCTGACTGTGAAGAAGGGGGATCGCTACCGGGTGCGTGTCTTTGCCGGAGCGGTCGGATCGGCGCTGCAGCCGCGGATTGAGATCACGCCGCCGGCGGTGGATGGGCAGCCGGCTGCCAAGCCGCTTGTGAAGTTTTCCTCCGACCGCGAGGAGCGTGACACCTTCGGCATCTCCGCCTACGGCGGGTCGGTGCTGCCCGAGGCGATCGATCCCTCGGTGATCTGGGAACCGAAGGTCGACGGCGAGCATGTGATCGCGATAACCGATCTGGTCGACGGCGGATCGGCGACTGCCGTTTACCGGATCGAGGTCGAGCCGGCCCGCGACGGCATGCAACTCGTGCTGCCGTGGACGCTCTACTGGTGGGAGGCACCCAAGTGGGCGAGCCTGGCCATCCCACGGGGTGACCGCTGGACGGTGAATATCAATCTCATGCCCTGCCAGGGCAGCACATTCAAGGGCGAGGCCGAGATCGTGGCCGAGGGCCTGCCCGCCGGTGTCACGCTCCTGCCCAACCGCGTGCCGGCCGGGGCCACACAGTGGCCGATCCAGTTCGAGGCGACCGCCGACGCGCCGCTCGCTGCTGCCGTCATCAAGCTCACGCTGCGGCCGATCGATCCGACAAAGACGCTTGTCAGCTCCATGCACCAAAACCTTCCCTTCAACAACAAGCCGGGGGCGACGCCTGGAAGACCGTGCGGCTCGACCGGTTCATGCTCGCTGTGCTGGAGAAGCCGCCATTTTCGATCGAGATCGACGAGCCGCCAACGCCGATTGTCCGCGGCGGCGAACTGGCGATTCCGGTGCGGCTCGTGCGGCATGACGGCTTCGACGGATCGGTCGGTTTCCAGAGCGATTGGAAGCCGGCCGGCATCGGCGTGCCGCCGCAGGCGGTGATCGGCCCGGGGGAGACGCAGGGTGTCTTGCAGCTGGCTGCCGATCAGAACTCGCCGCTCGGGCCCATCCCGCTGGTCGTCACCGCCTACACGAAGGATCGCGGCGAACAGGGGAGGACCGGCGACGGCCAGATCCGGGTGTCTTCAAAGATCGTTCAGCTGGTCAGGGCCGAAGCATTTGTGCAGTTTGCCACCGAGCCCGACAGCGTGCGGCGGGGCGAGCGGAAGAAGATGACCTGGAAGCTGACGCACAAGACGCCCTTCGAAGGCACGGCGCCGGTCCGGCTCGTGGGCCTGCCCAAGGGCGTGGAGGTGCACGAGCCCTTGCCCTCGATCACTCGCGAGACCCAGGAGATCGCCTTCGACATCGAAGCCACCGACGACGCCCTGATCGGGTTCACAAAGGACATCGTCTGCGAGCTTACCGTGACCCAGGCCGGACAGCAGATCAAGCAGAAAAGCGGTCAGGGCGTGTTGCGGGTCGATCCGCGGCCCTGACATCATGAATCAACAGCGCGGCAACAGCGCCGCTGTTTCCATCTTCTCGATAAGGCAACCCACGATGCGCCGCGTCCTCCTCCCATTCCTGCTGGCCCTTCCGCTGGTCATTCCGCTGACCATCGTGCTGGGAAGCATCCCGGCAGCCGGTGCCGAAGGCTCCGCTCCTGCGGCAGCGACCACTCCCGAGGTGCCGAGCTTTCGCCGCGATGTGATGCCTGTCTTCTTCCGGGCCGGATGCAATGCGGGCACCTGCCACGGCTCGGCTCGTGGCAAGGACGGCTTCATGCTCTCGCTCT
>JAPLNQ010000029.1:3247-4385 GCA_026401075.1 Planctomycetia bacterium
TACTACGGGGAGCATCCAATAGTTGACGTTTCTACCCGGCAGCCGCCGCGTATAGAACATGTTCCTCTTTGAAGAAGTTGCGAACGATGCCCGGCTGCTTCTGGCGACGTCGCAGATGCGATCGGGTGTTGGCGATCATCTGCGATTGATCGCGAGGCCTTTGCCGCCGCATAGCCTGCTTGGTGTCTTGGTTGAGCAACTCGTCTGGATTGAGTTCCGGGCTATAGCCTGGCATGAAACAAAGTTCCAGCATGGTCTTCCGCTCCCGCTTCGCCTCGATCCAGCGGGCCACCTTGGCCGCCTTATGGGCGGGATGCGAGTCGATAATCAGTATGATCTTCCTGCCATCAGTAGATTTCAGGAGCCGAGCAAGAAAGCGGATGAAGACATCGGCATTGAAGCGGCATGAGAACACCATGAACCACAGGCGGCCCAGATTGCTGATCGCCGAGATCATGTTGCACCCGAATCGGCGGCCAGTCGCGGGAACGATCGGTGTCTGGCCCCGTAGAGAATAGGTGCGTCCGACGGTGTCGTCTGACCGAAGTCCCATCTCATCTCCCCAAAGAATCAAGGCGTTTTGGGCCTTTGCACGCCTGCGAATGGCTGGGTACTCCTTGTCGAGCCAGGCTTGCACGGCAACAGGGTTGCGCTCATAGGCTCGCCGCACCGGCTTCTGGGGCGTGAAGCCCCAATCCTTCAGGTATCGGCCTGCCGTCCAGACCGAAACCTTCCGTCCGGTGTGTGTCTTAATGAGTTCGACAACCGCCTCGCGGGTCCAGAGGGCGAAAGGGAGTTTGAGTTGGTCGGGGCACTTGCCTTGGATGGCCCGAACGATCTTCGCTTGCTGCTTTGGGGCGATTGTTCGTTCCTTCGGTCGCCCTTGCTGCTTCGCAGCCAGGGCTGCGTCGCCGCCGCGGTCGTGAGCTGCCAGCCAGTTGTTGATCGCCTGGCGTGAGACCCCGAACGTCCTTGCCGCGTGGGCCTTCTTCATCCCTTGCGTCAGGATCGCCTCGATCACGCGACGGCGAAGGTCTTCTTGGGCCTCGGATGACAGTGAGCGAGCGTCTTTGTGTGCCATGCACCGACTATAGCGAGGCAAAGCGTATAAGTCAAGTATTTAACGCCCGGAGTAGTA
>JAPLNQ010000224.1 GCA_026401075.1 Planctomycetia bacterium
GGCTCGGAGGCGCCGCGCACGTGGCGGTCGCAGCAGCCGGCAACGAAAAGACCTTGGCAGGCGCGATCGAGGTGTTCCTCTCGCACCTCTTCACGGCCACGCAGGAGTATCGCAACTCAGCCCGCTTCTTCGTTCTCCACCGTTCGGCCGACCCAAACCTACGGGCTCAAGGCATCCGGGCGAACGCCGTGTTCGCCGGCATCTTCACCACGCTCGTGCTGAGCCACCGCGAGGAGATCGCCCATGCCGATCCGGCGACCGCGACCAACGTGGCCTGGCGGTTGGTGTTTGCGGCTCTGGCACAGCAGATGATGTTTGACGACAACGAAGTCAGCGGCGCGCCGATGACCATTCCGGCGCTGGTGCACGAAATCGCAAACTGCATTGCGGCCTACCTCAAGGCAGCCCCGGCGAAACGCTGATCGCACGTTCCGGCAGATCGGGCATGCGGTCTCGCACGGCACTCTGGCGGATTCTCCCGTCAGCCGGCCTCACGTCCACCTCCTTACGCTCCGTCCACCACCGCCTCCCGGGTCATCTCGGAACTCCCGGATCTATGTGAACCAGATGGTATGATCAGCGCGTCGGCGTGCGGCCGGCATCGCGTTGAACAGTCATAACAGATACTCACGGACGACGTTGCATGGCGGCCACCGCCTTGATTCACTCTCCGATCCAGTCCTTCCTCGACTCTCTCCTGGCAAAATACGCCACCTACCGGGACGGTGAGGTCGCCTCCTACATCCCCGAGTTGTCGAAGGCGGATCCGGAGGCGTTCGGCATCTGCATCGCTACCATCGACGGCTATGTCTACGAAGCAGGTGCTTCAAGGCATGCGTTTACGATCCAGTCAATCTCCAAGCCGTTTGTTTACGGACTGGCTCTCGATGACCATGGCGCGGATGCCATGCTGGAGAAGGTCGGTGTCGAGCCGAGCGGCGACGCCTTCAATGCCATTAGCCTCCACAAGACGACCGGCAGTCCGCTGAATCCCATGATCAACACCGGGGCTATCGCCACCACCGGTCAGATTGTGGCTGAGTCTCCCGAGGCACGGATCGAACGAATCCTCGAGATGTTCGCCCGTTACACCGGGCATCCGATGCAAATTGACCGCGACGTGTACGAGTCGGAGCATCGCACGGGTCACCGCAACCGCGCCATCGGGCACCTTCTTCGTAACTTTGACGTTCTGATTGAGGAGCCTAACGATGTTGTAGACACCTATTTCCGTCAGTGCGCTATCGCGGTCACCTGCGCGGATCTGGCCCTCATGGGGGCCACGCTCGCCAACCAGGGAATCAATCCGGTGACAGGGGCGCGGGCGATCGACGGCAAGCATGTCGAGAACGTGCTAAGCGTCATGGCGTCCTGCGGAATGTACGACTTCTCCGGCGGCTGGATTTATAAGGTCGGCATGCCGGCCAAAAGCGGCGTATCGGGTGGTGTCTTGGCGGTTTTGCCCGGTCAATTGGGAATCGGCGTCTACTCCCCGCGCCTCGACGCCCAGGGCAACAGCGCTCGCGCGATCAAGGTGTGCGAGGAACTGTCGAAAGCCTGGGCACTGCATCAATTCAATCCACCGTATTGCGCGCACACGAGCCGACGACTGGCGTACACCGCTGCCGAGCGCAGTTCGAGTCGCACACGGCATTCATCGCAACGGAACCTGCTCCGCGACCACGGTGCGCGGATCCATGTCGTCGAGATGCAGAGTAATCTGGCATTTTCCACGACCGAACCGATCGTCCGCGACATCAGCGGTCGGACGGGTGAGCCATTCGCTGTGATTTTGGACTTCCATCATGTCGCTGCAATCAACGATGTCGCGGTGGGAATGCTCCTCGCCCTTGCGAACAATCTCCGCCACAAGAGTGTCACGGTCTACTTCACCAATACCCAGCGGCTTCCGATCGTCCGTGAACAGGCCGTTGTCTTGACCACCGATCGCCGAGACGTCGAGACGCTTTTCCGTTTCCAATCCACCGACAGCGCCCTGGAGTGCTGCGAGGACGCGTTACTCGAAGCGATCCATGTCTCGCTCGAGAAGGTATGCCTTGACTTCCGCAATTTCGAGATCACAGACGGCCTCTCCGACGAAGAACTCGCCCAATTCGTCGAACTGCTCACGCACCGTTCCCATGCCAGCGGAGACAAACTCATCACCGCTGGTGAAGAGGCGACTAATCTTCTCCTCATCACCCAAGGGGTCGTCGGCGTCTGGCTGGGAGGAGTCGATGGGGCCGGCAACCGCGTGGCAAGCTTCTCGGTGGGAACGATGGTGGGCGAGATGGCGTTTCTCGACCGTGCCAGGCGATCGGCCGAC